>NZ_JBIAHQ010000015.1:0-192565 GCF_042870725.1 Micromonospora sp. NPDC006431
CGCAGCCGCTCCTGCGGGTACAGCGGAGTGAGCTTGTAGAACTCCGGCCGGCGCTTCGCCTCATCCGGCTCCATCCCGTTGATGGTGTCCAGCCGGACCAGCGGGTTGTACTTGTCGCGCCGCTGCTCGCCGTCCCGCGCGGCCCGCACGGCGCCGGTGATGGCGTCACCGCGGCGCAGGCCGTACTTCTTGATCTGGGACATCGAGACGTACACGTCGTTCGGGCCGGCCAGGTAGCCGGTGGTCCGGACGAAGGCGTAGTTGTCGAGCACGTCGATGATGCCGGCGACCGGGACGAGCACGTCGTCCTCGCCGACCTGCGGCTCGCGGCCGCCGCCCTCGCCGCCCTCGGCCCGCTCACCGCGGCCCCGCCGGCGGTCACGGAACCGGCTGCGCCGGCCGCGCCGGCCGCCCTCGCCGTCCTCGTCGCCGTCGTTGTCGCGCTCGGCGCGCTGGCCACGGTCGTTGCGCTCGCCACGCTCGGCCCGCTCGCCACGCTCGGCCCGCTCGCCACGCTCGGCCCGCTCGCCACGCTCGGCCCGCTCGCCACGCTCAGGGCGCTCGGCCCGCTCGCCACGCTCAGGGCGCTCGGCCCGCTCGCCACGCTCAGGGCGCTCGGCCCGCTCGGCGCGCTCGCCACGCTCGGCGCGCTCGCCACGCTCAGGGCGCTCGGCCCGCTCGGCGCCACGCTCCCGGCCGCGGCCCTCGCCGCGCTCGGCGCGCTCACCGGTCTCGGCCGGGGCCTCCTCGGCACGCGGCTCGGCCGGACGCGCCTCGGCGGTCGCGGCGGCCCGGCCACGCCGGGTCCGGGTACGACCCTCGGTCACCTCGGCGGCCGGCGCCTGCTCGGCCGGGCGGCGCTCGGTCTCGGCCCGCTCCTCACGGACCTCGGCGTGCACCTCTTCCCGGGCCGGAGCGGCTGCGGCCGCGACCTCGGCCCGCGGTCGAGGGGTGCCGGCGGCGGCGCCGCCCTGCCGCTCGGTGATCGCGCTGATCAGCTCGCCCTTGCGCATGCGAGCCGTACCGGAGATGCCGAGCGACGCGGCCAGGCTCTGAAGCTCAGGCAGCAGCATCGCCGACAGGCCGGTTCCGCTGCGCCGACGGCGAGTGGGAGCGGCGGCGGTGGCATCGCCAGCGACGTTGGAAACATCCGACGTCACGTCGGTGGTGTCGCTCAATGGATTCCTTCCCTCGATAGGCCGGGGCTGCCCGGAGTCGAAACCAGGTGGCCGGGCGGCCTCGGTGCACCCGCCTCGCATGGACGCGTCGCGGGAGTCTGTGACACAGCAGCCGGTCGGTTTCCCGACTCACCAGCGTCGGTGAGCAGGTCTCGCCGTCTGCGGCGACCTGTGGAAACTGCGGTGCGGCGTAGGCCTTTGGCAGGGGTGACGGGCTGACCGCCGAGAGCTTCGGGGGTGCGCCGCCCCGCAGGAGATCGCGTGCTTCGCGGCTGTGCTGAGTCTAGAGCGTAATCAACTCTTCCGACCTGCGGCAACAGGGTCCCGCTCGGCGTGTCCAAGTCTACCCCGGGTGACCCGGGCACCGCTGACATCTATCGGCAACTCCCAGCGCTGCCAATCTGTTCCCGCGTCGAACCCCGCCGGCACCTCGGTCAACGCCAGGACGGTCGGGCCCGCCCCACTGACCACAGCTGCCACATCCGCCTCACGCAGGGCGGCGACCAGGGCTGCCGTCCCCGGCATCCCCTCGGCGCGGTAGTCCTGGTGCAGCCGGTCGACCGTGGCCGGCAGCAGCAGCGCCGGATCGGTGGTCAGCGCGTGCACCAGCAGGGCCGCGCGTCCGGCGGTCAGGGCCGCGTCGGCGTGCGGCACGGTGGCCGGCAGCGCGGCCCGGGCGACGGCGGTCAGGCCGCGCTCGCCGGGCACGAAGACGGTCGGGCGGACGCCCTCCGCCACGGGCAGCGACACCGCCCGGGCACCGGCCGGCTCGGTCCAGGCGACGGTGAAGCCACCGAGCAGGCAGGGCGCGACGTTGTCGGGGTGGCCCTCGATCTCGGCGGCCAGCCGGAGCGCGGCGACGTCGTCCAGCAGCGCCGCGCCGTCATCGGCCAGCGCCCGGGCCAGCAGCACCCCGGCGACGATGGCCGCCGAGGACGAACCGAGGCCCCGGGCCTGCGGGATCCGGTTGACGCACTCCAGGGCCAGCCCCGGCGGCTGCGTGCCCAGCACGTCGCAGGTGGCCCGCATGGCCACCACCACCAGGTGCTGGTCGCCGTCCGGCAGCTCGCCGGCACCCTCTCCGGTCACCGCCACCCGGACCCCACCGGCGGTCACCTCGGCCGCCACGTCGTCGTACAGCCCCAGGGCCAGCCCGAGCGAGTCGAAGCCCGGCCCCAGGTTCGCGCTGGTCGCGGGCACCCGGACCCGCACGGGACCGGAGGCGAGAGTCATCGGCACCGGCTCATGCTAGGACCCGACACCGACAGCCCGCCGATTCGCCCGGACCGTGGGATGCGTCCCACGCTCGGCGAAGCCGGCGTCGGTCGTGGGCGGCTAGCAGCCCGGATGGCGCGTGGGCGACGCCGCCGCGCGCACGGTGCGGGCCGGCGCGGGTCAGGACGCGCGGCTGGCACAGGGCTCCTCCGCCGGATCGGTGAGCGAGAGCCGCCGGGTGGCCAGCCGCCAGCCCAGCGCGTAGACCACGGTGACCAGACCGCAGCCGGCCAGCACGGTCCGCTCGCTCACCGTGTCGACCACCAGGGCGACGGCCAGCTGGCTGACCGAGATGGCCAGCGTCGCCAGCATCATGTCGGTGGCGAAGACCCGCCCCCGCAGGTGGTCCGGCACCTCACCCTGGAGGGCGTAGTTGGACAGCACCCAGTTGCTGCCGCCGCCGAGGTGGGCCAGGAAGACCAGCACCAGCACCAGCGGGAACCAGGCGACCACCGACACCCCGAGGTAGGCCAGGCCGTAGAGGGACATGGACAGCGCCAGGCCGGTGAGCAGCCAGGCCCGGTTGGCGAGCACCCGGCGCATCAGGATCGGGCCGACCAGGGCCCCGGCGCCCCGGGCGGCGAAGAGCAGTCCGGTGCCGACCGCCCCGACCCCGTACACCCCGGCGAGCAGCGGGAAGACGGTCAGCACGCCGTTGCCCAGGCCGACCGCCGACTTGACGGTGACCAGGCCGAGCACGCGCGGCCGGTGCGCGATGTAGCGCAGCGCCTCGCGGATCGCCGCCCAGGTGCGGGTGGGTGCCAGCGCCGGGTCGCGGGGGGTCTGCAACGGCCGGCGGATCAGCGCGGCCAGGCCCGCCGCCACCACCAGGCTCCCCGCCGCCACCCAGAAGCTGACGTACGCGCCGGCGGCCGCGCTGAGCATGCCGCCGAGCGAGGCGCCGACGACCGTCATGGTGCCCCAGGCGGAGCCGGCCACGGCGTTGCCGGCGGCCAGATCCGCCGGGTCGAGCACGTTGGGCAGGGCGGCCTGGGCGGCCGGCGAGTAGAACGCCTTCGCCACCGCCACGGCCGCGATCGCCACCAGGGCCAGCCAGGCCGTCCGGGGGCTGCGGACGCCGAGCAGCAGCAGGACGCCGGCCAGCGCGGCGAGGTTAGCCGCGATCATGGTCTTCCGCCGGTCGAACCGGTCGGCGATGGTGCCGGTGTACGGCAGCAGCAGCGCCAGCGTGCCGGTGTCCACGGCGAGCACCAGCGCCCCCCACACTCCGCTGCCGGTCAGCTTCGGCAGAAGCACCAGCAGCGGCACCATGACGAACCAGTCGGCGCCGAACACCACCAGCTCGGCGAGGAAGAGGTTGCGGAAGTCGCGATTGCGGACCAGGACCGAGACGGTGGGTGACACGCCGGCACACTACCGGGCCGGTCAGACCACGGCGGCGTGGCGGAGCAGCTGGGAGACGGTCACGAAGGTGTAGCCGCGGGCCCGCAGCCCGGTGATCATGTCGGGCAGGCCGCGCAGCGCGACCAGCCGCCGCTCCGTGCCCACGTCATGGCCGAGCAGGATGGTGCCGGGCTGCACGTCGGCGACGATTCGCCGGGCGTGCCCGGCCGGGTCGTCGGGAAACTCCCCCTCGACCATCTGCAACGTCCACAGCACCAGCCGGTAGTCCAGCCGGGCGGCGGCGTGCAGCACCGCCCCACCCAGGTGCCCCCAGGGCGGGCGGATCAGGCGGGGCGCGACCCCGGTGGCCTCGGTGATGGCCTCGTGGCTGCGCCGGAGGTCGTCGTACGCGGCGTGGGCGTCCATCCGGGCCAGGTCGTGGTGGGCCCAGCTGTGATTGCCCACCTCGTGCCGCCCCAGCCGGCCCCGGACCAGGGCGGCGTGCTCCCGGGCCCGGACACCGACCAGGAAGAAGGTGGCCGGGACGGCGTACTTCTCCAGGGTGTCCAGCACCATCGGCGTCCACTGTGGCAGCGGCCCGTCGTCGAAGGTGAGGGCGAGCAGGCGCTCGGTGGTGCGTACGCCCCAGGCGACCTCGACCGTGCCCGAGCCGACCTCCTGGTGGCGGCTGCCCACGGTGGCGCTGGCCGGCCCGCCGGCGATCGGGAGCCGGCGGTCGGCGATCCAGGTGGTCTGCGAGGTCGCGGCGGCGCCCAGCGCGGCGCCCCCGGCCAGCAGCGCGGTGCGACGCAGCACCGCCCGCCTGTCCCACCGGCCCACGCCGTCCGCCATGGCCCCGCCCTCGCTCCGGCCGGCCATCCGCGACAGCGAGCCGACGACGCGCAGTAGGTGTCAACTCACCCACGGTACAACCTGGCGTCGCCGCCCACGGTGCCCTCGCGCCGCCGTCCGCCACGAAGCGCCCGCTTCCCCGAAAAGAGTGGTCCCTCCTCCCTTCGCGGGGGCGTTGGAGGGGCCCTTTCGCGGAAAGAGTGGCCAGCCGAGGCGGAAAGGCCACTCTTTCCGGGAATTTGCCCGCAACCCGCCGGGGCGGGGGTGGCGGGTGGGGTCAGTCGGCGGGTGGGAGGGGGGAACGCCGGCTCTTCGGGAGCCGGAGCACCTCGAACTGGTCCGTACCGTCGAGCAGCGCGGCCGACGGGGCCGGCCGGGCCGGCGCCGGTGCGGCGGGCTCGGCCGGCGGCTCGCCACCGCCGACGGTCGCCAGGACCGGCGCCCGCACCGGCTCCGGTGCGCCCCGGCGGCGGGCCCGAAGTGCACGCAGCGACTCCTTGGCGCGTTCCACCATGGTGTAGAGGGCCGGCACCAGGATCAGCGTCAGCAGCGTCGAGCTGATCAGGCCGCCGATCACCACGACCGCCAGCGGCCGGGAGATGAAGCCACCCTCGCCGGTGAGACCGAAGGCCATCGGGAGCAGCGCGAACACCGTGGCGACCGCGGTCATCAGGATCGGGCGCAGCCGTCGGCGGCCGCCCTCGACCACCGCCTCGGTCACGCCCATCCCCCGGGCCCGGTACTGGTTGATCAGGTCGAGCAGCACGATCGCGTTGGTCACCACGATGCCGACCAGCATGAGCACGCCGATCAGCGCCGGTACGCCCAGCGGCGTCCCGGTGGCCAGCAGCAGCGCGATCGCCCCGGTGGCCGCGAACGGGACGGAGACCAGCAGGATCAGCGCCTGGGTCAGGCTGCGGAACGTACCGACCATGATCAGGAAGACGATCGCGATCGCGGCCAGGACGGCCAGCCCCAGGTCGGCGAAGGCGTCCTTCTGGTCGGCGCTCACCCCGCCGATGGCGAACGTCGCCCCCGGCACGTCCAGCGCGTCCAGCCGCTTCTGCAACTCCTGGGTGGTGGCGCCGAGGTCGGAGCCGGTTGCCGTGCCGGTGACCGAGACGCTCCGCTCGCCGTCGATCCGGGTCACCTGCTGCGGGCCCTCGACCTGGTTGACGTCGGCGATGTCGTCCAGCTTGACCGGGCCCACCGGCAGCGCCCGCAGGTCGGCCACGCTCAGCGGCGGCCGGGCCCCGGTGCTGAGCACCACGTTCAGCGGCCGGCCGTCCAGCGTGACCTGGCCCAGCGGGGCACCCCGGTACGCCTGTGCGACGAGCTGCCCGACGGCCGCCTCGGTGAGCCCGGCCCGCGCCGCGGCGACCCGGTCCACGGTCACCTCGACCCGGGTCACCCGGGCGGCGAGGCCGGTGGCGACGTCGTCGACACCCGGCGTACCGGCCATCGAGTCCCGGACGGCCTCGGCGGCCCGGGTCAGGGCCTCCTGATCGGCGGCCTGCACGACCACCTCGAGCTGGCTGGCGGAGGCGCCGCTCTGTCCGGCGCCGAAGCTCAGCTCACCCACCTCCGGGCCGAGGGCGTCGAACTCCTCGCGGAGGGTGCGCCGGACCTTCGCGGCGTCGGTGTCCTCGGTGAGCGCCACCGAGTAGGAGGCGGTGTTGTTGCCACCGCCACCCGCCCACGGACTGTCCGTGCCGCCCGCGCTGACCTGGTACGTCTTCACCCCCGGCGTACCCCGGAGCACCTCCTCGACCCGCGCGGCGGCCTGGTCGGTGCCGGTCAGCCCGGTGCCCGCCGGCAGCTCCTGCCGGATGGCCAGGGTGTCCTGGCCGGAATCGTCCAGGAAGTTGGTCTCCAGCTTCTGGGCCAGGCCGAACGTGCCGAGCAGCACCAGCAGGCCCAGCCCCACGGTGGCCCAGCGGGTGCCCCAGGAGCGGGTGGCAAACCCGATGGCCGGCAGGTACGCCCGCTGCAGCGGGCTGCGCAGCTCCTTCTCCTCGGCCGCCCGCCGGGCTGCGGCGTCGTCCGCCCCGCCGCGGCCCGGCTTCAGGAACCAGTACGCCAGCACCGGGATCACGGTCAGCGAGACCAGCAGCGAGGCGAGCAGGGCCACCGTCACGGTGATCGCGAACGGTGCGAAGAGCTGCCCGACGAAGCCGCCCACCAGCGCGATCGGCGCGAAGACGGCGACCGTGGTGAGCGTCGAGGCGGTCACCGCGCCGGCCACCTCGCGGACCGCGCCGAGGATGGCGTCCCGCTTCGGCTCGCCGTACTCCAGGTGCCGCTTGATGTTCTCGAGCACCACGATGGAGTCGTCGACGACCCGACCGACGGCGATGGTCAGCGCGCCGAGGGTGAGCAGGTTGAGCGAGTGGTCGCCGGCCCAGAGCACGATCAGCGCGACCAGCACCGACAGCGGGATGGAGACCGCGGTGACCGCGGTGGAGCGGATCGAGAGCAGGAAGACCAGGATCACCACCACCGCCATCAGCAGCCCGAGCAGGCCCTCGGTGGTGAGGCTCTCGATGGACCGCTCGACGAACGGGGCCTGGTCGAAGACCACGGTGAGCGCGGCGCCGGAGGCGGCCGAGAGCGCGTCGAGCCGGTCCCGGATCTCGTGCGAGATCCGGACCGCGTTGCCGTCCGGGGTGGCGGTGACGGCGATGCCGAGGCTGGGCTTGCCGTTGGTCCGGGTGAACCCGGTGGCCGGGGCGAGCTGCTGCTCCACCCGGGCCACGTCGCCGAGGCGTACCGGGGCGGCGGGGGCGGTGGTGAGCACGATGCCACGCAGGTCGTCCACGGTCCGGATCGGGGTGCCGACCTGGACCGGCAGCGATCGGCTGCCGTCGGCCACCGCGCCGGCCGGCACCGCGACGCCGTTGGTCTTGAGCGCCTGGCCGATCGCGGTGGGGGCCAGCCGCGCCGCGGCCAGCTTCACCGGGTCGGGGGTGACCAGCACGACCGGGTCGCGGGTGCCGGTCACCGCGACCGTCCGGACCCCGTCCAGTCCCTCCAGCTCGGGTACGACGGTGCGGCGCAGCTGCTCCGCCAGCGCCTGCTCGTCGTCGCCGCCGGTCGCGGCCACCACCACGGCGGGCAGATCGTCGGTGCTGCCGGCGATGACCTGCGGATCCACCCCCTGGGGCAGCTGCCCGTCGATGCGGTTCAACGCGGTCTGCATCTTGTTGACCACGTCGTCCAGATCGGTGCCGAACGCGTACTGCACCTGGACGGTGGTGGAGCCCTCGCGGGAGGTCGAGGTGACCTTCTCCAGCCCCGGGATGCCCTGCAGGCTGTTCTCGATCGGCTCGGTGACCTGGGACTCGACGATCTCCGGCGCGGCGCCCGGGTACGCCGCCACGATGAACGCGGCGGGGAACTCCAGCGACGGCAGGAGCTGCTGCTTCAGCGATGGTACGGCGAACGCCCCGAACGCCGCGGTCACCAGCGCGATGAGGGCGATCAGCCCTCGGTTGGCGAGGCTGAATCTGGCGAGCAGCGACATCGGCGTGGCTCACTCCTGGAATGGGGTCTGCGGGTGCCCAAAGTCTGCCCCACCCCCTCCGTCCACTCCGCACCCACCCACCCCGTCCGACACCCTGTTGATCAAGAAGTTTTGGCCAGGAACCGGGGCGATCCTGACGCAAACCTCTTGGTCAACGCCGGCGGCCGCGCGCACGGCGCACGGCGGAGGGGGGTGGTGGGGCGGGGTGGGTCAGGCCAGGTCTAGGGAACGGGCGGCGGCCAGGGGGTCGTTGGCGATGGTCACCGGGGCGGGGGCGGTGGAGATGGCCCACTCCGGGTCCTTGAGGCCGTGGCCGGTGACCGTGCAGACCACGGTGGACCCGGCCGGCACCCGGCCCGCGGCGCCCTGCTGGAGCAGACCGGCCACGCTGGCCGCGCTGCCCAGCTCGACGAACACGCCCACCTCGCGGGCCAGCAGCCGGTACGCCGACAGGATCTCCCGGTCGGTGACCGCCGAGATCAGGCCGCCGGAGGCGTCCCGGGCGTCGACCGCCTTGGTCCAGCTCGCCGGGTTGCCGATCCGGATGGCGGTGGCGATGGTCGACGGCTCCGGCACCACCTGCCCGGTGACGATGGGGGCCGCACCGGCCGCCTGGAAGCCGTACATCTTCGGCGCCTTCGTGGCGTTGCCGGCCGCCACGTCCTCCGAGTAGCCCATCCAGTAGGCGGAGATGTTGCCGGCGTTGCCGACCGGCAGGCAGTGGATGTCCGGCGCGTCGCCCAGCGCCTCGACGATCTCGAACGCGGCGGTCTTCTGCCCATGCAGCCGGTCGATGTTGACCGAGTTGACCAGGGCGACCGGGTAGTCCTGGGCGAGCTTGCCGGCCAGCGCCAGGCAGTCGTCGAAGTTGCCCTGCACCTGGAGCAGCCTGGTGCCGTGCACCAGCGCCTGGGCCAGCTTGCCCAGCGCGATCTTGCCCTGTGGCACCAGCACCGCGCAGGTGATCCCCGCGCGGGCCGCGTACGCCGCGGCGGAGGCGCTGGTGTTGCCGGTGGAGGCGCAGATGATCGCCTTGTCACCGGCCTCGACGGCCTTGGAGACGGCGACCGTCATGCCCCGGTCCTTGAAGGAGCCGGTGGGGTTGGCCCCCTCCACCTTCAGCCAGACGTCGGCGCCGATCCGAGCGGAGAGCACCGGCGCCGGCAGCAGCGGGGTGTTCCCCTCGTGCAGGGTGACGACCGGGGTGGCGTCGGTGACCGGCAGCCGGTCCCGGTACGTCTCGATCAGACCCCGCCACATGTCGCTCTCCTCGCCTCGACCGCCCCGCCACATCAGGGCTTCTACCAGCGTGAACCAGCCTTTCGGACCGGCCGCCGGCACACCTGGGGTTAACCATCAGGCGGGACGGGAGCTACGCCCCGCCCTCGACCCGCAGCACGCTGGTCACCGAGCGGACGATCGCCAGCCCACGCAACTCCCGGACAGTGGCCGCGAGCGCGGCGTCCGGCGCGACGTGGGTGACGATGACCAGTTCGGCGTCCGCGCCTCCGCCGGCCGCGCCGCCACCCGCCGGGCCCTGCCGGACGGTGGCGATGGAGACCTCGTGCCGGGCGAACACCCCGGCCACGGCCGCCAGCACACCCGGCCGGTCGGTCACGTCGAGGCTGATGTGGTAGCGGGTGAGCGCCTCCCCCATCGGCCGCACCGACAGGTCCGCGTACGCCGACTCGCTGGGCGCGTGCACCCCGGCGAGGCGGTTGCGGGCCACCGCCACCAGGTCGCCGAGCACCGCGCTGGCGGTCGGCGCGCCGCCGGCGCCCCGGCCGTAGAACATCAGCTGCCCGGCCGCCTCCGCCTCGACGAAGACCGCGTTGAACGCGTCGCCGACGCTGGCCAGGGGGTGGGTCAGCGGGATCATCGCCGGGTGCACCCGGACGCTGACCGTCTCGCGACCCTGCGCGTCGGAGCCCCGGGCGGCGATGCAGAGCAGCTTGATGGTGCAGCCCATCGCCTTGGCGCTGGCCACGTCGGCGGCGGTCACCTCGGTGATGCCTTCCCGGTGCACGTCGGCCGCGGTGACCCGGGTGTGGAACGCCAGGGAGGCGAGGATGGCGGCCTTGGCGGCGGCGTCGAAGCCCTCCACGTCGGCCGTCGGGTCCGCCTCCGCGTACCCCAGCTCGGTGGCCTCCTCCAGCGCCTCGGCGAAACCGGCGCCGGTGGCGTCCATGGCGGAGAGGATGAAGTTGGTGGTGCCGTTGACGATGCCGGTGACCCGGTTGATCCGGTCCCCGTGCAGCGACTCGCGCAGCGGGCGCAGCAGCGGGATGGCCCCGGCGACGCTCGCCTCGTAGTAGAGGTCGGCGCCGCCCTCGGCGGCGGCGTCGTGCAGCGCGGCGCCGTCCTCGGCGAGCAGCGCCTTGTTGGCCGTGACCACGCTCTTGCCCGCGCGCAGTGC
Organism: Micromonospora sp. NPDC006431; assembly: GCF_042870725.1. Lineage (NCBI taxonomy): Bacteria > Bacillati > Actinomycetota > Actinomycetes > Micromonosporales > Micromonosporaceae > Micromonospora > Micromonospora sp. NPDC006431. The sequence continues at coordinate 10,589 of NZ_JBIAHQ010000015.1, forward strand.
CTCGACGAGCCAGCTCCGGGCCGGCTCGATGCCGCCGACGACCTCCACCACGACATCCACGTCGTCCCGCTTGATCAGCCCGAGCGGGTCCGTGGTGAACAGGGCGGGGTCGACCGGCAGGTCGCCGCGGTCCCGGCCGAGCCGGCGTACGGCGATGCCGGCGATCTCCAGCGGGGCACCGATCCGGGCGGCGAGGTCGGCCGACTGCTCGTGCAGCAGCCGCACCACGTCGCTGCCGACCGTGCCGCAGCCGAGCAGCGCCAAGCGAACGGGTGAGGTCATCCGACATCCAATGCGAGCAGGTCCGCTTCGGTCTCCCGGCGGACGATCAGCCGGGCCCGACCGCCGCGGACGGCGACGACCGGGGGCCGCGGGACATGGTTGTAGTTGCTGGCCATGCTCCGGCAGTACGCCCCGGTGCCGGGCACCGCGACAAGATCTCCGGGCTGCACGTCAGCGGGCAGGAATTCATCCTTCACCACGATGTCCCCGGACTCACAATGCTTTCCCACCACGCGGGCGAGCAGCGGTTCCGCCGCCGAGGCCCGGTTCGCCACCGTCGCCGAGTAGGACGCGTCGTAGAGCGCGGTGCGGATGTTGTCGCTCATCCCGCCGTCCACGCTCACGTAGGCACGATGACCGTCGCCGCCAGTGCCCAGCGGCACGGACTTGACCGTGCCGACCTCGTAGAGGGTGAACACGGCGGGACCGACGATGGCCCGGCCCGGCTCGATGGACAGGTGCGGCACCCGCAGCTTCTCGGCGAAGCACTCGGCGTCGACGATCTTGCGCAGCCGCTTGGCCAGGTCGCTCGGCGCGGCCGGGTCGTCCTGCGTGGTGTACGCGATGCCGAACCCGCCGCCCAGGTCCAGCTCGGGCAGCTCCACCCCGCGGGCGTCGCGGATCTGCGCCTGCAGGCCGAGCACCCGACGGGCGGATACCTCGAAGCCGCTGGCGTCGAAGATCTGCGACCCGATGTGCGAGTGCAGCCCGCGCAGCTCCAGCACGCCCTCGTCGAGGATCTTGAAGGCGGCCGCCGCAGCCGCCCCGCCGGCGAGCGAGAAGCCGAACTTCTGGTCCTCGTGCGCGGTGGCGATGAACTCGTGGGTGTGCGCCTCCACGCCGACGGTGACCCGGACCAGCACCTTGGGGCGTACCCCACGCTCGCGGGCGAGCGCGGTGAGCCGGTCGATCTCGGCGAACGAGTCGACGATGATCCGGCCCACCCCGGCGTCCACCGCCCGGGTCAGCTCGGCCACCGACTTGTTGTTGCCGTGGAAGCCGATCCGCTCCGCCGGCATCCCCGCCGACAGCGCGGTGGCCAGCTCGCCGCCGGTGCAGACGTCGAGGAAGAGGCCCTCCTCGGCGATCATGCGGACCACCGCGCGGCAGAGGAAGGCCTTGCCGGCGTAGTAGACGTCGGCGTCCGGGAAGGCGTCCCGGAACTCGCGGCAGCGGGAGCGCAGGTCGTCCTCGTCCAGCACGTACACCGCGGTGCCGAACTCGGCGGCCAGGTCGCGGACGTCCAGGCCGGCGACCTCCAGCGCGCCGCCCGCCCCGCGCGCCACGTGGCGCGGCCACAGCTGCGGCACCAGGGCGTTGACGTCGACCGGGGTACGCAGCCAGGCCGGCCCGCGGTTGCCGATGTCGCCGTGCAGGGCACCGGCCTCGTGCGCGCGCATGGGGCTACATCCTTTCCGGGGCGGAGACGCCGAGCAGCTGCAGGCCGTTGGCGATGACCACGCGGGTGGCGTCGTTGAGCCAGAGCCGGGCCCGGTGGGTGTCGGTGATCTCCTCGTCGCCCTGCGGGGTGACCCGGCACTGGTCGTAGAACCGGTGGAACGCCGGGGCCACCTCGCGCTCCAGGTAGTGCGCGAGCCGGTGCGGCTGGCGCAGTTCCGCGGCGGTGGCCACCACGGCCGGGAACCCGGCGAGGGCCTTGAGCAGCTCGTGCTCCTTCTCGTGGCTGAGCAGTTCGGGGCGGAAGTCCGCCGCCGCGCCCCGGGTCAGCCCCGCCTCGGCGGCCTGCCGGGAGATGCCGGCGGTCCGCGCGCCCACGTACTGCACGTAGTAGACCGGGTTGTCGTTCTTGGCCCGGGTCCACAGCTCCACGTCGATGTCGATGGGCGAGTCGGCCGAGTAGCGGGCCAGCGCGTACCGGGCGGCGTCCACGCCGATCGCGTCGACCAGGTCCTCCAGGGTGACAACCGTGCCGGCCCGCTTGCTCATCCGCACCGGCTGCCCGTCGCGGACCAGGTTGACCAGCTGGCCGATGAGGATCTCCAGGTTGCGGTCCGGGTCGTCGCCGAAACAGGCGGCCATGGCCTTCATCCGGCCGATGTAACCGTGGTGGTCGGCGCCCAGCATGATCACGACGCGCTCGAAGCCGCGCTCACGCTTGTCCAGGTAGTAGGCGCAGTCGGCGGCGAAGTAGGTCCACTCGCCGTTGGACTTGCGCAGCACCCGGTCCTTGTCGTCGCCGAAGTCGGTGGTGCGCAGCCAGGTGGCGCCCTCGGCCTCGTAGACGTGCCCCTGCTCGCGCAGCCGGGCCAGTGCCTTGTCCAGCTCGCCCCGGTCGTGCAGGTCCTTCTCGTTGAAGTAGGTGTCGAACTCGACGCCGAAGTCGCGCAGCGACGCCTTGATCTCCTCGAACATCAGCTGGACGCCCTCGACCCGGAACACCTCCTGGGCGGCGGCGTCGTCCAGCTCCCGGGCCTCCGGCCGACGCCGGCACACCTCGTCCGCGATCTCGGCGAGGTACGCGCCGCCGTAGCCGTCCTCCGGCGTCGGCTCGCCCTTGGCGGCGGCGAGCAGCGAGCGGGCGAACCGGTCGATTTGGGAGCCGGCGTCGTTGAAGTAGTACTCGGTGCCGACGTCGGCACCGGTGGCGCGGAGCAGCCGGCTCAACGCGTCGCCGACGGCCGCCCAGCGGACCCCGCCGATGTGCACCGGGCCGGTCGGGTTCGCCGAGACGAACTCCAGGTTGATCTTCTGGCCGGCGAGGGTCTCACTGCGGCCGTACTCGGGGCCGGCCTCGACGATGGCCTTGGCCAGCTGGCCGGCGGCGGCCGAGTCGAGCCGGATGTTCAGGAAGCCCGGGCCGGCGATCTCCACCGACTTGATCCCCGGCGCCCGACCGAGCTGCTCGGCCAGGGCGGCGGCCAGCTCCCGTGGGGGTACGCCGACCTTCTTGCTGAGCTGCAGCGCCAGCGTCGAGGCGTAGTCGCCGTGCTCGGGGTTTCGGGGTCGCTCGACGGTGGTCTGCGCGAGCAGCGCGGAGCCGTCCAGGCCCCGGTCCTCGAAGACGGCGCGGGCTGCGGCAAGGACTACGTCGGCGAGTTCTGCGGGAGTCACCGAACCATGTTATCGGGGGTAGACTCGGGCACCGCGGCGGCGACCAGCATGTGAACCGACCCGCCGGCTCCCCTGACCGACCGACCTGACGAGGCACGATGAGCATCAGCACCCCGGGCGGCCCGGAACGCCGTCCGACCGTGGTCAGCACCGGCAAGAAGCCGGCCGCCGGCCGGCCGGCCGCTGCCGACAAGCCCGCCGGCGGCAAGGCCGGGTCCGGCAAGGGCAACCCGCGGCCGACCGGCGGCGGCAAGGGTCGCAAGCCGGTGACCCCGGTGAAGGTCAGTCAGGGTCGGTCCTGGGGCCCGATCGCGCTCTTCGTCGCGGTCGGCGTGCTCGCCGCCGGCATCATCGGGGTGGGTGCCTGGGCGGTTTACCACGGCTCCCAGCCGTGGCAGAAGCGGGCCGACGCCATCAAGGGCGTCGTCGACTACCGCAAGAAGGACCCGGACCTGGTCAAGGGTGGCAACCACCAGCCGGGCCCGATCAAGTACGACGTCCTTCCGCCGGTCGCCGGCCCGCACAACCAGGCCTGGCAGAACTGCATGGGCGACGTCTACGACGCCCCGATCGCCAACGAGCACGCGGTGCACAGCCTGGAGCACGGCACGGTCTGGATCACCTACCGCCCGGACCTGCCGGCCGACCAGGTGGCCAAGCTCAAGGCCAAGGTCGAGGGCAAGGAGAAGCTGATGCTCAGCCCGTTCGAGGGGCTGGACAAGCCGATCTCGCTGCAGGCCTGGGGCTTCCAGCTCAAGGTCGACAACGCCGACGACAGCCGGATCGACGAGTTCATCAAGACGCTGAAGGTCAACGCCTCCATCGAGGGGCCGACCGCGCTCTGCGACCAGGGCGTCACCGCCACCGGCACCACGCCCCGGGACAACCTGAACAACCAGATGCCCGAGCAGCCGACCCAGTGAGGACGCCGCGATGACCGCCGCCATGACGACGGACGCCGACCTCGACGAGGCCCCGGTCACCGATGACGGTGCCCGGGGGGCCGCGCGTCGCTTCGGCGTGCTGGCGCTGGCCGCCGCCGTCGTGGTCGGTCTCCTGCTCGGGTACGCGGGCGGCCTGCTCACCCCGACCTTCACCCGTCCGGGTGACAACTCCGCCGAGGCGGGCTTCGCCCGGGACATGACCACCCACCACGCGCAGGCGGTGGCGATGGGGCTGCTGGCCTTCCAGCAGGGCCAGGACCCGGAGGTACGGCAGCTCGGCGTCGACATCGCCACCGGCCAGCAGGGCGAGATCGGCACCATGCAGACCTGGCTGCGCTCGTGGCACCTGGACCCGACCGGCGGCCAGCCGCCGATGGCCTGGATGCCGGACGGCGCCGGTCTGGTCAAGAACGGCCTGATGCCGGGCATGGCCACGCCGGAGGAGATGGCGAAGCTGCGGGCCGCCAAGGGCCGCGAGTTCGACCTGCTCTTCCTCACCATGATGCGGCAGCACCACCTGGGCGGGATCCACATGATCCAGGGGATCCTCGACCAGGGGCACGACGAGGACGTGCTGGCGGTCGCGCAGACCATGAAGAACACCCAGCAGACGGATCTGACCAACATCCAGGCCGCGCTCAAGCGGCTCGGTGGCTGAGCCACCGGCACGCCTGCTCCGGAAGGGCCCGCGCGTTCGCGACGCGGGCCCTTCCGCGTACCCGCCTCCCTACCAGCCCGTTATGCCCGTTTATAACTTTTTGATGGAGTTCAACCCATAGTGCTCCTTGGAGACTTTTCTCCCCACATATCGTGACCAGTTGCGATTCGGGCTCGTTGCGCAAGACGTGGGGGTTGCACTCAGAGACGCAGGCAGGTCGGTGACCAGTTGGTGCCGACGCCACACCATCGGCGGTGACGGGGCGGTGGCAGCCGTCCGTCGCGGACAGCGGCCGGGCGAGTCGGGAACGCTCAGCCGCGAACAGGAACTCGAACTGATCGACGTGCTGCGGGGCGTCCACCCCGACGGGTTCGGCCTGGACGAGGAGCTCTGGACGCGACAGAGCCTGACCACCCTCATCCAGCGCCGGTTCGACCTGGCGATGGACCCCGGCACGGTCGGGGCGTACCTGCGGGCCTGGGGGTTGGGTCCGCGGGAGCCCCGGGAGCGGGCCTGCGGGCTCTGCGTGGGCGCGGTCGAGCGCTGGGTGCGCAGCGAGTACCCGGCGATCACCGGGGCCGCCCAGGAGCACGCCGCGGAGGTCTACTGGATCGGCCGGATACGCCTGCGCGGCACCATGCCGGCGGCCGACGTGATCTCCGCGGTCTCCTCCCGGGGCCGGGTCCGCTTCATGATCACCACACCATCGGTCGACCCGCCGCTCCCGCGCGACTTCGTGCTGCGGCTCAGCGGCGCCGAGGAGCGCACCGTGCATCTGATCGTCGACGGCTCGTGGCCCCGCAACGAGTGGCCGCGCCGCCTGCCGCGCCGCATCGTCCTGCACCCGCTCCCCAGCTGCGGCCGCCCCCTGGCCGCCGCCTAACCCTGGCCGCCTCTCCGGTGATCATGAGGTGGCCGGCGACAATGATCTCCACGGCTGCCGCCAACCTCATGATCAGGGCAATTGCGGAGACGGGCGGCGCGCGGGGATACCGATTGGGTGATCCGGAGGCGGGTTTGCTACGCTTCTCGGGTCGCTGAGCCCCCGTAGCTCAGGGGATAGAGCACCGCCCTCCGGAGGCGGGGGCGCAGGTTCGAATCCTGCCGGGGGCACCAGAGTTGACCAGCACGAAAAGGCCCCTGACCAGGCAAAACCCGGTCAGGGGCCTTCATCATGTGTCCGGCCTTGTCCGGCCGTCAGCGGTCCGTGGCGGGCGTCTGTGCCACATGCGTGCGGCAAGTTTCGGGCGGGTCAGCCGTGGCCTAGTGCTCGCTCAATGCGCTGCCTGAGAGCTGCGTCACCCAGGTCGACACGGCCGCGTGCCGCAGGTCGTACGGGGTCCGCGCCAGGGGTGAGGCTTGCACCTCGGGCGTGAACACGTCGGCCCGCGCCCACCGCCACACGCGGGTGATCGTGCCCTTGGGTAGCAGCTGCGCATCAGAATGCACGTTCGTCACGGCATGTTTTGAAGGAAATCGCCGTAGAACAAGCCCAGGCCGATTGCGACACTCACCGCCGCAACAATCCAGAAACGCACAACGACGTTAACTTCACTCCAGCCGCTAAGTTCGAAGTGATAGTGAATTGGCGACATCCGGAAAACTCGTTTGCCGGTCGTGCGGAAGGAGATGACCTGGATGACCACCGACATCAAGCTGATCACGAACAAGAACGCGATGATTGGCAGCAACAGGGTGGTACGGGTGGCCATGGCCAAGGTGGCTATCAGCCCGCCGAGGCCCAGCGCGCCAGCATCTCCCATAAAGATCCGTGCCGGTGAGGCGTTCGACCACAGAAAACCCAGGCATGCCGCGGCGACGGCGGCGGCTATCATTGCCACTTCGAGCGGATCGCGGACAGAGTAGCAGTATGCGTTCGGGTTGGCCGCGTAGCCGGTGGTGTCAGCACACCAGTGCTGGTACTGCCAGTAGCCGATGATCGCGTACGCGCCGACGACCAATACCGACGCGCCGGTGGCCAAACCGTCCATCCCGTCGGCCAGGTTGACCGCATTACTCATGAACATCACCATCAATACGAACAGAATGACCGCACCGATCTTGGTGATGTCCAGCCATGAAATGTCTTTGACGAACGATACCTTGGTGGAGCCGACCGTCTCGCCGTTGGACGACGGATAGTGCGTCGCAATCACACCGAAGACGGTGCCTACCAGCAGTTGGCCGAGCAGCTTGCCCTTTGCGCTCAGCCCTGCACTGCTTTTTCCGACCACCTTCATGTAGTCGTCGACAAAACCGATCGCGCCGCAAAAGACGAACACGCCCAGCAGGACCAGGCCAGTGACGGTCGGGCTTACCTGACCCATTTGCCCCTGCGGTAGTCCGCGTAGCGCGATGTGCCCTGCCACGTATGCGATGACCGTGGCCAGGATGAACGCCAATCCACCCATCGTCGGCGTACCGCGCTTGCCCTCATTGGACTTGAGGGCCAACTCGTCTCTGATGGGCTGGCCAGCCTTTAGCCGGTTCAGAACCTTAATGAGTAGCGGTGTGCCAAGCAACGACAATACGAAAGCCACCGCCGCCGCGACGATCACGGCTCTCACTGATGCACACCACCATGCGCGGCGACTGAGCCAGGACGCCGGGGTGGGCCGGCGGCCTGCCGTGCCCGGTATCGCGAGCCCTTCACCAGCGCCACCCCATCCGCATGCAGCCCGAGTCCTCAAATCCGCCGAGCGGGCAGAATAGCCCAGGTACTTACGGGCATCAAAACAGCGGGGACTGCACCCGGTTTGGTTGACCCCTGATGCGGGGTTATGAGAGGAGAGCCCAACGGTGACGGATGCCCTGCGGCAGTTGACCGCTCTCGCCTGCCTCAACTGGCGTTCGCCCAGCTCAACGGCAGGATGCGACCGGCCGCTGACTAGGGCAAACTCGGTCAGCGGCCGTTGTCGTGTGTCCGGCTGTGCGTCCACGATTCGCGGGTGGTCGCGCGCTCTGCTCACACCCGCTGAATCGTGCATCATGTCCAGATGCTCACACCCACCCCTCTGATGCGCCTGGTGACCGGTTTCTGGAGTTTCAAGACGCTCGCCGTCGCTGTTGATCTGGAGCTGTTCACCCGGCTGGCTGGCGGACGAGTCGTCACGGTGAAAGAGGCCGCTGCCGAGTTCGGCCTCGCGGAACGACCGGCCGATATGCTGCTCGCGGCTTGCGCGTCGCTCGGCCTGCTCGAAAAGGCCGGGGACGGCTACCGCAACTCAGCCCTGGCTGAGGAGTTCTTGGTCGTAGGACAGCGGTACTACTTCGGCGGCCAGGTGCGCTACTGCGACGAGCGGACCTATCTGCCCTGGCATCGCATCGGCGACGCGCTGCGCACCGACAGGCCATTGACCTGGGACCCCGACACCGAGCGTTCCCTCTTCGAAACCGGCGATCCGCAGATGCTGATCCATTTCTGGGAGGCCATGTACTCCACCTCCATCTTCACCGCGCGGGCCCTCGCGGAAGCGTATAACTTCGGCGCGCACGCTCGCCTGTTGGACGTCGGCGGCGGATCCGGGGCCTTTCCGATCGAGTTGTGCCGGCGCTACCCGCAGCTACGGGCCACTGTCTACGACCTGGCACATGTGTGCCCGATCGCCGACGGCAAGATCCGCGCAGCTGGCCTGGACGACCGGATCAGTACCGCCGTAGGCGACTTCCTGACCGAGCCGGCGCTGCCAACCGGATTCGACGTGATCCTGCTCAGCATGATCCTGCACGACTGGGACGAGACGACGAACCGGGCTCTACTTGGCAAGTGCTACGCGGCCTTGCCTTCCGGCGGGGCGATCGTGGTGTCCGAGTTGTTGCTCAACAGCGACCGTACGGGCCCGCCGGAGGCGGCGCTGATGGGAATGAACATGATTGTCGAGACGGTCGGCGGCCGGAACTACTCCGGCAGCGAGTACGCCACCTGGCTGGCCGACACCGGGTTTACCGACGTGCGGGTCATCGCCTTTGATGCACCAGGGGCTAACGGCGCGGTGGTCGCACGTAAGCCATAACCAACTGACCGGGTGCCGGGGCCTACACCGCCCGGCACCCACCGGGGTGGCCCGGGCCACCCCGATCGGTCAACCGGCCTCGCGGCGGGCCTTCGCACGGCGCTTGCCCTCGTGCATGGCCTGCACCCGGGCCACCGGGATGGTCCGCCCCTCGGCGACCAGGTCGGCCGGGAGCCGCTGCGGGGCCGGCAGCGCCGCCGCCCACGGGTCCCGCTCGGCGACCAGCGCCGGCACGGTCCGCACGGTGAAGTCGGCGGGCGTCGCCGACTCCAGGTCGTCCCAGCCGACCGGGTACGACACCGGCGTGCCCGGCCGCACCCGGGGGCTGTACGCCGCCACCACCGTCGCCCCGTACGCCCGGGTCGAGTCGACGAACACCCGGCCGCCCCGGTCCTCGACGATGAACGCGGTGGTGGCCAGTGCCGGGTCGAGGCGTTCGGCGCGGGCGGCGACGGCCCGGGTCGCGGCGGCCGCCTCCTCGGCCGTGGTCTCGGCGGTCACCGGCACGATCACGTGCACGCCCTTGGCGCCGCTGGTCTTCACCGCGCCGGCCAGCCCGACGTCGGTCAGCGCCTGCCGGACCAGCAGCGCCGCCCGGACGGCCATGCCGAACGAGTCGCCCGGGGGCGGGTCGAGGTCGAGCACCAGCTGGGTGGGGTGCTCCGGCCGGCCCGCCAGGCCCAGTGTCGGGTGGTACTCCACCGCCCGCTGGTTGGCGAACCAGAGCAGCGTCCGCCGGTCGTCGCAGAGGGCGTACGAGATCCGCCGGCGGGACGCCTCCGCCCAGACCGAGGTGCGGCGCACCCAGTCGGGGGTGTACTTCGGCAGGTTCTTCTGCATGAACGGCTCCTGCCCGGGCCGCACCCGGACCACCGAGAGCGGTCGGTCGCGCAACTCCGGCAGGATCCGCTCGTGGACGGCGTCCAGGTAGTCGACCAGATCGCGCTTGGTCGCCCCGGCCCCGTCGAACAGCGGCTGGTCCAGATTGGTCAGCGACACCCCGTCCCGGGTCTCGTCAGCGGCACCCATCCGCTCACCTTCCCGGGCCGGGGCCGTGCCGGCAACCCCGACACGGCCGCCGAGGGACTCAGACCCAGAACGTGTCGTGCCGCAGGAAGAACTCCGTCCGCTCCTCCTCGGTCCGGCCGGCCAGGTCCAGCAGGCCCTCGAAGTAGCCCTCCCGGGGCGCGCCGGGGGCGAAGTGCAGCAGCATCGAGGCGGGCTCGCCGGACTCGTTGCGGAACGCGTGGACGCCACCCTCCGGGACGTGCACGAAGTCGCCGGGCACGGTGTCGATCCACCGCCGACCGTCGTAGATGCGGACCGTCCCGGACAGGATGTAGAACGACTCCGAGATGGATCGGTGGAAGTGCGGATCCGGGCCGCTCGGCTGCGGGCCCATCTCCCACCGGTAGAGCCCGAACTGCCCGTTGGTCGACGCGCCGGTGGCCAGGTAGTGCGCCGTGCCGCCGCTGGGGTAGACCAGTTCGGGCGGCTGGTCGGCCGGGCGGTAGGTGGCGGTCGGCTCGCCCAAGTCTCCTGAGTAACGCGGCGGTGGGTAGGTCACCGTGCCTCCTCTCCGGTCGGGAACACCTCGTCGCCCGCCCGGATCGCGGCGAGCATCTCGACGGTACGGGCGCGGGCGGCCGCGTACAGCCCCTCACCGAAGGTGACCCGGGCCACGCCGAGCCCGGCCAGCTCGGCCACGGCCGGGGCGCCGGGGCGGGCCAGCACGTTGACCGGGGCGTCCACCTCGGCCACCAGGGTCCGGATGTCGGCCGGGTCGGCGAGGACGATCGGGTAGACGCAGTCCACCCCGGCGGCCCGGTAGCGGCGGGCCCGGCGGACCGCCTCGGCGAGCCGCCCCTCCGCCGGCCCGTACGCCCGCAGGTGGACGTCCACTCGGGCGTTGAGCACCAGGTCCACCCCGGCCTCCCGGGCCGCCGCGCGGACCCCGGCGAGCAGGTCGGCCTGCTCCGCTACGTCGCGCAGCTCCCGGGTACGCGGGTCGGAGTCCCTGCCGGGGCCGTCGGGAGGGATTCTTGGCGACGGGGCCGCCGGGCGGTGCGGAGGGCGACCAGCAGGGCGGCGGCGACCAGCGCGGCGGCCACGGCGAAGGCGTACCGGTAGCCGGCGGCGAGGGCGGCCACCTGGTCCGCGCCGGCGGCACGCGCCGCGTCGGTGCGGGCCGCGGCCAGGGTGGCGAGGGTGGCCAGTCCGAGCGCCCCGCCCACCTGCTGGGTGGTGTTGGCCAGCCCGGAGGCGAGCCCGGCGTCGTCGGGCGCGGCACCGGCCATGGCGAGGGTGGTGACCGCCGGCAGGGTCAGCCCGCCCGCGACGCCGAAGACCAGCATGGCCGGGAGCAGGTCCCGCGCGTAGCCGGCGTCCACCGGGAGGCGGGCCAGCAGCAGGAAGCCCACCACGGCGAGCGCCAGCCCGCCGACCAGCACCGTGCGGGCGCCGTACCGGGCCAGCAGCCGGCCGGCCAGGCCCAGCGAGACCGCCGCGATCACCAGCGGGGTGGGCAGGAAGGCGAAGCCGGTGGCCGCCGGGTCCAGCCCGAGGACGAGTTGCAGGTGCAGCGCGAGCAGGAACTGGAAGCCGAAGTACGCGGCCACCATGAGGAACTGCACAGCGTTGGCGGCGACCAAGCCGGGCGCCCGCAGCACCCGGGGTGGCAGCAGCGGGGTCGGGGCGATCCGCTGCCGGGCCGCGAAGCCGGCCAGGAGCGCGATGGCCAGCCCGGCGGCGGTGAGGGTGCGCGCCGAGGTCCAGCCGTGTTCGCCGGCACTGACGATGGCCAGCACGGCGACCATCAGGCCGGCGGTGGCCAGCACCGCGCCGAGCAGGTCCAGACCGGCCCGCAGGCCGACGCCGGGGTCCGGCGCGATCAGCCGTACGGCGGCGGCCAGGATCAGCGCGCCGATCGGCAGGTTGATCAGGAAGATCGACCGCCAGCCCGCCAGGTCGGTGAGCACTCCCCCGACCAGCAGGCCGATCGAGGCGCCGGCCGCGCCGGTGAAGCTGAACACGGCGATCGCCCGGGCCCGCTCGGCCGGCTCGGGGAAGAGCCGGACGATCATGCCGAGGCTGACCGCGGTGGTGAGCGCGCCCCCGACGCCCTGCGCGAAGCGGGCGGCGACCAGGATCGCCGGGCCGGCGGCCACGGCGCAGAGCAGCGAGGCGAGGGTGAACAGGGCCACCCCGGCCAGGAAGACCTGGCGCCGGCCGAGCAGGTCGCCGAGCCGCCCGGCCAGCAGGAGCAGGCCGCCGAACGCGACCAGGTAGGCGTTCACCACCCAGGCCAGCCCGGCGCCGTGGAAGCCCAGGTCGGCCTGGATGGCCGGGAGCGCCACGGCGACGATGCTGCCGTCCAGGATGATGATCAGGCTGCCGGCGCAGAGCACGAGCAGCGCCGGCCAGCGGTTGGTCCCCGTCATCGGGTACGACCTCCTTGGTGCATGGTTTGTTACCGAGGCCATCGTCTGTGACCATCAGACCGAACGGAAGGAGGCACTTTCGTGTCCCAGGGGAACAGCTGTGTGTCCGTGACCGCCCAGCAGGCACGGGCCTGCACCGTCCGGGAGGCGCTGGATCGGGTCGGCGGCAAGTGGAGCATCGGCATCCTGATCGCCGCGTCACAGGGGCCGATCCGGTTCACCGAGTTGGAGCGGCAGGTCGAAGGCATCAGCCGGCGGATGCTCACGCTGACCCTGCGCAACCTGGAGCGGGACGGCCTGCTGCACCGGCACGTCTTCCCGACCGTCCCGCCGAAGGTGGAGTACACCGCCACCCCGATGGCCCTGGAGCTCTACGAATCACTGGTCGCGTTGACCGCGTGGGCGGAGCGGCACCGGACCGCGATCACGACGGCCCGGGCGGCGTACGACCAGGAGCACGGCGCTCCGATCGGCTGAGGCTGTGGCGAAGACCACGCAATCCGTCTGACCGATCGGTCAGGTGCTGACCGATCGGTCAGGCATCCTGGAGGACATGGCACGGGCGGTACCGGAGACCCACGACGAGATCCTCGCCGCGGCGGCGCGACGCTTCGCCGTCACCGGCTACAAGGGCACCTCGCTGCAGGACATCGCCCGCGAGGTGGGCTGTTCCAAGGCCACCGTGCTCTACCACTTCGCCAACAAGGAAGCCCTGCTCAGCGAGCTGATGGCACCCGCCATCGCGGTGCTGGAGGCGCTCGACGCGCGGATCGCCGCACACACCGGCGCGGACGCCCAGCGGGTCGCCGGCGAGGGCTTCGTCGACCTCGCGGTCCGCTTCCGGCGGGAGATCGCGCTGCTCCGCGGTGAGTTTCCCGACCTGCTCCAGCAGCCCGCCTTCGCGCACGTCCAGCAGATCTCCGAACGGCTGATCGACGCGTTCGCCGGCCGGTCCGACCGCCCGTCCGCGCGGATCGCCGCGCTGGTCGTGCTCGCCGGGATCGCGGAGACGTGCGCCGAGTTCATCGCCATCCCCGACGAGGAACTGCGGCCCGCGCTGCTGGCCGTCGTCCGGCGGGCCCTCGAGCCCGCCACCTGATCCCAGTTCACGACCCCGAGGACAAGGAAACCTCATGGCGACCCTGCTCTACCGGCTCGGCCGGGCATCCTTGCGCCGCCGGCGACTCGTCGCCGTCGTCTGGCTCGTCGTGCTCGTCGGCCTCGGTGCCGCCGCGCTGACCCTCAAGGGCTCGACGGCGAGCAACTTCAGCATGCCGGGCACCGAGTCGCAGCGCGCGATCGACCTGCTCGCCGAGCGGTTCCCGGCAGCCAGCGGGGCCACCGGCACCATCGCCGTCAAGGCACCCCAGGCCGGCCAACTCGGCACGCCCGACGGGCAGGCCGTGGTCAAGCAGGTCACCGAGGAGGCGGCCGCCCTGCCCGGCGTGGTCGGCGCGGTCGACCCGTACCAGGTGCAGGCGCTGAGCCCGGACGGCCGGTACGCGCTGATCCAGGTGCAGTTCAAGGGCCGGGCGGACGAGGTGACCGACGGCCAGCGCACCGCGTACGAGCAGGTCGGCGCGCAGGCCGAGGCGCAAGGGTGGCAGATCGCCCCGGGCGGTGAGGTGCTCAACGCCGAGCCGGAGGTCGGCTCGACCGAGGCACTCGGTGTGCTGGTAGCGGCAATCGTCCTGATCGTCACCTTCGGCTCGCTGGTGGCGGCCGGCATGACCATGCTGAACGCGCTGATCGGCGTCGGCGTCGGCATGGCCGGCCTGTACGCGCTCAGCGGCGCGGTCGAGCTGACCAGCACCGCGCCGATCCTGGCGCTGATGCTCGGCCTCGCGGTCGGCATCGACTACTCACTGTTCATCACCTCCCGACACCGGCAGAACCTGCTCGACGGGCTCTCCCCCGAGGAGGCGGTCGGTCGGGCCGTCGGCACCGCCGGCTCCGCCGTGGTCTTCGCGGGCGCCACCGTCGTCATCGCGCTCGCCGGCCTGGCGGTGGTGAACATCCCGTTCCTCACCGTGATGGGTCTGGCCGCCGCCGGCACGGTCACGGTGGCCGTCCTGGTCGCGATCACCCTGGCCCCGGCGCTGCTCGGCTTCGCCGGCCGCAAGGTGCTGCCGCGCAAGCTGCGCAACCGCGAGGTGGTCGCCTCAAGTGCCGGCGAGAACCGCTCGGGCTTCGGGTTCCGCTGGGCGCGCTGGGTGACGAAGCTGCGGATCCCGGTCATCCTGGTCGGCCTGATCGGCCTCGGCCTGCTCGCGCTCCCCGCCCAGCACATGCGCCTGTCCCTGCCGGACGCCGCCACCGCGGCCGAGGGCACCCCGGCCCGGGTCAACAACGACCTGATCCAGGAGGGCTTCGGCCCCGGCTTCACCGGGCGCCTCGCGGTGGTGGTCACCGGCGACTCGCCGCAGGCCACCCAGGCCGCCGTGCCGCAGGTCACCGCGCTGGTCCAGAAGACGCGCGGCGTCGTGGCCGTGACCCCGCCGCAGCTCGACCCGACCGGCCGGACCGCGTTGCTCGGCGTCATCCCGAAGACCGGCCCGACCGACGAGGCCACTGAGACCCTGGTGCACGACATCCGCGACCAGGTCAGCGGCATCCGGAACGCGGACGTGCTGCTGACCGGCGCGACCGCGATCGGCATCGACGTGTCCGAGAAGCTCTCCGCCGCGCTCCCGATCTATCTGCTGCTGGTCGTCGGGCTGTCGGTGCTGCTGCTGATGCTGGTGTTCCGCTCGGTCCTGGTGCCGGTGAAGGCGGCGCTCGGCTTCCTGCTCACCGTGGCGGCCACCTTCGGCATCACGGTCGCGGTGTTCCAGCAGGGCCACCTGGCCGGCCTGCTCGGGCTGGACAACCCCGGTCCGCTGGTCAGCTTCCTGCCGATCCTGCTCATCGGCATCCTGTTCGGCCTGGCCATGGACTACGAGGTCTTCCTGGTCTCCCGGATGCGGGAGGACTTCGTGCACGGCGACAGCGCCCGGCAGGCGACCATCAACGGGATGGGCCACGGCGCGCGGGTGGTCACCGCCGCCGCGCTGATCATGATCTCGGTGTTCGGCGGCTTCGTCTTCCTCGACGACCCGGTGATCAAGTCGATGGGCTTCGCGCTCGCGATCGGGGTCGCGATCGACGCGTTCGTGGTCCGGATGGCCGTCGTCCCGGCGGTGATGTCGCTGCTCGACACCGCCGCCTGGTGGATCCCCCGCTGGCTGGACCGGATCCTGCCGAACGTGGACGTCGAGGGCGAGGGCCTGCGCGCCCACCTCGCCGAGCGCGAGCCCGCCGGCGTGTGAGGAACGGGCCGTTGTCGCCCCGGCGACAACGAGGGGCCCTCCTACCTACCCGGCCGGTCAGACCCCGGCCGGGTAGGTCTCCATCTCGCCCGGTGCGCTCAGCGCCGGCAGCGGGTGCACGGCGGTGGCCTCGTCGCACCAGACGAACGCGTCGTAACGCTCGCCGAGCCGGGTGGGCACGTAGTTGCCCCAGGACTCGAAGCTCGGGTCGTAGACCACCCCGATGGCCCGGTGGTCCGCCGTCTCGGTCACCCATTCCGGCTGGTCGGGGCCGCCGAAGACCAGCACCGCCCGCTCCGGCATCAGCTCGTGCAGCCGCCGCTCCACCGAACCCTCCCGGGCCGGCGGCACCACCATCGCCTCCGCCGGTGAACCCCAGCGCGGCGCGGCGATCACCGTGCCCCGGTAGCTGCCGAAGCCGACCAGCGTCACCGCGTCACCGCCGTGCCGCTCGCGGGCGAGTTGGCCGATGTTGACCATCCCGTCCGTCGCCATGTCGGTGGCCCGGGCGTCGCCGATGTGGGTGTTGTGCGCCCAGACGATGCCCCGGGAGCCCGGGCCGTAGTGGTCGAGCAGCCGGTCGAGGGTGTCGGCCATGTGGATGTCGCGGACGTTCCACGACTCCGGGCCGCCGCCGACCATCGCCCGGTAGTAACGCTCCGCGCCGGCCACCACCTCCGCGTTCTGCCAGGCCGAGAAGCGGTCCGCGCCGTCCGCGGCGGCGTGTTCCCGGGTACGCGCCAGCAGCCGGACGACCTCCTCCTCGCAGCGGGCGGAGACGAACCGGCTGGCCGTGCCGTACTCCTCGACCCGCTTGCCGTACGGCTCGAAGCAGCGGTACGCCTCCTGCGCCGCCTCCAGCGAGGTCGGTTCCTCCTCGCCCAGGTAGTCGAAGATCGCCTGCATCGACTCCCACAGGCTGTAGACGTCCAGCCCGTGGAAGCCGGCCCGGTCCCCCTCGGCGCGCTCCAGGTTCCAGGCCCGCAGCCAGCGGCAGAAGCGGGCCACCTCGGCATTGACCCACATCCAGGTGGGCCAGCGTTCGAAGCGCTCCAGCGCGGTCTGCGGATCGGCCAGCCCGCCCGGGGCGGCCACCACCGAGCGGTGCACCCGGTCGCAGTCGGGCCAGTCCCCCTCCACCGCGACGAAGTCGAAGCCCTGCTCGGCGATGAGCCGCCGGGTCAGTTGCTCACGCAGCCGGTAGTAGTCGTAGCTGCCGTGCGTCGCCTCCCCGATCATGACGATCCGGGCGTCCCGGACGCTGTCCAGCAGCGGGTCGAAGTCGCTCGGCGCGCCGAGTCGCTGTACCAGCATGCCCGCGGCTACCCGGGGACCCGGTCGGGCAAACCGGAATGCCTGCCGGCGGAGCGGGTAGCCGCGGGCATGACCGCGACCGGGGTGCAGTTGCAGGAGTTCCTGGCCGGGCTCGACTACCCGGTTTCCCGGGAGGACCTGGTCCGCTGGTGCCAGGAGAACGGCGCCAGCACCGAGACGTTGCAGCTGATCAAGGCCCTGCCGGCGGAGGAGTTCGACTCCCCCGCCGAGCTGGCCGACGCGCTGAAAACGCTCACCTGAGCCGGGTCAGACCCGCAGCAGCCGGAACAGGGTGAGCCACTGCTCCGGCCAGACCGCCCCGACCAGCGTCTCGGGCGGCAGCCGGAGGGCACGCAGCGCGCCGTCCACCCGGGTCCGGGGGTGGTGCCGGCGCAGCGAGGCGGCCAGCGAGCCGCCCACCCCGCCAAAACCGACCTCCACCAGCCGCCGATAGGCCGGCAGTTCGGCGGGGGACAGCAGCGGCTCCGGTCGCCGCTCGATCCGCAGGATGCCGGCGTCGACCCGCGGCACCGGGCGGAACGCCGTCCGGGGCACCGTGCCGACCGACCGCCAGGCGTACTCGGGCCAGGTCAGGATGGTCAGCCGGGTCCACCGGCCGCCGTGGCCGGTGCGCCGGCGGGCGTACTCCCGCTGGGTGAGCAGGGTGGCCGCGCGGAGCCGGTCGGCGGCCAGACACCAGCGGACCACCGCGGCGGTCAGCGACCACGGGATGTTGCCGACCAGGTCGAAGGGCTCGGCGGGCGGCGCGGCGGCGAGGAAGTCGGCCCGGCGCAGCGTCACCCCGGGCAGGCCGGCGCAGGCCGCCGCCAGGTCCGCGGCGGCCACCGGGTCGATCTCGTACGCGACCAGCCGCCCGCACCGGGCGGCCAGCGGCACGGTCAGCCGGCCCCGGCCGGCGCCCACCTCGACGAGGAGGACGTCCGGGTCGGGCCGGGCCGCCCGGACGATCCGCGCGACGGCGGCCGGGTCGGCGAGGAAGTTCTGGGAGAGCACGCGACGGGACCGGTCGCGTTCGGTGGGTCGGGGCGCCATGGCGTCGTCGTCCTGTCTGTCGCCGATCGGCGACGGGACGGACAGGCGGCCGGCGGGCAGCCGGCGATCGGGCCTGTCCGAGCGGATGGGGACTCGGAGGGCCCACGGCACGGGCGGTACGCGGTCAGCACCCACCTCCCGACCGGCGGTTCCCGGCGCCGGGCACGGCGCGGGGCGGATCGGTAGGGCGGGTGAGGTCATCGCCGGGCGGCCCTCGAAGGGGTCGCCGGCGAGCGGTCAGCAGCGGATCGCGTTCCGGCCGGCCGGGGCCGGACGCCGGATCCGCGGGCGGGCCACCAGCATCGGGGCCCACGCGGCCGGCGTGCCGGCCACGTCGATCAGGGCGTGCGCCATGCGGGCGAGGGTAGCCAGGGCGAGGGCGCCCGTCGACCGATTTCGCCCGACGGCCGGGACGGTGGCGGCGGTCAGACGGGCAGGTCGACGGTGCGCCCCTCGGTGCGGGCCCGCTCGGCGGCCGCCAGCACCGCCACCACCTCGCGGCCGAACCGGACGTCACAGCGGTGGTCCCGGGTGCCCGCGTCGACCTCCTCCAGCAGCTGGTCGATCGCCGTGCCGTACGCCTGCAGCGCGCTCCCGTCGCCGGGCGGGACGGTCTCGGTGCCGTTCTCGCCGAAGAAGACGAAATCCCGGGTCACCGCCTCGGCCGGCGCCTCCAGGGTGAGCGAGAGTGAGCTGGTGGCGCCGCCGTCGTGGGTGAGCAGCAGGTGCACCAGGCCGCTCGGGCCGTCCATCGCGGCGACCCGGGTGACCCGGCCGAGCACCGGCAGGATCAGCGACAAAGCGTGCGGCCCGATGTCCCACAGCGCGCCCCGGTCCCGCCGCCACTGCGAGTTCCCGTACGGGTTCCCCGGCTGGTAGATGGACGCGAACATGGTGGCCCGGGCGTGCTGCCAGCCGCCGGCCGCCGCGGTGGCGGCGAGGAAGCCGGTGACGTTCGGGTGGAACCGCTGGGTGAAGAAGACCACCGAGGCCACTCCGGACGCCTGCGCGGCGGCGACCACCCGGTCTGCCTCCGCGAGGCTCAGCGCCAGCGGCTTGTCCAGCAGCAGGTGCCGCCCGACGGTGGCGGCCCGGACGGCGATCTCGGCCTGGACGTCCGGCGGCAGCGCGACGGCGATCGCGTCGCAGGCGCCGAGCAGCGCGTCCACGTCGTCGAAGGCCGGTACGCCGTGCCGATCGGCCAGCGCCGCGACCTTCGCCGGGTCCCGGCCCCAGATCCCGGCCAGCTCGGCCCGCGGGTGCGCGTCGATGGCCGCGGCGTGCGTCTCCGCCGCCCAGTGACCGGTGCCGAACAAGCCGAACCGCACCACGGGTCCCCCTGCCCTCGTCGTCCGCCACGGCGTACCCCCGTGGCCGTGATCCACGCTAGTCGTCCGGCGGAGTCGGCGGGCCCCCGACCGGATGGGAGAGCCGGGCGACGGTGGTTACTACGACGCTTAGTAGTCTGTGCCGGTGACTCGGACTGCGCCGGGAGGGCGCCGATGACCAGCGCCGCGGCGGCCGGCTCGCCGGTGGACGGGATCCTCGCGACGGCCGCGATCGTGCTGTCGCTCGTTGTCGCGGCCTGGGCGCTGGTGGCCGCGCTGCGCCACCGGGCGCCGGACCGGCTCCAGTTCGTCGGCCTGGCCGTGCTGGAGGTGGCGCTGCTCGCGCTCGCCGTGCTGGCGCTGGTGGCGCTCGGCGGCGGTGAGCGGCCGGGCGAGCCGGGCGCGTTCTTCGGCTACCTGGTGACGCTGGTCTGCCTGCCGCCGCTGGCCTGGGTGCTGGCCCGGATGGAGCCGACCCGCTGGGGCTCGGCGATCGTCTGCGCGGTCTGCCTGGTCACCCCGGTGGTCGTGGTCCGGTTGCAGCAGACCTGGGAGGTCGTCGGTGGCTGAGACCCAGGTGCCCGAGCGCACCACCAACCGGGGGCCGGGGCGGCTGCTGATCGCCGTCTACATCCTCTTCGCCATCGCCGCGACCTCGCGGGCGGGCCTGCAGATCGCCACCAAGTTCGACCAGGCGCCGGTGGCGTACCTGCTCTCCGCGGTGGCCGCGCTGATCTACATCGTGGCCGCGGTCGGGCTGGCCCGGGCCGGGCACGCCGGCCGCCGGGTCGCGCTGGCCTGCTGCTCGGTGGAGCTGGTCGGGGTGGTCGCGGTCGGCGTCCTCAGCCTGGCCGACCGGGCACTCTTCCCGGACGAGACGGTCTGGTCGGGGTTCGGCAGCGGCTACGGCTACATCCCGCTGGTCCTGCCGATCCTCGGCCTGTACTGGCTCTGGCGCACCCGCCCCGACGCGTCCCGCCCCTGATCGGGCGGGACGCCTCGGAGGGTCAGTCCTTGGGACCGCCGGCGACGTAGATGACCTGGCCGGAGACGAACGACGCGCCCTCGCTGACCAGGAACGAGATGGTGTGCGCGACGTCCTCCGGCCGGCCGGTGCGGCGGACCGGGATCTCGGCGGCGGCATGCTGCTGCAGCGCCGCGAAGTCGACCCTCATCCGGGCCGCGGTGGCCGCGGTCATGTCGGTGACGATGAAACCGGGCGCGACCGCGTTGACGGTCACCCCGAACGGGCCCAGCTCGATGGCGAGGGTCTTGGTGAAGCCCTGCAGGCCCGCCTTGGCCGCGGCGTAGTTCGCCTGGCCCCGGTTGCCCAGGGCCGAGGTGCTGGAGAGGTTGACGATCCGGCCCCACTTCCGCTCGACCATGTGCTTCTGGGCCGCCTGACTGAACAGGAACGCCCCCCGCAGGTGCACGCCCAGCACCGTGTCCCAGTCGGCGTCGGTCATCTTGAACAGCAGGTTGTCCCGAAGCACCCCGGCGTTGTTGACCAGTACGGTCGGCGCCCCCAGCTCGGCGGCGACCCGCTCGACGGCGGCCTCCACCTGGGCCCGGTCGGAGACGTCGGCGCCCACCCCCAGCGCCCGGCCGCCGGCGGCGACGATGGCGTCCACCGTCTCCTTGGTCGCCGACTCCTCGATGTCGACCACGGCGACGGTCATGCCGTCGGCGGCCAGCCGACGGGCGGTGGCCGCGCCGATGCCGCGCGCGGCTCCGGTCACGATGGCGACGCGGGGCTCCTCCGACATGATTACCTCCCGGTAACTTGGGCTCGATCGAAGGAGCCTAACCCAGGGGTACGCGGCGCGGTCCGGCCGTCACAGGCCCCTGCCGCGGCAGATCCGGATCCACCGGTAGCCGTAGCCGGCGAGCTTGAGCCGGTCCAGCTTGCCGACCTCCTCGTAGTTGCGGTCGGCGAGCACGTCGATCGGCAGGTCCGCCTCGGGGGCGAGCATGCTCAGGTCGACCTCGACGTCCTCGGTGCCGAGGTTGTGCAGGAACACCATGGTCCCGGTCGAACCGTCGGCGCGGTGCGCGAGCACCCCGGGTGGCATCGGCACGTCGATGTGCGTGGTGCTGCCCGAGCCGATCTCGGGAGCCTCCCGGAGGGTGCGGATCATCCGCTCGAACCAGCCCAGCAGCGACCTCGGATCCCTGCGCTGGGCGGTCACGTTGACCTTCTGGTAGCCGTACTCGCCCTTGTCGACCACCGGGCGGACCAGCTTCTCCGGGTCGGCCGTGGAGAAGCCGGCGTTCTCCTTGTACGACCACTGCATCGGGGTACGGATCGCCTCCCGGCCGGGCAGCGACAGGTCCTCGCCCATGCCGATCTCCTCGCCGTAGCGCAGCACCGGCGTGCCGCGCAGCGAGAACTGGAGCGCGTACGCCAACTCGATGCGCCGCCGGTCGTTGCCGAGCATCGGGGCGAGGCGGCGGCGGATGCCTCGGCCGTAGAGGCGCATGTCCTCGTCGGGGCCGAACTGCTCGTACACCTGGTTGCGCTGCTCGGCGGTGAGTCGGGACAGGTCGATCTCGTCGTGGTTGCGCAGGAAGGTCGCCCACTGCCCGCCCTCGGGCAGCGCCGGGGTGTCCCGCAGCGCCTCGATAACCGGCTCCGGGTCCTGCCGGGCCAGGGCGAGCATCAGCCGACCGTTGAGCATGAAGTCGAAGAGCATGTGGATCCGGTTGGCCGAGCCGCCGCTGTCCCCGAAGTACGTCGGCAGCTGGTCGGGCTCGACGTTCGCCTCGGCCAGCAGGATCGCGTCGCCCCGCCGCCACTGCACGTGCTGGCGCAGCTCGGTGAGGAAGTCCATGTCCTTGGGCGAGTCCGGGTTGCCCGGCTCGGTCAGCTCGATGATGAACGGGACGGCGTCCATCCGGAACCCGGAGACGCCGAGCTGGAGCCAGAACGACACGATCTTCTTGATCTCGGCGCGGACCTCCGGGTTGGCGATGTTGAGGTCCGGCTGGAACTTGTAGAACCGGTGGTAGTACCAGGCCTTGGCGGTCCGGTCGTAGCTCCACGTCTCGTTCTGCTCACCCGGGAAGACCATGCCCTGGTAGCGGTCCGGCGGCTCCTTGTCGGACCAGACGTACCAGTCCCGGTACGGCGAGTCGGGCGACGAGCGCGCGGACTGGAACCAGGGATGTTCGTCCGAGGTGTGGTTGACCACCAGGTCGATGATCACCTGGATGCCCCGGTTCTGCGCCTGGTGCAGCAGTTCGGCGAAGTCGCCCAGGGTGCCCAGGCCCGGGTCCACGTTGTAGAAGTCGGTGACGTCGTAGCCGCCGTCCCGGCGCGGGGACGGGTGGATCGGGTGCAGCCAGAGGCAGGTCACGCCGAGCCGGGCCAGGTAGTCCAGGCGGCCGAGGAGGCCCCGGATGTCGCCCACCCCGTCGCCGTTGGAGTCCGCGAACGTGTCGATGTCGAGGCAGTAGACGACCGCCTCCTGATACCACCTGTCGCCCATGCCCGGCTTACTTCTCCGCTCCGCCGGTCCGGCAAACCCGGGTCCCGCCGGGCTCGCCCCGCCGGTACGGTGCCGGCATGAGCGCCGACACCCACCCCGTCGACTGGTCCGCCGGCACCTGGCTGAATCCGCCCGTCCGGACCGCGGAGTCGGCCGACGGGCTGCTGGTCGAGCCACGCGCGGGCAGCGACTTCTGGCGGCGGACCAGCTACGGATTCGTGCACGACGACGGCCCGGCGCTGCTCGCACCGTTCCCGGTGGACAGTGCGGTGGAGGTGAGCTTCCGGCTCGACTACGCCGCGCAGTTCGACCAGGCGGGGGTGCTGGTCCGGGTGGACGAGCGGCGGTGGACCAAGGCGGGAGTGGAGGTCAGCGACGGCCAGCCGCAGGTCGGCGCGGTGGTCACCGACGAGCGGTCGGACTGGTCCGTCGCCCCGGTGCCGGAGTGGTCGGGGCGGGAGGTGACGGTCCGGGTCAGCCGGGCCGGGGACGCGCTGACCGTACGGGCCCGGGTCGCGCGGGAGCCGTGGCGGCTGGTCCGGGTGGCCCCGCTGGACCCGGTGGCCGAGGCATCGGCCGGGCCGTACTGCTGCTCGCCGAGCCGGGGCGGCCTGGTGGTCCGCTTCACCGGATGGCGGCGGGGCCCGGCGGACGTCGCCCTACACCCGGCGGGCTGAGCCCGGCCGCCGGTGGGGCGGGTCACCGGCAGGTGTGACGGGCGGCCGCCGGGGTACCAACCTCGGATCCCCCGGCACCCGGCGAAAGGACGGCGATGGCTCTCGCCCGGAACGTCGACCCGAACCAGTTCACCGGGCTGACCGGGTGGGTGGCGGGCGTGCTCGACGCGATGGGCGCGCTGGGGGTGGCGCTGCTGGTCGCCCTGGAGAACGTCGTCCCGCCGATCCCGAGCGAGATCGTGCTGGCGATGGCCGGTTACCTCTGCGCCGAGGGCCGGTTCAACGTGGTGCTGATCGTGCTCGCCGCGACCGCCGGTTCGCTGCTCGGCGCGGTGCTGCTGTACTGGCTCGGCGCGGCGCTCGGCGAGGAACGGCTGAAGCGCTGGTTGGACCACGTCCCGCTGGTGGACCGGGCCGACCTGGAGAAGGCCGACCGCTGGTTCGAGCGGTACGGCAGGTGGGCGGTGCTGGTCGGCCGGCTGGTGCCGGTGGTGCGCAGCCTGGTGTCCGTGCCGGCCGGGGCCAACCGGCTGCCGCTGGGCGAGTTCCTGCTGCTCACCACGCTGGGCAGCGGGGTCTGGAACGCCTTGATCGTCGGGCTCGGCTTCGCCCTCGGCTCCCGCTGGGAGCAGGTCGACCGGTACAGCGGCTGGTTCAACTACGCGATCTCCGCGATCTTCTGCATCATGATCGCGAGCTGGGCGACGAAGCGGATCCGTCGTCGCCGCCGCCGCGCGCGGCGCGGCCGGCAGTCGGTGACCGCCGGCCGCTGACCGCGGCTCAGTACCTCGCGGTGATCGAGGTGAACTCCCAGGTGTTCTGGGCGATGCCGGAGCAGTTGGAGACCACGCCGCCGCCCGGGCAGGCCCGGTCGCGGTTCACCGACCAGAAGGTGAACCGGGACAGCCCGCGGGCCTTGGCCCAGTCCCGGATCTGCGTCCAGGTGGCCGGGGAGGTCAGCTCCTGCTGGTCGGAGAGGCCGTTCATGCCGGAGATGCCCATGTGGGCGTACGCGGTGGCGTCGGACCAGCCGAACGCCGTCTTCAGCGTGTTCTTCAGCCCCTCGGCCGCGTTGACCGTGTTCTGGTACATGTTCGCCCCGCCGCCGAAGTCGAACGGCATGATCGTGAAGGTGTCGATGTTGGCACCGAGCGCGGCGGCCTGGTTGATCAGGCGGGTGCCCCACCAGGACGGCCCGGAGGTGGTGGTGCCGAAGGTGACGATCGTCTTGATGCCGGGGTTGTTCTGCTTGACGATCTTCAGGGCGCCGAGGATCCGGTCCTGCACCACCTCGTTCTCGAACTCGTCGCTGTTCTCGATGTCGATGTCGATCGCCTTCAGCCCGTACGCGTTGATCACCTGCTGGTACGCGCCGGCCAGCGCGCTGGCCGAGGAGCAGTTCGGGCCGAGCTTGTTGCCGCTCCACCCGCCGAAGGACGGGATGACGTCACCGCCGGCCGCCCGGATCGCGGCGATGGTGCTGGCGTGCGTGCCGCCGGTGAGCGGGCCGTTGCCGTCCCAGGCCGGTGTGCAGCCGCCCCCGGAGAGCACGAACGCGATGGTGAACCACTTGATCCCGGTCGCGCCCATCACCGTCGATGGGGCGGGCGGGTCACCCCAGCCCGGGTAGAGGTAGGGCGCGGCGGCCATCGCGCCGCCCCCGCCGGTGCATCCGGTGGTGCTGGCCGACACGGCCGCCGACTTCGCCGACTCCCCGTTGGCGTTGTAGGCGGTCACCGTGTAGCTGTGCGCCGAGCAGGCGGCCAGGCCGGAGACGGTGGCCGAGGTGCCGGTGACGGTGGCCTTCACGCTGGTGCCCTCGTACACCCGGTAGCCGGTGACCGTGCCGGAGACAGCGTTCCAGGCCAGCGAGACCGACGTGTTGGTGGTGCCGGTGACCCGCAGGCCGCCCGGTGTGGCCGGGGCTCCCGGGTTGCCGCCGCCACCGGTGCACGGACCGCCGTTGACGGTGCAGTTGGTCGGGTCGCCGTTGCCGTTGACGTTGAAGCCGAAGGTGGTGCTGGCCCCCGGGGCGAGGGTGCCGTTCCAGGACTGGTTGACGGCGGTGACGTGCTGGCCGGAGGTGGTCAGCAGGGCGTCCCAGAACGCGCCGACGGTGCTGCCGGCGGGCAGGTCGAACTGGACGTTCCACGAGGAGATGCTGGCCGAACTGTCGTTCTTGACGGTGAACTTCGCCTCGTACCCGCTGCCCCAGCTGGTGACGCGGACGAAGGCGGCGGTGGCGGCGGAGGCGGGTGGCGCGGCCACGATGGTGGCCGCTACCAGAGCGGCGGCGAGCGCGGCGGCGAACGTCGCCGCCCGGGCGGAACGGAGTCTCACGGCGTCCTCCAGGGACCGTTGTGGTGGAGGGTGGCCGGCCTGCGCGGACCGGCGTGGAGGGTATCCATGACCGTCGACGTCTGCGCTCATTATTAAGACTGTTAACTGTTTCTGTCCAGAGGAAATCCAGGGCGTCCGGAGGGGCCCCGTCCGATGCGTGCGGCGCGCGGACGGGGCCCCCGCTTCCGATCAGCGGCGGAAGGTGAACCAGTTGACGTTGACGAAGTCGGCGGGCTGGCCGCTGCTGAACGTCAGGTAGACGGTGTGCCGGCCGGTCACCGCGCCGACGTTGCCCGGCACCGAGCGCCAGCTCTGCCAGCCGCCGGTGTTGGCGACCGCGAAGCTGCCGATCGGCGCGCTGGTCGGGCTGTCCACCCGGACCTCGACGAGTCCGCTGACCCCGGCCGGCGCGCCGGAGGCGACCCGGGCCACGAAGTCCCGCGGCGGCGTGGCGCCGAAGTCCACGTTGTCGTAGCGAGCCCAGTCACCGTTGCTCAGCCAGCCGATGTCCTGACCGCCCTCGGCGCACGCCTCCACCTGCACCCCGTTCTGGGCGTTGAACGCCTCGGCCTGGATGGTCGAGTACGCGTCCACCGTGCCGCCCGGCGGCGGGGTGGTCGGTGGCGGGTTGCCACCGCCCCGGGTGTAGACGGCCACGTAGTCGACCAGCATCGGCCGGCCGGAGACGGTGGCCGAGGTGGGCGTGGCGTAGCCCGCCACCCCGTTCGGGAAGCCGCCCCCCATCGCCACGTTGAGCAGCAGGAAGTAGCCGCCGTGGTTGGTCATCTGCCCCCAGTACGGTTCGCCGACCTGGGCCTGGGTGACGGTGTGGAAGAGTTGGCCGTCGACGTACCAGCGGAGCTGCTGGGGGCTGGCCGAGGCGTCCCACTCGAAGCGGTACGTGTGGAACGCCGACTGGCAGGTGCTGCCCGGGCAGGCCCGGGAGCCGCCGATGCCGTTGAACTCGTTGCACGGCCCGCCGGGGGCGACGCCGCAGTGCAGCACCCCCCAGACCGAGTTGATCCCGTTGACGTTCTCCATCACGTCGAACTCGCCGACACCCGGCCAGTTCTGGTAGTTGCCCCGGTAGGGCGAGCCGAGGGCCCAGAACGCGGGCCAGTAGCCGGCCGCCTCCGCGCCGGTGACGTTCGGCATCTGGATCCGCCCCTCCAGGGCGAGGACTCCCCCGGCCGGCGGCTTGAAGTTGGTCCGGACCGTCTCGATCCGGGCCGAGGTCCACCGGCCGGCGCCGTCCCTGAGCGGGGTGATCCGCAGGTTGCCGGCGCCGTCCTGGCTGAGGTTGGCGGTGTTCGAGGTGTAGGTCTGGATCTCGCCGGTGCCCCAGTTGGCCGGACCGCCGGGGTAGCTGGTGCCGGTGTCGATGATCCAGTTGGCGGAGGAGGGCAGGGTGCCGGCCGCACCGGTGAAGTCGTCGCTCCACACCAGGCTCCAGCCGGACGGGGGCGGCGGGACGGCGGCCTGGGCGGTCAGCGAGACGGTGGCCAGCGCGGTGGTGGTGGTGAGCACGGCCGCCGCCAGGGCGAGCCGTCGGCGCGACGGGCGCACGGCGGAGGGGGCGGCGGACGCCGCCGGGACTGGGTTCATCGGGGTGCCTCTCTGCGGGGACGGGTGCCAGAGAGCGCTCTCTGAGTGCGATTTCTACGCGCCCGTCCCCGCATTTGTCAATGCATGTCGATGCCTACCGGCTAATGCACGTCGATGCCTGCCGGCTGCGGCCGGCGCAGCACGGCCTGCTCCAGGGCGGTCCAGCCGGTGGTGGTGACCAGGTAGAGCACCGCAGCCAGTGGCACCACCAGCGCCACCAGCACCGTCGTGTAGGGCAGCAACGGCAGCAACCGACCCAGCACGGCGGCACCGGGCCCCTCGGTGGGCGTACCGGCGACCGTGGCCGCCCGCCGGGCCCGCCGCGAGGACCACCAGGCCAGCGCGAGCAGCGCCGCCAGCAGCACCCCGAAGACCGCCACCACCGGAGCGGAGAGCCCGTCCCCGAGGTGCCAGCCCAGGGGTACGCCGGCCAGTCGCTCGTGGAGCAACGTGGTGCTGCCGTCGCCGGTGGCGAAGAGGCGGTACATCACCAGGAAGAACGGCGCCTGCAACAGCGCCGGGAGGCAGCCCGCGACCGGGCTGGCCCCGGCCTGCCGGTAGAGCGCGAAGAGTTCGCTCTGCAGGCGGGCGGGGTCGTCGGCGTACCGCCGCTGGAGGTCACGGACCTCGGGGGCGAGCGCCGCGCGGCGCCGCTCCCCGCGGACCTGCGCCACGGTGAGCGGCGAGATCAACAGCCGGACCCCGATGGTGAACAGGACGATCGCGGCGGCCGTGGCGGCCCCGCCGGTCAGCGGGACCAGCGTGTCGGCGAGCCAGGTGACGACGGTGGCGGCGGCGGACGCCGCGGTGTGCAGTGGTGCGAAGGCGAGCATGGGGAACCCCTCGGTCCGATTCCGGATGCCCCGACGGGACGACGCGTCCCGGCGGGACGGATGACGACGGAACCGGCCGCGTGGCGGATTTCGTGGCCCGCGCCGGTGTCCCGACGCGGTGACGCGCTACGCGGCCGAGGGGCGCAGGCCGGGCGCGCGGGGTCGGGGCCGCCCGGGAGCGTCCGGGTCGACCTGGCGGGGCACCCGGCGGTGCCGGGCGCGGGCCCGCAGGGCGGTGGCGTGCCGTCCGCCGAGCCGGTCGGGCAGCACCCCGACCCGCGCGGCGAGCAGAACGGCCAGCAGCAGCGCGGCGGCCACCGCCGCACCGGCGAGCAACGCCGCCGGCCGGTCCGCGAGCACGGTGAGCTGGGCGAGCGCGTACGCCCACGCCCCCGTCACCGCCACCAGAATCCCCCGCACGCCGACCACCCTAGAACCCGGTGTCACGCCCCCCGGCCGAGCCGCCGGCCACCCGGCGCGACCCACGCCCCGGCAGGTCGGCGAAATGGCGGCATCCCACCGGCCCGACCCCACCATGTCGGCGAAGTGGTGGAGCGGTCCCGGCATGCCCCGGCGGGTCAGGAGGATTCGCGGACCAGGGGGAAGGGGAGGGTCTCCCGGATGGAGCGGCCGGTCAGCAGCATGACCAGCCGGTCCACGCCGAGGCCGAGCCCGCCGGTGGGCGGCATGGCGTACTCCAGCGCGGTGAGGAAGTCCTCGTCCAGCTCCATCGCCTCCGGGTCGCCGCCCGCCGCCTTCAGCGACTGCTCGGTGAGCCGGCGGCGCTGCTCGGTCGGGTCCACCAGCTCGGTGTACGCCGTACCCAGCTCCAGCCCGAACGCCACCAGATCCCACCGCTCGGCCAGCCGCGGGTCGTGCCGGTGCTGCCGGGTCAGCGGGGACACCTCGGTCGGGAAGTCCAGGTAGAACGTGGGCCGCTCGGTGCGCGCCTCGACCAGCCGCTCGTAGAGCTCCAGCAGCACCGCGCCGCGCCCCCAGCGCGGGTCGTACGACACCCCGGCGGAGTCGCAGAGCTTGCGCAGGCCGGCCAGGTCGGTGTCGGCGGTGACCTCCTCGCCCAGCGCGGCGGAGATCGCCTCGTTGACCGTCCGCACCGGCCACTCGCCGCCGATGTCCACCGGTTCGCCGCTGCCGGGCGGGCGGACCACCGGCGTGCCGTGCACCGCCACCGCCGCCGCCACGATCAACTCCCGGGCCAGCTCCCGCATCACGTGGTAGTCGGCGTACGCCTGATACGCCTCCAGCACGGTGAACTCCGGGTTGTGGCTGTGGTCGACGCCCTCGTTGCGGAACGCCCGACCCAGCTCGTACACCCGCTCGACGCCGCCCACGGCCAGCCGCTTCAGGTACAGCTCGGGCGCGATCCGCAGGCTCAGCCGCAGGTCGTACGCGTTGCTGTGAGTGACGAACGGGCGGGCGTTGGCCCCGCCGTGCACCCGCTGGAGGATCGGCGTCTCCACCTCCAGGAAGCCCCGCCCGGCCAGTGTGGAACGCAGGGCGTGCAGGGTGGTGCCGCGGGCCCGCAGCAGGCCCCTCGCCTCGGGGTTGATGGCGAGGTCGAGGTAGCGCTGCCGGACCCGGGCCTCCGGGTCGGCCAGCCCGTGGTGCTTGTCCGGCAGCGGCCGCAGGCACTTGGCGGTGAGCCGCCAGTCGGCGACCCGCACCGACACCTCGCCGTGCCGGGTGGCGTACACCTCGCCGGTGGCCCCGACGTGGTCGCCGATGTCGACGGTGTCCCGCCACCGGTCCAGGTCGTGCTCGAGCATGAGCTGGAGGTCGCCGCTGCCGTCCCGGACCGTGGCGAAGAGCACCCCGCCGTGGTCGCGGACCAGCATCACCCGGCCGGCCACCGCCACCGTCTCCCCGGTCCCGGTGTCCGGCGCCAGCCCGGCGTGCCGCTCCCGCACCGCCGCGCAGCTCACTGTGCGGGGATAGCCCACCGGGTACGGGTCGATCCCCTCGGCACGCAGCCGGTCGAGCTTGGCCACGCGTACCCGGACCTGCTCCGGCTGCTGCACCGGGGTCGGCTCCGGCGGGACGGCCCGGACCGTCGCGGCGGCCGGCGGCACGAAGCGGACGGCGCCACCGGCCGCCGGCACCCCGTACAGCGGGGTGGGCCGGCCGCCGGGCAGGGCGAGGAAGCCCTCGGCGGCCACCGCGGCGAGACCCACCCGGGCCAGTTCCCGGCGCTCCCCGAAGCAGAGGTAGCGGGGCGTCCAGTGCGGCTGGTACTTGGCGTTCGACAGGTAGAGCGACTCCAGCTGCCACCAGCGGGAGAAGAAGAGCAACGTACGCCGCCAGAGCTGGATGACCGGGCCGGCGCCGATCCGCGCGCCCTGCTCGAACGCCGACCGGAACGCCGCGAAGTTCAGCGACACCCGCTCGACGCCGAGGCGCGGGCCCGCCTCCAGCAGCGCGGCCACCATGAACTCGATGACCCCGTTCTCGGCGGTGCGGTCCCGGCGCATCAGGTCCAGCGACAGCCCGTGCGCGCCCCACGGGCTCAGCGACAGCAGCGCTCGCACCCGGCCGCTGCCGTCCCGGGCCTCGGCCAGCACGGAGTCGCCGTCCGCCGGGTCGCCGAGCCGGCCCAGCGCCATCGAGAAGCCCCGCTCGTGCTCGGTGTGCCGCCAGGTGGTGGCCAGGCGCGCCAGCCGGGCCAGCTCCTCCGGAGGGATCTCCGCGTGCCGGCGTACCTGGGCGGTGTAGCCGGCCCGCTCCACCCGGTGCACCGCCTGGCGGACCGGGCGCATGTCGCGCCCGTTGAGGTCGAACTCGCGGGTCAGCAGGATCGCCTCGTCGCCCAGCTGCAGCACCTTGAGGCCGTGCCGCTGGTACGCCCGCGCCCCGGCCTCGCTGGCGCCGATCACCGCCGGGGTCCAGGCGTACTCACGGGCCTGGCCGAGCCACGCCTCGATGACCGGGCCCCACGCCTCCGGATCGCCGACCGGGTCCGCGCTGGCCAGGCTGACCCCGTTGACCACCCGGTAGGTGATCGCCGCCTTGCCGCTGGGCGAGAAGAGCGCCGCCTTGTCCCGCCGGGTGGCGAAGTAGCCGAGCGAGTCCCGCTCGCCGTACCGGGCGAGCAGCTCGCGGATCCGCTCCTCCTCGTCGGGGTGCAGCACCGCGTTCGCCCGCTGGGAGCGGACCAGGGTGAACAGGCCGGCGACGAAGGAGATCGCGCCGAACCCGCCGAGCAGCAGGTTGACCCAGCCGGGGGCCTGGCCCTTCCGGGTCACGTCGACCATGACCGCGCCACCGAAGACCTTCTCGACCGCGTACCCGAGCCGGTCCGACCAGGTGTGCAGGCTGCCCGGCTCGAGCAGGAGCAGCAGGTAGCCGAGCCCGACGGAGACCGCCGCCAGGCCGAGGAGGACGCCGAGGGCCCGCCAGACGCTGCCGCTGCGCACCTTGGCGTAGAACTCCCGCCGGGCGGCGAGCAGCAGGGCGAGCGCGCTGGCGGCGAAGGCCAGGCCGACCCACACCCCGAACGTCTCCAGGGCGCCGAAGATCCGCTCACCCGCGTCGTTGGTGAGGTCGTTGCTGCCCACGGTCAGCAGCAGCCTCCCGGCCACCAGGCTGAACGTCAGGGTGAGGCTGAAGTACGCGACCAGCACCCAGTACGCGAGCCGCTTGCGGCGCAGCACCGCGGAGGCCAGGGTGCCGAGGAAGACGGCGTACGCCAGGTTGGCCGGCGCGGGCACCAGCAGGGCGTCGATCGCGGTGCGGACCGGCTGGATGCCGGTGCGGAAGGCACTGCTCACCGCGGCGAGCGCGCAGACCACCGCGACCACCCAGAGCAAGGTGGCGAAGCCCCGCGGCACCTGGCCGCGCCAGTCCCGGCCGGCGTGCCGGGCGTCGGTCACCGTCCGCGACGTGCTGCTCGGGGTCAACGTGGCCTCCCTCGCTGCCGGCGATGGGCGTCGAGCGGCCTCATCGTAGGCCCCCGAACCCGTTCTCCCGCGCCGCCCACGGCGGCCAGCCAGGCCGGGGATGCGCGCAGATTCCCGAAAACAGCGCCCATTCCGCCGGTCAAGGCCACGCTTCCGGGGAGAGCGGCCGCACCCGCCGACGCGCACCCCGCGACACGCCGGAGGGTGCGTTTCCGGCCGCCGACACGCTGGGTAACAGGGCGTCGACGGCGCGGCGCCAGGCCGCGGCCGGACGGATGGGCGGTGGTGGCGATGGGTGGGTCGGTGGCGGAACGGGAACGGAGCACCGCCCCGGGCGGGACCGACCTGCTGACGGTCGGCGTCGAGGAGGAATTCCTGCTCGTCGACCCGCACACCGGCGCTGCCGTGCCCGCCGTCGACCTGGTCATGGAGCAGGTGCCGCCGGAGCTGCGCGGCCAGGTGGAACGGGAGTTCCAGACCAGCCAGATCGAGATCGGCAGCCCGCCCGGGCTGGAGCTGTCCTCCGTCCGGCACTCCCTCGGAGTGCTCCGCGCAGAACTGGCCGACGCCGCCGAGCGGGCCGGCGTACGGCTGCTCGCCATCGGCACCGGGCCGGTGGACGGGCCGGTGCCGCCGGTGGTGGACAAGCCCCGCTTCGACCGGATGGTCGAGCGGTTCCAGCTGCTGGTGCCCGGCCCCGGCAACAACGGCATGCACGTGCACGTCGGCATCCCCGACCCGGAGGCCGGGGTGCAGGTGCTCAACCACGTCCGCCCCTGGCTGCCGATCCTGCACGCGGTGACCGCCAACTCCCCGTTCGCCAGGGGCGCGGACACCGGGTACGCGAGCTGGCGCTCGGTCGAGTGGGAACGCTGGCCGTCGGTGGCGCCCACCCCGTACCTGGACTCGCACGAGCACTACGAGCGGCTGATCCGGCAGCTCATCGCCAGTGGCGTGATGCTGGACGAGGGGATGCTCTACTGGTACGCCCGGCTGTCCGCGAAGTATCCGACGGTGGAGCTGCGGATCGGCGACGTCTGCCCGTCGGTGGACGACGCGGTGCTGGTCGCCGCCCTGGTGCGGGCCCTGGTGGCGACCGCGCTGGCGGCGGTCGCCGAAGGACGGCCGGCCATCCGCACCGACCACCACCTGCTGGTCGCCGCGCACTGGCGGGCTGCCCACGACGGGCTGGAGGGCGACGGCGTCGACCTGACCGACGGCGAGCTGCGCCCGGCCTGGGAACTGCTGGACCGGCTCGTCGACCGGGTCCGCCCGGAGCTGGCGCGGCACGGGGACCTCGACCAGGTGACCGAACTGCTGGGCGGGCTGCGCCGGCGCGGCAGCGGCGCGGCGCGGCAGCGGGCGGTGTTCGCGCGTACCGGTCAGTTGGTCGACGTGGTGGCGGACGTGGCCCGGCAGACCCGGGGCTGACCGGCCCCGCCTCGGATCTTCGCGTGACAGGATTGGCCCGTGGCGGAACGGCTGATCGTCGTCGGCGGGGACGCGGCCGGGATGGCGGCCGCCTCCCAGGCCCGACGCCGTCGCGACGGGGCCGACCTGGAGATCGTCGCCTTCGAGCGCGGCCACTTCACCTCATACTCCGCCTGCGGCATCCCGTACTGGATCAGCGGGCTGGTGCCGGACCGGGACGCGCTCATCGCCCGCGATGCGGTCACCTTCCGCGAGCAGTTCGACATCGACGTGCGGCTACGGCACGAGGTCACCGCCATCGACCTGGACCGCCGCGAGGTGGTCGCCCGCGACCTGGACGGCGGCGGCGAGGTCCGCGCGGGTTTCGACAGCCTGGTGTACGCCACCGGCGCAGTTCCGGTGCAGCCCGAATGGGCGCGCGGCGGCATCGCCGGGGTCTTCGGCGTGCAGACCCTCGACGACAGCGCGGCCCTGCTGGACTGGCTGGACCGCGAGCCGCGGCCCCGGCGCGCGGTGGTGGTCGGCGGCGGCTACATCGGCGTGGAGATGGCCGAGGCGCTGCTCCAGCACGGGCTCTCGGTCGACCTGGTCGAGCAGGGCGCCCAGCCGATGTCCACGGTGGACCCCGACATGGGCGAGCTGGTCGTCGCCGCCCTGCGCAAGGTGGGCATCGGCATCCGTAGCGGCCTGACGGTCACCGGCCTGCAGGAGCGGGACGGGCGGATCGCCGCGGTGGTCACCGCCGAGGGGCCGATCCCGGCCGACGTCGTCGTGCTGGGTCTCGGCGTACGCCCGAACACGGCCCTCGCCGCAGCGGCCGGCCTGCCGCTCGGCCCGACCGGCGGGATCCGCACCGACCTGCGGATGCGGGTGCCCGGGGTGCCGGGCGTCTGGGCCGCCGGCGACTGCGTGGAGACCCTGCACCGGGTCAGCGGCCTGCCGGTGCACATCCCGCTGGGCACCCACGCCAACAAGCAGGGCCGGGTCGCCGGGATCAACATCGGCGGCGGGTACGCGACCTTCCCCGGCGTGGTCGGCACGGCGGTGACCAAGGTCTGCGACCTGGAGGTGGGGCGGACCGGCCTGCGGGAGCCGGACGCCGCCGCGGCCGGGTTCGAGTTCGTCACGGTACGGGCCGAGTCGACCAACCGGGCCGGCTACTATCCCGGCGCCCGCCCCATGACGGTGAAGCTGATCGCCGAGCGGCCCGGCGGCCGGCTGCTCGGGGCGCAGATCGTCGGCTGGTCCGAGGCGGCCAAGCGGATCGACGCGCTGGCCGTGGCGTTGTGGAACGGCATGACGGTGGACGAGATGACCGCGCTGGACCTCGGCTACGCCCCGCCGTTCGCGCCGGTCTGGGATCCGGTCCTGATCGCCGCCCGCCGGGCCGTCGACGCCCTCTCCCGCGCCGAACGGTAGGGCGGCTGTCGGTTTCGGGTGCAGTTGTTGTCGTCCCAGCGACAACAACTGCACCCAAAGTCGGCTCTGATCGTCAGATGCGGCTGCCGAGGGACGACGCGTCGGGGTTGGAGTGGCTGCTGTTCGAGCAGTCGGGGATCGTCACCTGGGCGCAGGCGACGGCGGAGCTGACCCCGGCCACCGTGCGACACCTGCTGGCCAGCGGGCGCTGGCAACGGGTGTGTCGCGGCCTGCTCCGCGCGGCGCCCGGCGGCCCGTTCAGCCAGGACGAACAGTGGTGGGTCGCGGTGCTGGCCGCGGGCGAGGGGGCGGTACTCGCCGGGCTGGCCGCCGCCCGGGCCGGCGGCCTGCGCGGGACCTGGCGGTACGAGGTGGTGGACGTCCTGGTGCCCCATCAGCGGCGCGCCACCGACCTGCTGCGCCGGCTCCCGCCGGGCCTGCCAGCCGTACGGGCGCGCCGGGTCCGCCAACTCCCGGACGCCGACCGGCAGCGGGGTCGGCCGGACCGGACCAGCATGGCCAGGTCCCTGGTGGACGCGGCGCAGTGGGCGCGTACCGACGACGAGGCGCAGGAGATCCTCGCGGCCGGCTGCCAGCAGCGGCGGGTCACCCCGGCGGAGGTCGGCGCGGTGGTGGACCGGCTGCCGCGCGCCCGGCGCCGGAGCCTGATCCGGGAGACGTTGCGCGACGTGGCCGGCGGTGCGGAGGCGCTCTCGGAGATCGATCTGGTGCGGCTCTGCCGCCGGCACGGCCTGCCGATGCCGGACGGGCAGGAGCGCCGGCGGGACGCCGAAGGCCGGATCCGCTACCTGGACGCGTACTGGCGGCGCTGGCGGCCGCACGTCGAGGTGGACGGCGCGCACCACATGGACGCCCGGCACTGGGCGGCGGACCTGCGCCGGCAGAACCGGGTCTGGATCGAGGGCGACCGGATTCTCCGCTTCACCGCGTTCGACGTCCGCCGCCGCCCGGAGGAGGTCGCCGCACAGCTGCGCGCCGCGCTGTCCGCCGCGGGCTGGCGTCCGTGATCCGCTTCGGGTGCAGTTGTTGTCGTCCCAGCGACAACAACTGCACCCAGTTTCTTGTCGGGGGGCGCGGTTAGCGTGTGCGCGCTGTCGCAGTGCCGGGTCCGGCGCCTTTTCCCCTCGGAGGCATCCCATGTCGCAGGAGACGACCTACCTCGAACTGTCCGAAGTGGACGGAGGAGCGCACAAGTTCTACGAGGTCGTGGTGGCGGACACCGCGATGACCGTGCGCTACGGCCGGATCGGCGACCAGGGCCAGGTGAAGACGACCACCTTCCCGGACAACGCCCGGGCCCGGGCCGCCGCCGCGAAGAAGATCGGCGAGAAGGTCCGCAAGGGGTACGCCCCGGCGGTGCCGGGCGTACGCCAGAAGCGGGCGGTCTCCCGCCGGCAGATCGTGAGCACCCGCTCCACCGCCCGCACCGCCCCGGTCCTCTGGCGGTACGACTCGGGCGCGCCCGCGTTCGGCATCTTCATCGACGGGCAGAGCTGCATGGTGGGCAACGAGCGCGGGGTGATCACCACCCTGGGTCACGACGCCCGGGTGCTGAACCAGGTCCGGCTCCCCGACGGGGTGAAGTGCATCGTCGCCGACGACGCCTGGATCTACGCGGGTTGCGACGACGGCAACGTCTACGACCTCTCCGGCAAGGTGCCCCGGGTGGCGTACGCGATCGCCCCGGACATCGACATCTACTGGCTGGACATCCACGACGGCGTGCTGGGCGTCTCCGACCGCGAGGGCGGCATCGCCGCGATCGACCACGAGGACGAGTTCCTCTGGCGCCGGCCGGGGCGGGGCCGGTCCGCCTGGATGGTGCGCTGTGACACCGACGCGCTCTATCACGGCCACTCGCAGGGGGTTACCGGCTACGACTGGCGTACCGGACGGGAGCTGTGGCACACCCGGACCGGGGCGGTGCTCTTCGGCTGGCAGGAGCGGGACAGCGTGTTCGCCGGCACCGGCACCCGCGAGGTGGTGCGGCTGCGCAAGGACGGGCGCGCCGAGCGGACGTACCGGTGCGACGCCGCGGTCTTCTCCTGCGCCACCGCCGAAGGTGGCCGGTACGTCTTCGCCGGCGACAGCGCGTCCTCGATCTACTGCTTCGACGCGGCCGGCAACCGGCTGTGGAAGCTCGGCACCGGCTGCGGCTCGGCGTACTCGATGCAGTACCACGAGGAGCGGCTCTACGTGGTCACCACCAGCGGCTACCTGGCCTGCATCGACGCCAGCGAGCCTGCGATCCGGGCCGCCGAGGCGGGCAGCGTGCCCGAGGTGGTCGACGTGAAGGCCCCGACCCGGCTGCCCGAGCCGGCCGCCTGGACCACGGTGGAGGTCACCACCGACGACCGGGCCGGCGTGGTCGTGGAGTGCGTCGAGGCAAGTGGCCGGCTGCGCATCTACGTGCTGTCGGACGGCTACCGCCGGGACTGGTCGGTGCAGTTCCCCAAGGGCATCCGGGAGCCGGGCGCCCGCTACCTGGTCACCGACGTGCGGGAGGCCGGTCGGGGCGGGTTCTACCGGGCGTACGGCGACATCCGCCGCCTCCGCTGAGGACTCCGGTCCGGGGGCGGGGCGGGACCGCTCCCGGACCGGTCAGCGGCAGGTCCAACGCACCGCCCGCCTCCGCCCTGCCAGCCCGTCCCGGAATCGGTTGTACGCGACCCGCCGACGTGGTCCAGGATGGCCGGATGGCCGGGCACCTGGAGATCCCCGAGGGCCTGGGCTGGGTCCGGCGGCTGCCGGCGGGCCGGGCCTGGCTGGCCGAGCTGCCGGACCTGCTGGCCGAGTGCGTACGGCGGTGGGAGCTGCGGGTCGGGCCGCCCTACCCGTACGCGTTCGCCTCGCTGGCGATGCCGGCGGAGCTGCCCGACGGCACCGCGGCGGTGCTGAAGCTCCAGTACCCGGACGCGGACAGTGCGCACGAGGCGACCGCGCTGGCCCGCTGGGCCGGTGCCGGCGCGATCCGGCTGCTCGCCCACGACCCGCCACGGCGGGCGCTGCTGGTGGAGCGCTGCGTGCCCGGCACCCCGCTGCACGAGCTGCCCCTCGATGCGGCGCTGGACGTGGTGGTCGAACTGCTCCCCCGGCTCGGCGGGCCGGCCGGCCCGCCGTTCACCCCGCTCGCCGAGGAGGCGGCCGGCTGGGCGGAGCAGCTACCGGCGAACTGGGAGCGGGCCAACCGCCCGTACGAGCGGCGGCTGCTGGACGCGGCGCTCGGGCTGCTCGCCGACCTGGTGCCCAGTCAGGGCGAGCAGGTGCTGGTCAACCAGGACCTGCACGCCGGCAACGTGCTCCGGGCGACCCGGGAACCGTGGTTGGTCATCGACCCGAAGCCGCTGGCCGGCGAGCGGGAGTTCGCACCGGTGCCGATGGTGCGCGGCGCGGAGCTGGGGCACTCGCCCGAGGCGGTCCGCTATCGGCTGGACCGGCTCAGCGCCGAGCTGGGCCTCGACCGGGAGCGGGTCCGGGGCTGGACGATCGTGCACACCACGGCCTGGAGCATCGGCGGGGATCAGGTCTTCCCGAATCAGGTCGAGGTGGTCCGCTGGCTGCTCGGCGAGGGGTGACCGACCCCGGGGAGGGGTCGGTCACACCGCGAGGCCCGGCGCTCAGGCCGGGTACGGCGCCGCCTCCCGTGCCGTCCGCAGCGCCCCGGCCCACCAGGCGAGCTGGTCCAGCAGGGTCTTGGCGTATCCGGAAGCCTGGGGATCCAGCGGCCGGCCGTCCGCCCATCCCGTGAAGTAGTTCGGGAAGGCCAGGCCGTCGCGGATCGTCACCGCGTGCAGTTCGGTGAGGACGTTCTCCAGGTGCAGCACGGCGTGCCGGCCGCCGGCGGCCCCGCCGTAGCTGACGAAGGCGACCGGCTTGGCCGTCCACTGGGTGAAGTGCCAGTCGATGGCCGCCTTCAGGGCGGCGGGGTAGCTGTGGTTGTACTCAGAGGTGACCAGGATGACGGCGTCCGCGTCCGCGAGCCGGGTGGTCAGGGGCGCCATCCCCGCCGGGCGCGGGTACGCGTCGCCGGCGAACTTCGGTGACATCGCCGGCAACGACAGCGGGATCTCGATCTCCGCGAGGTCGACGACATCCACGTCGAACCCGCCGTGCTCGCGCGCCCGCTCGGCGACCCAGGACGCGACGACCGGCCCGAACCGGCCCTCGCGGACGCTTCCCACGACAATGACCAACTTGTGCTTCTCGCTCATGCGATCCACGGTCCGCCGTCGCGGCGACGGTAACCAGACCGGGCGCAGGCTGGCCCCCGTAGGGCCACGCTACGACGGCCGCGGCTGCCGGGAGCCGCCCTAGACTCTCGATCCATGAGTACGCCGTTGGGCGACTTCGTGCGGGCGAAGCGCGACAGCATCCAGCCGGAGTCCTTCGGTCTGCCCGATCATGGCCGGCGCCGCTCCCCCGGCCTGCGTCGCTCGGACCTGGCCACCCGTGCCGGGATCAGCGTGGAGTACCTCACCCGGATCGAACAGGGACGGGACCGCAACCCGTCCCCCGCCGTGGTGAACGCGCTCGCGGACGCCCTGAGCCTGGATGCCGGGGAGCGCCACCACCTGCGCTACCTCGCGAAGATCACCGGCGGAGCCTGCTCCGCGCACCGGCGACCGTCGCCACCCAACCGCGAGATCCGGCCCACCGTGCGGGAGACCCTCCGACTGCTCGAACCCGGCGCCGCGTTCGTCACCAACCGCCTTGGCGACGTGCTCGCGTACACGAGCGGGTTCGAGCTGGTCATGCGCGAGAGCGGGCTGCTCGACACCGAGTCGCCGAACCTGACGCGCTACGTGTTCACCGACCCACGCGCCCGGGCGTTCTTCCCCGACTGGGACCAGGTGGCCGACGAGCAGGCCTTCGACCTGTGGCTCGGGCCGTCCGCCGAGACATCCGAGTGGTTCAAGGCCGAGCTCGCCCCCGTCGCCGGGCAGGAGTTCACCCGACGACTCAACCACCACCTGCCCCCGCCGCAGGTCCCGCTGCGGCTCGACCATCCCACCGCGCGCGAGCTGCGCTGGCACCGGGAGCGGCTGGAGCTGCCCAGCATCGACGCGCAGCAGTTGGTCGTCCTCCTCCCCGCCGACGGGACGACGGCGGAGGCCGTCGAGCGGCTCCGGCACCAGACCCGCGTCCTTCGCGCGGTCGGTTGACGCAGCCGGCGGGCGGGGGACGCGGCCGGGAATCGTCGGGCGGCAGCACCCGGGGCGGCCTGGACACCGGACCCGGCGTCAGCCGGCCTGGCAGGTGGGGCACCAGTAGAGGTTGCGGCCGGCCAGCTCGCCCCGGCTGATCCCGGCACCGCAGACGTGGCAGGGCGCGCCGGGGCGGCGGTAGACGTACACCTCCCCGCCGTGCCGGTCGACGCGGGGCGCACGGCCCATCGCCTCCGGCAGGTGCTCGTCCCGCACGGTGTCGATCCGGCCCCGCTCGACGGCGAGGGTCATCAGCGCCCCCAGGTCGGCCCAGAGCTCCGCCGAGCCGGCCGGGGTGAGGTCCCGCCCGGGCAGGGTGGGCGGCAGCCCGGCGCGGAACAGCGCCTCGGTCACGAAGATCAGCCCGGTGCCGGCCACCACCGACTGGTCCAGCAGCAGCGCGGCGAGCGGGGTGGGGCTGCGCCGGATCCGCGCGTACGCCCGGTCGGGGTCGGCGTCGGCGCGCAGCGGGTCCGGGCCGAGCCGGTCGCGCAGGGCCGCCACCTCGGTCGGGGTGAGCAGCTCGCAGGCGGTCGGGCCGCGCAGGTCCAGCCAGTGCCGGTGGTCCTCGCCGGCTGGCGGGACGCCGATGTCGGCCAGGTCGAGGCCCACCTCGGCGCGTCTGCCGCCACGCCGCGAGCTGGCGCCGTCGTTGCTGAGTCGCAGCCGCACCTGCCCGACCGGGGGTGGCGGCTCGCCGGGCCCGTCGGCGAACTTGCCGTAGAGGCCGAGGTGCACGTGCAGGGTCAGCTCGCCGGCGTAGTGGTGCAGCAGGTGCTTGCCGTACGCCTCGGTGCCCTCGAGGACGGTGCCGGTGAGCCGGGCCGCGCCCTCGGCGAAGCGGCCCTGCGGGCTGGCGGCGTGCACCCGGTCGCCCGCGAAGAGCTCGGCGTGTCGGGCCGCCAGGCGGTGGATGGTGTGTCCCTCTGGCACGACGGCAACGGTAGCCCGGGGCGTGGGCGGCGCCGCTGGGGAGTCCGGCCACCCGTCGACGGGTGTCGAATTCCCGGCTGCCGGGTAC
This sequence comes from Micromonospora sp. NPDC006431, assembly GCF_042870725.1. Taxonomy (NCBI): domain Bacteria; kingdom Bacillati; phylum Actinomycetota; class Actinomycetes; order Micromonosporales; family Micromonosporaceae; genus Micromonospora; species Micromonospora sp. NPDC006431. Next base: position 51,954 of record NZ_JBIAHQ010000015.1, read on the forward strand.
GTCCTGCGTGTCACGCGTGGTCGCCACTGCGCATCACCCGGCCTCCACGCAGCAGATCAGGAGGTGTCGAAAATGAAGATTTTGTCCCACCGCAACGCGCCGGCGCGAGATGAGGACGTCAACGGCGACGGCGTCGTCGACGGCCGCCACACGGCCGCCACCGGCCGTCCGGTCGCTACCGAGGGACGGCGCACCGGGATCGACCCGGATCCGACCCTGGAGCGCACCGTCGACCTGGACCGGGACGGCCAGCCGGACCGGCCGTCGGCCCGCCCCGACGCCGAACCCCGGACGGCTCCCGTGGCCCTCGGGCCGAAGCCCCGGGCCAGCCTGCTGGCCACCCTCGGCCTGATCGCCTCCGTGGTCGGCGCGCTGTTCGTGCTGAGCGGCAGCCTCGCCGGATACGGCATCGGGCTCGGCGCGGTCGGCGCGGTGCTCGCCGTGCTCGGCCTGGTCGCCACCCGCCGGCGGCACGTGGCCGGTACGACCGACGCGCTGATCGGTGTGGTGGTCGGCCTCGCCGCCGTGGTGCTCGGCCTCGTCGCGCTGACCGGCCAGTTCGACTGGCCGACGACCGACGGCGAGTGGGTCGGCCGGTTCCGGGAGTGGCTTGATTCACAGTTTGCCGCGATGTTCTGACGGGCACTGATCGGCTCGCCTGGCGGTGCGCCGGCACGCCCGACCAGTCTGGTGGTTCGCCAGCCGGGCACATCCTCTTCGGGGGCGGCGATGGCCGCCCCCGAAGCGTGTCCGGGATGGCCGGGGAGGTCGACCACGGCGACGCCGGCCCGGGCGGGGCGTCGCGCCAGGCGGGCGGACCTGGCGATGGCCCGGCTGGACGAGGTCGAGACGTCCCGGCACCCGCAGGCCCACCTCGGGTGGAGCGGGACTGAGCGTCGACGCAACGATCCGACGCCGCCGGAGCACCAGACGCAATGATCCGACGCCGAACGCAACTTCTCGCGGTGGATGTCGCCGGCCTGCGGCGCCTAACGTTGAACCACGGCGCCAGCCCGTGGGCCGACGGTGGCCGGGCGCGCCCGACCCCTGGGAGCACGACATGACGATGGACGCCACCCGCCAGCGCTTTCTGATGTGCCGGCCGACGTACTTCGCGGTCGACTACGCGATCAACCCGTGGATGGATCCGACCGCGCCGGTCGACGCCGACCTGGCGATCCGGCAGTGGGAGCAGCTCCGCCAGACCTACGTCGACCTGGGCCACGAGGTCGAGCTGATCGACCCCGTCGCCGGCCTGCCGGACATGGTCTTCGCCGCCAACGGCGGCACCGTGATCGACGGCAAGGCCATGGCGGTGCAGTTCCGTGACCCGCAGCGCGCCGACGAGGCCCCCGCCTACCGGGCCTGGTTCGAGGCCGCCGGCTTCGAGATGTACGACCCGAAGCACGTCAACGAGGGCGAGGGCGACATCCTGCTGATCGGCGAGCACCTGCTCGCCGGCACCGGGTTCCGCACCGCGCACGCCTCGCACGCCCAGCTCCAGGAGGTCTTCGGCTACCCGGTGATCACCATGCAGCTGGTGGACCCGCGCTTCTACCACCTGGACACCGCGCTCACCGTGCTCGACGAGCGGACCGTCGCGTACCTGCCGGAGGCGTTCTCGCCGGGCAGCCGGGCGGTGCTGCGCCGGCTCTTCCCGGACGCCATCCACGCCACCATGGCCGACGCCGAGGTGCTCGGGCTGAACGCGGTCAGCGACGGCCGGCACGTGGTGCTGCCCGCCCAGGCCATCGACCTCGCCGCCAAGCTGCGCGACCGGGGCTACCAGACCATCGGGATCGACCTGTCCGAGCTGCGCAAGGCCGGCGGCGGACCGAAGTGCTGCACGTTGCGACTCCGTCAGGGAAAGGCAGACAAGTGATCATCGACGACATGCTGCGGACGCCGTCCGCCGTACGGGACGCGGAGCGCCACACGGCGCACAACTACCACCCGCTGCCCGTGGTGATCTCGTCGGCCGAGGGCGCCTGGCTGACCGACGTGGACGGGCGCCGCTACCTGGACTGCCTGGCCGGCTACTCGGCGCTGAACTTCGGCCACCGGCACCCGAAGCTGATCGAGGCCGCGCACGCGCAGCTCGACCGGCTCACGCTGACCAGCCGGGCGTTCATCCACGACCAGTTCGCCGACTTCTGCCGGGAGCTGGCCGAGCTGTGCGGCAAGGACCTGGTCCTGCCGATGAACACTGGCGCGGAGGCGGTGGAGACCGGCATCAAGGTCGCCCGCAAGTGGGGCTACCAGGTCAAGGGCGTGACCCCGGGCCAGGCGAACATCGTGGTCGCCGAGGGGAACTTCCACGGCCGGACCACCACGATCGTCAGCTTCTCCACGGACGAGGACGCGCGCGCCGACTTCGGGCCGTACACCCCGGGCTTCACGGTCGTCCCCTACGGCGACCTGGACGCGCTGACCGCCGCGATCGACGAGAACACGGTCGCCGTGCTGCTCGAGCCGATCCAGGGCGAGCAGGGTGTCGTGGTGCCGCCGGAGGGCTACCTGCTGGGCGTCCGCCGGGTCTGCACCGAGCGGAACGTCCTGTTCATCGCCGACGAGATCCAGTCGGGTCTGGGGCGTACCGGCGCGACGTTCGCCTGCGACCACGAGGGTGTCGTCCCGGACATGTACCTGCTGGGCAAGGCGCTCGGCGGCGGCATCGTGCCGGTCTCCGCGGTGGCCGCGAACACCGACGTGCTCGGCGTGCTCAAGCCGGGCCAGCACGGCTCGACGTTCGGCGGCAACCCGCTGGCCTGCGCCGTCGCCACCGAGGTGGTCCGGCTGCTCGCCACCGGCGAGTTCCAGCGGCGCTCGGCCGAGCTGGGCGAACGGCTGCACGCCGGCCTGCGCGGCCTGATCGGCAAGGGCCTGGTCGCCGTCCGGGGCCGGGGCCTCTGGGCCGGCCTGGACATCGACCCGACGCTGATGACCGGCCGGCAGGCCTGCGAGCGGCTGATGGAGCGGGGCGTCCTGGCCAAGGACACCCACGGCTCGACCATCCGGCTCGCCCCGCCGCTGGTGATCACCGAGGAGGAGATCGACCACGCGGTGGCCCAGCTCGCCGCCGTGCTGGCGGGCTGACCCCCGTACGCGAAAGGGCGCCGGGACCGCGATGGTCCCGGCGCCCTTCGTCGTCGGCCTCAGGGGCGCGGCAGGCGCATCGCCATGGTGGGGGCCTCTGCCATCACCGAGGTGGGGCTGAACTTCGCGTCGCTGGGCAGCTCGTCGGCGCGGCCGACCTGCACGCCCGGGTAGAGCTCGACGATGTCGCCCTCACCCAGCGCCCGGGACTGCTGCGGGGCCAGCGCGATCCGGTCCGACTCGGCCATCGAACCGCCCGGCCGTACGCCCGAGCCGTTGGTGCTGGTGTCGGTGACGATCAGCTCGCCTCGACCAGCCCGCAGCTCGAACCGGACGTGGCTGCGGCTGATCCAGCGCCGCGCCTCGTCGTTGAGCCACTGGCCGAGCACGATCCCGCCGGACGAGTCCGGTGCCCGCCCGACCAGCACCGGCTGGGACTCGGTGAGCACGAACCGCCGCCGGACCAGCCCGCCGATGCGTACCGCCAGCAGCTCCGTCCGCGGCCGCGGCCCGGCATCGCCGAGCCGGACGCCGTGCCGGGGGCAGGTCGGCACCCCGTTGCGCAGCGTGGGCGGGGGCTGGCCGGCCGGGGCGCGGTCCACCCGGGCCAGGTCGGCGAAGGCCCCGCCGCCCCCACCGCCGCCGAAGAGCGCGCACCCGGGCTCGGGGCAGCGCCACTGCCGGGCCAGCAACTTCGCGCCCACTGGTGAGCGGCTGCCGGAAGCCGGGCTCTGCCCGCCGCCGACGTGCGCGATGAACACCGGGCCACCGGCGCCGGGCACCGGCGCGAGCACCCTTCCGGCCTGCCCGAGCCACGGGTAGCGGCCGCTCAGGCCGTCGAAGCGGCCCCGGCTGAGCACGGGCAGCCCGAGCAGGTCGGCCACCTCCAGCACCCGGTCGCCGGGGTGGTCCAGCACCTCCACCAGACCGTCGTCCGCCCAGCGCCGGACCACCATCCGCTCGTTGGAGGTCAGGTCCGCGTCGGAGAGCAGGGCCCGGTGCACGATGGCGTAGACCGGGACGCTGTCCTCCCCCAACTGCTGGGCCAGGGCGTCGATCACCATGCCGAGCCGCAGCAGGCTGGCCGGCCGGCCGCCGTCCAGGTTCTGCCAGCGGATCACCTCGGCCAGGTCCACCACGGCCCGGGCCAGTGCGGGGTCGGTGCAGACCCGCCCCTCGATGGCGTCGAGCACCTTGCTGATCTCAAATCTCATGCCGCGCTCCGGGCCATGTCGTCGATCCGCCGGGTCGGGGCCAGCAGCCCCGCCTCGGCTGCCACCGCCTCGGCGGTGAGCACGTCTGCCATGCGACGACCCTACCGGCAGCGCTGATCGGGGCCGGTCGACGCACGCCAGAAATCGAACTTCGCCAGTCGGTGGCGGCGGCTAGGCTGACCGCCGGGCCGGCGCGCGCCGGGCCGGCCAACCTTCGTTGAGGAGAAGACCACGATGAAGATACGTCGGCTGGCGACCACGGCCGACACCGAGGAAGCCCCGGCGGAGCTGGCCCGGGCCTTCACCGGCGGCTCCTGAGGGGTACCGGGCGGGGGCCGTCGCCTCCGCCCGGCGCGGTCCCGCTCAGCCGGCCCGCAGCGGGCGGCCGACCTCGTGCAGGTGGCCCAGGGCCTGCCGGTACGACTCGATCAGCCCGGTCTCGACATACGGGATGCCCTGCTCGGCGCAGTACGCCCGGACGATCGGCTGGGCCCGCCGCAGGTTGGCCCGGGGCATGTTCGGGAAGAGGTGGTGCTCGATCTGGTAGTTGAGCGCCCCCAGCGCCACGTCAACGAACCGGCCGCCCCGCACGTTGCGCGCGGTGAGCACCTGCTTACGCAGGAAGTCGAGGTCGTCGTCGGCGGTGGGCATCGGCATGCCCTTGTGGTTCGGGGCGAACGCGCAGCCCATGTAGAGCCCCCAGAGCCCCTGGTGAACGGCGACGAAGAGCAGCGCCTTACCCGGCGACATCACCGCGAACAGCAGGCCGAGGTAGCCGACGGCGTGGGCGACGAGCAGCAGGCCCTCGACCGCGCGGTGCCGCACCGGGGTGCGCCACCGGCCGTCCGGCTCCCGGCCGACCAGCGCCTGGACGCTCGCCACGTGCAGCGCCAGCCCTTCGAGCAGGAGCAGCGGGAAGAACAGCCACGCCTGCCGCCGGGCCAGCCACCGGCCCAGCCCCCGGGTCGCCGCCGCCTGCTCGTACGTCCAGACCAGCGCGCCCGCCCCGACGTCCGGGTCCTCGTCCTCGTGGTTCGGGTTGGCGTGGTGGCGGTTGTGCTTGTCCACCCACCAGCCGTAGCTCAGCCCGACCGCGAGGTTGCCGGCGATCAGGCCGACGAACTCGCTCGGGCCGCGCCGGCGGAACATCTGCCGGTGGCCGGCGTCGTGCCCGAGGAACGCCACCTGGGTGGTGGCCACCGCCATCCCGGCCGCCAGCAGCAATTGCACCCAGGAGTCACCGACCGCGCCCACCACGACCCAACCGGCCACGAAGGCACCCAGGGTGAGCCCGATCCGGGCCGCGTACCAGGCCGGTCGGCGATCGAACAGCCCCGCCTCGGCGACCCGGCGGGACAGCCGCGCGTATTCGCTGCCGCGCCGGGCCGGTGGTGCCGTCAATGCTGAGGTCATGCCGATCCCCGCTCCTCGGTCGGTACGTCACACCGGGCGGCGCGACCCTCCGTAACCAAGCATGCCTTGATCGACTGCGCTGGGTAATCCAGCCAGCCCCCCAGCCGTGGGTGGTGCTACCCCTACCCCATCCGGCCCACCGCGGCCCGCAGCCGGGCCAGGTCGCGCCGGCGGCGCTCGTACGTCGCGGCGAGGGCGATCAGCGCCAGACCGCCCAGGCCCAGGTAGATCCACCGGGGCAGCAGGTCCCAGCCCCGGGCCAGCTCGTGCAGCGCCAGCGGGACCAGGGTGACCGCACCGAGCACGACAGGCGCCTGCCAGCGCCGTTCCGCCCCGCCGAGCACCACGCCGAGCGCGACGACCCCGAGCGCCAGCCGGCGCCACGGCCGCGGGTCCGGCGCGGCCAGCACCGACACCAGGCTGGGCAGCAGCGCCGCCGCCAGCCCCGGGCCGAGCGCCAGCCAACTGTTCAGCCCCGGCCGGGTGCGCAGCGCCACCAGGCCCGCCCCGAGGGCCAGCGCCGCCGCCGGCACGGTGTACCCCTCCAGCACCGCCACCCCGCCCGCGGCGAGCAGCAGCCAGCCGCCGAGCAGTTCGCTGCCGCCCGCGACACCGGCGAGGATCCACCGCCGGCCGGCCGGCTCGTCCCGCCGGAGCACCCGTACCGCCACGGCCGCGCCCCACAGCGCGCAGACCGCCGCCGCGTGCCGCAACGCACCGCTGGTGAGCAGCAGCGCCAGCAGGGCCACCGCGTGCGCCGCCGCCGCCACCGCCAGCGCGGCCCGTGGGGTTGCCGTCGCGGGGCGGAGCAGCGGGCCGGCGTGCAGGGCCGCCGCCGCCACGGCCAGGACCGCGAAGGCGGCGGTACGCAGCGGCAGCCCGCCGGCCAGCGACGCGGTCACCGCGAACCCGGTGGCCGCCGCCAGGGCCGACAGCCGGCCGGCGAGCCGGATCCCGTCCTCCCGGCCGACCGCGCCCACGACCGCCGCCGCGACGACCAGCGCGCCCAGCCCGGCGAGCGTCCCGGCCCGGGTGGCGAGCAGCCCGCCCAGCCCGGGCACGGTGAGTGCCAGCCCGAGCGGCACGGTGACCGGCAGCAGCGCCCAGCGCGGCGCGGCGAGCGCGGCCACCAGCAGCGCGGCCAGCCCCGCCCCGAACGTCAGCGCGGGGACCACCGGCCAGGGCGCGCCGGTCGCCGCCAGCAGCACCGGCAGGGCGACCGCGCCGAACGGGAGCGCGGCCAGCGTGGGCAGCCGCCGCCCGCCACTCGGACTCCAGCTCGGCGCGTCCGGGACGGCGCTGCGATCTGGAGCCGTCGCGACGCGGGCGTACGCGGCGGCGGCCGTACCGAGCAGCAGCAGCGCCAGGCCGGCGGGCACCGCGCCGGGCACCGGCCCCCCGGCGGGCACTCCGGACCAGGGCCGGACCGGCAACTCCAGGAGCACCCGCAGGACCGCCGGAGCGGCCGCGAGCAGCGCCAGGCCGGCCAGTCCGGCGCCGACCACCCGTGGGGCGGCCGCCGGCCGGGCCGCCCCACCGGCGGCCACCGCCAGCAGCACGCCCGCCGCGGCGTAGAGCGACACCCGCTCGGCGCCCGGTACGACCAGCGGCGCGACCCCGACCGAGCCGAGCGCGACGGCGAAGCCAGCCGAGGCGTACCCGTGCAGGTCGGGCCAGTGTCGGCGGACCGCGAGGACGGCGACCACCAGCAGCACGACGGCGCCGGACGCACCGCGCAGCCGCCACCAGGGCGCCGCGCCGAAGCCGAGCAGCGCGACCGCCACCGCCGCCGGCACGGCGAGCAGCGCTCCGCTCAGCGCCACCCCGGCGACGGTCGGCTGGGCCCCCTCGCCCCGGCGGCCCCGCGCCGCGACCGCCACGCCGACGATCGCCAGGACCGCGAAGACCGTTCCCGCGCCCGCCGGGTCGGCGCAGCCGACCAGCAGGGCGTGGCCGAGCAGGACGGCCGCCGCCAGGGCGGGGGCCAGCACCGTCGGGTACCGGCGGCGCGGCCGGTACACCGCGCCGAGCAGCAGCGCGGTGGCCGCCACCAGATCGAGGGCCACCACCAGCGGCCAGGGGGTGGCCACGGCGGCCGGCCCGGCGAGCACGGCCAGCGCGCCGCCGACGGCCCCCACCACCGGCCGCGCGGACGGGGGCACCAGCAGCGCCACCGCCCCGGCGGTGAGCAGCACGGCCACCGGCAGCTGCCAGCCCCACGACGGGGCCGGGACCGGCGCGGCGCCCTGCCAGGCCGGGAACGCGGCGAGCACGCCGGCCCCGGCGACGAGCCCGGTGAGGATCGTGGCGACCTGTCCCGCCCCGGCCGCCACCACCAACGCGCCCACCCGCGGCCCGGTACGCAGCCGCTGCGGCACCGCCCGCACGGCACCGGCCAAGCCGGCCGCCACCAGCCCGGCCGCCACCAGCAGCAGCCCCGGGTGCAGCGCGGCGACCGGCCGGATCAGTGCGGTGGCCAGCACCGGCACCAGCAGCCCGGCGGCGATCGCGCGGTACGTCCGGCCACCGGCCGCCAGCGCGCCGGTCAGCAGGGCGAGCGCCACCACCAGCAACGGACCACCGGCCAGCAGCGGAGTGCCGGCCACCCGCCCCAGCCCGAGCGGGACCAGCGCGCAGCCGGCCGCGACGGCCAGCGCGACCCCGTGCCCGATCCAGCCCAGCACCCAGCCGGCCGCCACCGCCGCCGAGCCACCGGCGGGCACCGGCACGGAACGCGGGCCCACCAGGGGACCGGCCGGCGCCGAGCCGGGCGGAACGGCTCCCGGCGCGACGACGCCGGTGGGCGCGGCGGCCGGCCCCCCGCCGGCCGCCGCCTCCCCGTGCGGGCCGAAGTGGACCGGCCCCCCGCCGGCCACCCCGCCCCGCCTCGGGTCACCGCCACTGGCCGATGTCGCGCCGTCCACCCCCGACGGCAGCGCGACGTGGGCCCGCGGGACCCGGTTCCGCAGGGCGATCACCACCACGAGATCGCCCAGCGCCACTCCGGTGAACACCAGCGCCCAGCCGGCGGCGGACGGCTCGGCGGCCATCGCGGCCAGCGGCAGCACGGGCTGCGCGGTCAGCAGCGCCGCGAACCATGGCACGGTGAGCCGGCTGAGCCGCGCGTACCCGGCCGCGACCGCCGCGCCGATCCCCCCGACCAGCGCCGGGTAGCGGCTTCCGGGCCAGCCCGCCACCCCGAACAGGTCCACCGACCAGGCGGCGTACCCGTCGAGGAGCACCAGCAGCAGCCCCACCGCGGCGAACGTCTCGGCGGTGCCGCGCAGCCCGCGCCACCGGGCCACCAGCGGGGCAGCGAGGGCGAGCGCGGTGCAGCCGAGGAGGATCACCGCCCGCCCGGCGACCCCGAACGCGGCCCAGGCGACCGCCGTGAACACCACCGCCGCGGTGCCGAGCAGCAGTCCACCGAGGACGAACAGCAGGCCCTGCACGGTCCGGGTGGAGGTCTCCGCCCCGCCGGGCCGTACCGGGACGGCCGGCGGCGCGGGCAGCGGTGGCACCGGCCCGACCGGGCGCGGTGGCGGGATCTCCCGACGAATCCGGGCGGCCAGCTCCGCCCGGTGCTGCCGGGCGGCGCCGAGCCGGGTCGCCAGCTCCTGGTACGCGACCCGGGCCCGCTCCACCTGCGGCGTCAGCGCGGCGATCTCCCGGTCCAGCCGCACCACCTGGGCGGCCGGCGGGTACGGCGGACGACCGCAGCCGGGGCAGCCGGAGGCGAGATCGGCGGGGGCGCCGCAGCCGGGGCAGGGGTAGCCGGTGTTCTCCACCCGGCCAGCATCGTGACCGGCGGGCCGGCCGGACAGAGTAGGCGTACTCAGGGACGGGTGTGTTGGTGCACCCAGGCCGTGTAGTCCGGGTTGCCGCTCTCCACCCGGGTCACCAGGATCTCCGGCACCTCGTACGGGTGGTTGGCGCGGAGCTGGTCGATCAGCGCGTCCACCCGGTCCGGCGCGGTCTTGAACTGCACCGACCACTCGGCGGTGGTCTGGATCGCGGACTGCCACCAGTAGGTGCTGTCCACCTGTCCGCTCACCTGGGCGCACGCCGCCAGGCGTCCGGCGACGGCCGCGGCCGCCAGGACGTCCGCGACCGCCCGCGCGTCCACCACCGTCGTCACCACGCAGATCTGCTCCACGAGCGCACCATACGTGGCCGCCCGCGTCACCGAGGGTCTGGTGCGCCCGCCACCTCGTCCCGGTTGGCCGCGATCCACCGGTCGATCCGCGACCACCAGTCGAAGAGCCAGTCGATGCGTTCCTGCCGCCCCACCGGGATGTCCTCCGGCGGCACCGACCAGAACCGCATCACGATCCGCTTGTCCATCGGCAGTTCCCGCCACACGTCGGTCACGGTGAGCATCCGGTCCAGCCCGGTGTGCGCGACGAAGACGACCCCGGCGTCCGGGGCGGCGCCCAGGGCGGCGAGCAGCCCGCCCGGCTGCGGGGCGAGCACGTGCTGCATCCGTTCGGCGCGCGACGCCATCCGGTCCAGTCCGAGCGCCCGCAGCCGGGAGATGGCCCGCAGCCGCCGGCTCGGGGTGAAGTTGCCGCCCTCCGGGAAGATCACGAACGCGTCGTCGTCGTCCAGGTCGGCGGCGAGGTGGCCGATCTGCTCGAGCATCGTCTCCCGGCCGTCCGGCCCGGGCGCGATGAACCGGTTGGGCAGCCGGTTGAGCAGGACGTCGATCGCCGGGTCCCACTGGAGGGTCGCCTTGAGCACGATCCGGGGCTCCCGGTGGAACCAGTTCACCAGCGCGTGGATCAGGATGAACGAGTCACCGGGCCCGGCGTGCCGGCAGAGCACCAGCTCGGGGCGGCCGGGCAGGGCGGTGTCCGGGTCGGCGCCGACCACGTCGATGCGCAGCCGCAGCGCCCAGCGGGCCTGCCAGAACAGCACCCGCAGGAAGTGGCCGGCGAGCAGGTAGTGCGCCCGCTGGAAGGCCGGCGAGCGCTTGCGCGCCCCGAAGCCGGCGGCCACCCAGAGCACGAACAGGGCGAGCAGCGCGGCTGCGTCCCAGACCAGGTAGACGGTGACGATCCAGAGCAGCCGCAGCGGTCGCAGCCGCCCCGGCACCAGCGGCGAGGCGGCCAGCGCCAGCAACGCCCAGGCCGGCAGCGTGGTCAGCACCGTGACCGCGAGCAGCACCACGCCGGGGGCCAGCAGCAACCGGCGTACCCACCGCGGGGGCAGCGGCATCAGCGCTCCAGTCGGGTGTCCAGGTAGCGACGGGAGGCGGTGTACGCGCGGCTGATCCGCCGCCCCACCGCCGCCATGTCCCGGTACGCCCACGGGGTGTCGTCGCGCGGCTCCAGCCCGCCGGTGGGCAGCACGTGCACCTCCACCCCTTCGGGCAGCGCCGCCATCTCCCTGGCGAACCGGTGCCGGCGGGCGATCTCGAAGGCCACCTGAGCGATCTCCCAGGGCCGGCGGGGCGGGCTGAGCGCCCGCTCGATCCGGCCCACCTGGAGCACGAAGATCTGCTTCGCGCCGAGGGCGACCGCCTCCCCGACCGGGATGGAGTTCACCACCCCGCCGTCGATGTAGTGCTGGCCGTCGATCTCCTTCGGCGGCAGCAGCCCGGGCACCGAGGCGGAGGCGAGCACCGCCGGCACCACCGGCCCGCTGTGGAACCAGTGCTCGGCGGCCCGCTCGATGTTCGCCGCGCAGCAGCGGAAGGGGACCTTGAGGTCGGCGAAGGTGGTGTCCTCGCCGAGTTCGCTCTCCAGCAGCCGGCGCAACGGCCGGGGTGAGTGCAGGTGTCTACGGGCGGCGAAGCGGCGCAGTTGCCGGGCGACGGAGTCCCCGTACACCTCGCTGGCCTCGGGCGAGGCCCAGAGCCGGACCAGCCGGTCGGTCACGGCCTCGCTCGGGTCGGCGGCGACCAGGGCGCCGTTGACCGCGCCGATCGAGGTGCCGAGCACCAGGTCGGGCCGGATCCGGGCACGGAACAGCGCGCGCAGCATGCCGACCTCGACCGCGCCGAGCACTCCGCCACCGCCGAGCACGAACGCCACCGGACCCCCTGCCATGGCGTTCATCCTGGCACGAGGCGGAAAGGTGGCCGGCCGGAGCCGCCCCGCGTGACCCGCGCGGTCACCCGGCGTGAAAGGGGCCGCGCGCCGCGCGACCAGGGACCGGACAGCCGTTGACACGCCGGACACATTCCCGCAACCTGATAGCGCTCCCAAGCCCAGGCAGGTGCGAGGTGAAGGCGTCACTGCACGCCGGCACGATGCTGGCCCGCAGGTATCGGCTCATCGACCAGATCGGGGCCGGTGGCATGTCGGTGATCTGGCGGGCCCGGGACGAGGTGCTCGACCGGATCGTCGCGGTGAAGGTGCTCGCCCCGGCGCTCGCCGCCGACGCCCGGTTCCGGGGCCTGGTCCGCGAGGAGGCCCGGTCCGCCGCCCAGCTCGTGCACCCGCACGTCACCGCCGTGCACGACTACGGCGAGACGGTGGCACCCGACGGCACCATCACCTCGTTCGTGGTGATGGAGCTGCTCGGCGGCGAGGGGCTGGAGCACCGGCTCACCGCGGGGCCGCTGCCCTGGGCGGAGGCGGTGGAGGTCGGCGCCCAGGTGGCCGAGGCGCTGGCGGCGGCGCACCGGCTCGGCATCGTCCACCGGGACATCACCCCGGCGAACGTGATGCTGACCCAGGTCGGCGCGAAGGTGCTCGACTTCGGCATCGCCACCCGGGTCGGCGCGCCGGACGAGGACGAGGACGGCGGCACCTTCGGCACCCCGGCGTACGTGGCACCGGAGCGGCTGGACGGCGCCCCGGCCCAACCGGCCACCGACGTCTACTCGCTGGGCGTGCTGCTCTTCGAGACGCTGAGCGGCCAGGTGCCGTACCCGGCGGACACCTGGGAGCAGCTCGGCGCGGCGCTGGCCGAGGACGGCCCGCCGGCGCTGGACGTACCCGGTCTGCCGTCCCCGGTCGCGGAGATCTGCCTGCGGTGCCTGGCCCGCGACCCGCGGCGGCGGCCCACCGCGCACCAGGTGGCGGCCGCGCTGCGGGACCAGCTCCGGCCCGCCGGCCCGCAGGCCGCCACCGTGCTGGCCCCGACCATGGCGCTCCCCACCCCGGCGCAGCCGCAGCCCGACCCGGCCCCCGCCGGCCGGCCGGACGCGAACGCCAGCGACCCGGCCGGGCCCCGCCGGGCGGACGACCGTCGCCGGTCGAGAAGGCTCCTGGCGGCTGGCGGGGTGGTGGTCGGCGGTGCCGCGCTGCTGGTGCCCGCCCTGGTCCCGGACCGGGAACCCACGCCCCGGGTACTGCCGAGCGCCGGGCCGGTGGTGCCCTCGGCGGCGCCGTCGACCCGCGGCACGGCGGAAACTCCAGCGCCCCCGAGCCCGACCCGGCCGGCCCCCGCGACCAGCACCGTGCCCGTGCTGCCACCGGTCGGCAGCCTGGTCGACGTCGCCAGCCGGGTGGACGGGCTGATCGAGGCCGGGCTGGTGGCCGGCCAGATCCGCGACGACGTCGGCGTCGACCTGCGCAACCTGCTGCGCAACGCCACCGCCGCCAGCGGCGAGGGCGCGTTGACCGCCGCGGTGGACCGGCTCCGCGCGAAGATCGGCGAGCGTCAGCGCGAGGGCAGCATCAGCCCGGGGTACGCCCGCCAGCTCGACGCCGCCGCGGCGGAGCTGGTCGCGGCCCGCACCTGATGGCGAGCCCGCCGGCCGGGGCGGGTGCGGCGGCCGGGGCGGGTGCGGCGGCCGGGGCGGGTGCGGCGGCCGCTCGCCGACCGACCGGTCATCCCGCGGCGACCCGAGCGGCCTCCGGCTGGCCGGTCCGCACGGCGGCGGCGATGAACCGGCGATACACCGACTCGTAGCCGAGCGCCATCCGCACCGCCGAGAAGTTCTCCGCGACGTGCGCCACGCAGTCGGTCGGGTCCAGCAGGATCGAGTCGCGCAGCGCCGCCGGCAGCTCGTCGGGGTGCTCACAGAGCAGCCCGGTCAGCCCGGGCCGGACCAGTTCCGGCACCGCGCCCCGGCGCAGCGCCACCACCGGCGTACCGGTCGCCATCGCCTCCAGCATGGCCATGCCGAACGGCTCCTCCCACTGGATCGGCATGATCAGGCAGCGGGCGTCCAGCAGCAGTTGCAGGATGGCCTCCCGGTCGGCGTTCAGCACCAGACTGACGTCGTCGTCCAGCAGCGGCTCCACCACCTGCTCGAAGTAGCGGCGTTCGGCCGGCTCGTTGCACTTGCCGGCCAGGGTGAGCGGCAGCCCGGCCGCGCGGCAGGCGCGAATCGCCACGTCGGGCCCCTTGTCCGGGCTGAACCGGGCCAGCCACAGCACCGGCCCCTCGCCCGGGGTCCGCTTGCGCGGGAAGTCCCGCAGCGGCATCGCGTTGTGCACCGTGCCCACCCAGGGCAGCCCCGGGTTCGCCCGGCGCTGCGCGTGCGAGATCGCCACCAGGCCCACCCCCTCGTCGACGATGCCGAGCATGGTGCCGAACTCCCCCACCGGGTTGCCGTGCACGGTGGCCACGGTGGGCACCGACCGCCGGCCGGCGACCAGCGGGCCGATCGTGGTGTGGTCGTGGACGACGTCGAAGTCGGCCGGGTCCACCAGGCGGTTGACCTGAGCGAGGTGGGCCAGTTCGGGCAGCGACTCGCCCAGCCGGTCGTACTGGAGGTCCTCGCAGGTGGAGACGAACTCGGCGGCGGTGCCGTGGTCCCGGCCGGCGCCGAAGACGGTGACCCGGTGCCCCTGGTCAACCAGGCCGTTCACCAGCCCGGTCACCACCTGCTCCACGCCGCCGTAGCCGGGCGGCGGCAGCGACAGCCACGGCGGCACCACCATCGCGATCCGCAACGGCTGCCCCCGGGCCAGGTCCGGCTGATGATTCACGGCCACGAGTCCTCCCGATGGTCCCTGGCATCCGTGATCGGCGTCGCTTTCCCACCCCGATCGGCGGCAAACGGGCTCAGGCGGCCACCACGATCCGGTCGTGCACCTCGCGTACGCCGGGCATGGTCCAGGCCGCGCGTTCCGCCTCCTCCCGCTGCCACCAGGAGCGGACCACCCCGTCGAGCACCACGGTGTCCCCGCTGACCCCGACCCTGATCCGTTCCGTGCCGGTCCGTCGGAGCAGCACCCGTTGCAGGTCCCGCCGGTTCTGCTCGTCGCTGGACGGGGCCGGCGGACGGACCTCGATCAAGTTGGTGACCCCGCGTACGCCGCGCAGCCGACGCAGTTCCCGCTCGGCGGTACGCCGCTGGAAGCCGTACTCCACCTCGCCGCGGAGCATGACCCAGCCGTTGGCGACGGTCACGTCCAGCCGGTCGGCGGGGACGAAGCTGTCCCACTCCAGCGCCCGGCTGGCCGCGATGGCAATGTCGGCGTCGGTACGCTCCTCCGCGGCGGGCAGCCGTACCTCGAGGTCGCTGGCGACCGCCCGGACCCCGCGTACCCGGTGCGCGCAGCGCTCCGCCGCCCAGCGCCGGGCGTAGCTGTCCACCTGACCGGTGAGCGTCACCACCCCGTCGGCGACGGTCACGCCGATCTCGGTCGGCTGGGTCTGCGGGTCCCAGTCCAGCTCCGCGAGCACGTCCCGCTGGATCTCCTGGTCGGTACGGATGGCGGTCGTGGTCGTCATGACGTCCCCTCCCGTGCGGTTCCCCGTTCGCCGAGGGTGCCGCCGAACGGGGTGAGCCCGGCTCACCCGGGGCGGGTGAGCGCAGGAAAATGGGCGGCGGGTGACGGAGCCAACCCCCTTGACTCCGACACCCGCCGCCTGCGGAGGAGGCAGGTCTGTTGGTTAGGACGACTCGGCGAGCGTCACGGTTGCGTTCTGCGTCGAACCGTTGCGCTTGAACTCCACCTGGACGCGGTCGCCGACCTTGCCCGCCTGGACGGCGCCGACCAGGTCGTTCGAGTCGTTGATCACCTTGTCGCCGAACTTGGTGATCACGTCACCCCGCTGGATCCCGGCCTTCTCGGCCGCGCTGCCCGGGGTGACCGAGGCGACCATGGCGCCACCGGCCTCGGCGGCGTTCACGCTGACGCCGAGCGACGGGTGGCTGACCTTCTCGCCGCGCTGGAGCTTCTCGGCGACGGCCTTGGCCTTGTTGCTCGGGATGGCGAAGCCGACACCGATGTTGCCGTTGCTGCCCTGCCCGGCGGTGGCGATGGCCGTGTTGATGCCGATCACCTCGCCCCGGGTGTTGACCAGCGCGCCGCCGGAGTTGCCCGGGTTGATCGGGGCGTCGGTCTGCAGCAGGCCGGAGATCGAGCTGGCGCCCTGCCGCGGATCCATCTGCTGGCCGCCCTCGCCGGCCTGGATGGTGCGGTCGCGGGCGCTCAGGATGCCGGCGGTCACCGAACCCTGGAGGCCCAGGGGGCTGCCCAGGGCGAGCACCTGGTCACCGACCTGCATGGCGTCGCTGTCACCGAACTTGGCCGCCTTCAGGTCACTGACCCCGCTGGCCTTGACCACCGCGAGGTCGGTCTTCGGGTCGGTGCCGACGATCTTCGCCTGCGCGTTCTTGCCGTCGGCGAAGACCACCTTCACCGTGTCGCCACTGGCGGAGGCGACCACGTGGTTGTTGGTCAGCACGTACCCGTCGGCGCTGAGGATCACCCCGGAGCCCTCACCGCTGCCCGTCATGATCGTGACGATGCTGTCCTGTACGGAGGCCGCGATCTTCGGCAGGTCGGCGCTGTTGATCACGGGCGCGGCCGAGTAGGTACGGGTGATGGTGTTCCCCTCGTTCAGGGCGAGCGCGAGCGCCCCACCGGCCACTCCGGAGCCGAGCATCAGCGCCAGGCCCAGGGCGGCGGCACCGATGAACTTCCCGGCCCGGCTCGGCCGCGGCGCCGGCTGGGGCGCGCCCCACGGCAGGCCCGGCTGACCGGCCTGGTGCGGCTGCGCACCCGGGTACGGCTGGTGCTGCTGGTACGGGGGAACCGGCCCGGTCACGTGCGGCGGGTAGGCCGGGCCGGCCTGGTGCGCCCCGGCGGGCCAGCCGACCTGCTGCTGCCCCCCGGCCCACGGGCTGGGCTGCTGCGGCTGCCCGGAGGTGGGGTACGACGGCGCATACGGGCTGGCGGGGGCGGCCGGCGCCTCGAAGCGACCGGCGTCGGCGGCCGGCGCGTCGGCCGGCGCGTCGGGGCGACCGGCGTCGGCGGCGGCCAGGGTTCCGGCGGCCGGGGAGTCGGCCGGAACCGGCGCGGCGGCCGGGGTGACGGTGGAGTCCGGGTGCCCGCTCTCGGCACGGGGCAGCTCGGCGGTGGGGTGCGACGGCTCGGCGTCGGCGGGAGCCGGCGACCGCTGCGGATCGGTCTCGTGGTCGGTCATGGATCCACCTTCCCCCCTGGCACTGCGACCAGCCTGGAACGTGCCTGAATGTTCTCTGAAAGTCACTCGCCGGACTCGGGTGACTGCGGCAGCAGCGGCAGCTTCACCCGGAAGGTGGCCCCGCCGCCCGGCGTCTCGGCCACCTCGACCGTGCCGTGGTGCGCCGCCACCAGCGCGGCGACGATGGCCAGCCCGAGCCCGGTGCTGATCGGCCCGCCGGCCCGGCGGGTCCGCGCCGCGTCCACCCGGTAGAACCGCTCGAACACCCGCTCGGCCTGCTCCGGGGTGAGCCCCGGGCCGGTGTCCGCCACCTCCACCACGGCCAGGTTGCCCGGCTCGACGCGCAGCCGCAGCGTTACCGAGGCGTCCGTCGGGGTGTGGGTGAGCGCGTTGGTCATCAGGTTGCCGATCACCTGCCGCAGCCGGGCGTCGTCGCCCAGCACCACGAGCGGACCGGCACCGGGCTCGATCTCCAGCTCGATCCGGCGCTCCGGGTCCACCGCCCGGGCCGCCTGCACCGCGTCGGAGGCCAGCACCGGCAACTCGACCGGGGCGAGGGCGATCGGCCGCTCGCGGTCCATCCGGGCGAGCAGCAGCAGGTCCTCCACCAGCAGCCCCATCCGGGCCGCCTCGTCCTCGATCCGACGCAGCAGGCCGGCCGTCTCCTCGGGCTGGCGGGCCGCGCCCTGCCGGTACAGCTCGGCGAAGCCCCGGATGGTGGTCAGCGGGGTACGCAACTCGTGCGAGGCGTCCGCGATGAACTGCCGCATCCGCTCCTCGGAGCGGCGGGCCCGCGCCTCGGACGCCTGCGCCGCCGCGGCGGCGTCCCGGGCGCTGACCTCGGCACTGCGCGCCGCCGCCTCGGACGCGGCCCGGGCCGTGAAGGCGGCCTCGATCTGGGCGAGCATCGCGTTCAGCGCCCGGGAGAGCCGGCCCAGCTCCGAGGTCGGCACGGCCCGGCCCTCCTCCGGGTCCGGCACCCGTCGGGTCAGGTCACCGCCGGCGATGGCCGCCGCGGTCCGCTCGATCTCCACGAGCGGCTTGAGACTGGTACGCACGATCCCCGCACCCACCGACGCCAGAATGATCAGCACCGATCCGCCGACCAGCAGGTCGATCCAGATCAGCTGCTTGACGGCCCGGTCGACGGCCGTGAGGTGCTGCCCGAAGGCAATGACCTGACCGTCGCCGACATCCGTGTAGAGCATCCGCCAGCGCGTCCGGCCATCGATCGAGCGGACGGTGAACGGGTCACCTACCTTGGCCTGAAAGCCGGCGTAGTCCGTGGGGAAGGACGGCAGCTCCTCCGGGCGAAGCCCGTCATAGCGCACGGGTTCGGCCAGAACTTCCCCGGGGATGGCCCTGGAAGCCACATAATCCGAGGGGATGCCGACCTTCACCGGGTTCCCGCCGGCCCGTTCCAGCGCCTGGGCCACGCCGGCCGCGCCGCCGCTGAGCTGGTCGTCCACCTGCCCGATGAGGTAGTCGCGGAGGAAGTAGGCGGTGAGCGAGCTGATCACGAGAAGCGCGGCGGCGACCAGGGCCAGGACCGCGGCGACCAGCTTGACCCGCAACGGGACGGCCCGAAGCTGGCCCTTCGCGTCGTGGACGAGGTTCACGCCGCCGGCTTACGCAGCACGTAGCCGACCCCGCGCAGGGTGTGGATGAGCCGGGGCTCGGTGTTGTCGACCTTGCGCCGCAGGTAGGAGATGTAGGACTCGACGATGTTGTCGTCGCCCCGGAAGTCGTAGTTCCAGACGTGGTCGAGGATCTGCGCCTTGGAGAGCACCCGGTTGGCGTTGAGCATCAGGTAGCGCAGCAGCTTGAACTCGGTCGGCGAGAGCTGCACCCGCTGGCCGGCCCGGTGCACCTCGTGGGTCTCCTCGTCCAACTCCAGGTCGGCGAAGGTGAGCCGGGACGGGGCGTGCTCGCCCGTGGCGGTACGCCGCAGCACGGCCCGGATCCGGGCGGTCAACTCCTCCAGGCTGAACGGCTTGGTGACGTAGTCGTCGCCGCCCAGGGTCAGCCCCCGGATCTTGTCGTCGGTCGCGTCCCGCGCGGTCAGAAAGACCACCGGGGTACGCGTGCCGCCCTCGCGGAGCATCCGGATCACCTCGAAGCCGTCCAGGTCGGGCAGCATCACGTCGAGCACGACCAGGTCGGGCCGGTGGTCCTTGGCGGCGTTCAGCGCAGCGCTGCCGCTGGTCGCGGTGGCGACGTCGAAGCCAGCGAAGCGCAGGCTCGCGGAGAGCAGTTCGAGGATGTTGGGATCATCCTCGACGACCAGCAGTCGGGCCTCGGTCTGGGTAGCCACCATGGCCCCCATCATCCGCGTTCTGCCTGCGGCGGTGCTGGGTGGATGCTGGAAACAACCTGTGAGCCGACCCGCCCCGGTGACAGCTCAGCGGAGCAGCCGGCGCAGCCCGTCCAGCGCGCCGTCGAGCAGCCGGATCGCCGTCCGCAGCTGGGTGTCGGTGAGCCGCCCGGCGCGGACCAGCGTGCCGACCTCGACGGTGAACTCGGCCAGCCGCTGGTCGAACTCGGCGAGCAGCGGCGACTCGCCGGGCGCGCGGAGGCCACCGTCGGCGGCGGGCCGGGTGGGCGGCGGCTCCCAGTGCGTGCGCCGGGTCTGCCGGGCCGCCTCGCGCAGCTCCCGCTTGAGGTCGCGCACGGAGCCACGCACCTCGGTGCGGATCTCGCCGGCCAGGGCGGAGAGGTCCTCGACGGAGGCGCTGATGTCCGATTCCAGAGCGGCCAGCTCGTCGGCGCGCTGCCGCAGCTCGGCGCGGCCCGCCTCGGTGATCTCGTACACCTTCCGGCCGCCCGCGGCGGTGTGGGTGACCAGCCCTTCGACCTCCAGCCGTTGCAGGCGGGGGTAGATGGTGCCGGCGCTGGGCGCGTAGAGGCCGAGGAAGCGATCCTCCAGCAGGCGGATCAGCTCGTAGCCGTGCTTCGGGCCGTCGTCGAGGAGCTTGAGCAGGTAGAGCCGGAGCCGCCCGTGACTGAACACGGCGGTCACGGCAGCTCCTCCAGGTCGTCGGCGTCCTCGACGGGCCGGGCGAGCAGGGCGATGCTGCCGGAGGTCGCGGACGCCCAGAGCTTACCGCCGCCCGTGCCCAGCACCCCGTGGCTGTCCTTCATCGCGCCGAGCCCGCCGCGGCCGCGCACCTGCGGGAAGCCACTGGTGATCCGGCCGGAGACGGTGTGCAGGTCGACGGTGAGGTCGCTGTCCTCCCGGACCCGGACGGTGATGCTGCCGGAGATGGCGCTGAGCCGGATCTCGCTGCCCCGGGGGTTGTCCAGGTCGCAGGTGATCGAGCCGGAGACGGTGTGCGCGTGGACCCGGCCGGGTGCGCTCTCAGCGAGGATCACCTCGCCGGAGACCGTCTCCAGGGAGAGGTCGCCGGCGACGCCGAGCGCCTCCACCGGCCCGGAGGTGAGCTTGGCGGTGGTCCGGCCACGCAGCCCCATCAGGGTGATCTGGCCGGAGGTGACGTCGACCTGGGTGTCCCGGCGCAGGCCGGAGGCGACCAGCGAGCCGTCCACCAGCCGCAGGTCGGCCAGCACGTCGGCCGGTACGGCGACGGAGACCTCGGCCCGGAACCGGCGGCCGAGCTGGCCGAGCCACCAGAGGAACCCGGGCCAACGCGGGTGTCGCTCGTGCCCGACGAACAGGCGACCGTCGCGGTGCTCCACGATGACCGGCCGGCGGCTGACCCGGGTGATGTCGATCCGGGCCGGGCCGTCGGTGGCGACCACGTTGAGCCGGCCGGTGACCAGCCGTACGTCGAGCCGGGTGACCGGCCCGTCCAGGGTGAGCCGCTGCGGGCTGTCGACCGTCCAGCTGGCCATGGTGTCCTCCCCTCGGTGACGTGCCGACCGACGGCACGTCGAGTGACAGGAGGAGCATAACGCGATACATCGCGACTGAACAAGATAGTGTCGCGACCGCGTCAGGCGGCCCGGTCCAGCGCCACCTCCCGGGCGTCGAGCCCCGCGCCGACCGCCGCCGCGGCCGTCCCGACCGGGGCGACGAGACCGGATCCGGCCGGCACCGCGAGACCGCGGCCGGACGGCAGCACCGCCGCTCCGACAGGCGCCGGCAGGAGGCCACCCAACGGGGCGGGCCGGCCGAGGGCCACCGGCCGGGCCGGCGTCAGGTGGACCACCGACTCGGCGGCGCGGGCCAGCAGCCGCCGGTCCGCGTCCTGGGCCGGGTGCAACGCGGCGGCCACCACCACCGACACGGTCAGGTCCCGGGCGGCGAGCACCCGGCGCACCGATGCCCAGAGCGTCTCCCCGCCGAGGAACGCGGCCAGGGTGGTCGGGTCCCCGGCGTACCGGTAGTCGATGCGGAGCGGGACGACCGGTGCGCCGGCGTCCACGGCGGCCTGGAACATGGCCGGCCGGAACCCGCCCCGCGGCCGGCAGTCGGCGGCCTCGCCGCACCAGGTCGTGCCCTCGGGGAAGACCGCCACCGGAGTCCCGGCGCGCAGCGCGGCGGCCACCCGGCCGACAGTGACGGGCAGGTCGCGCGGTCGCGACCGGTCCACGAAGACCGCGCCGGCCGCGGCGGCCAGCGGGCCCACCACCGGCCAGCCCCGGACCTCCCGCTTGGCGAGCATCCGGGCCGGGGCGACCGCGAGCACCGCGAGAATGTCCAGCCAGGAGACGTGGTTGGCGACCAGCAGAGCCGGTCGGCGCGGCGCCCGGCCGCGGACCACCAGCCGCACGCCGAGGGCGCGCAGCGTCCCCCGCGCCCAGCCGCGCAGCGCGGCCTGTCGGTCCGGGGCGGGCAGCACCGGCAGCAGCACGGCCAGCCCGGCCCCGGCCAGGAGCATGCCGACCACGCCGAACAGCCGGGCCACCCGGCGCGGGCGTGACACGGTGCACCCGGTGGCGGGGGGCAGGCACCACGAGCCGCAGCCCGAGGTCGGCCGCCACAGCTCCGCGGCGGTCACGAGGTCCCCTCGCCCAGGAAGTGGCGCAGGTAGCGGGGGTTCATCCGGTCCAGCGAGAGCAGTACGTAGAAGTCGGCGCAGTCGAAGTCCGGGTCGTACGCCGGCTCGCCGCAGATCCAGGCGCCGAGCCGCAGGTATCCGCGGAGCAGCGGCGGGACCAGCGCGTGGCGCTCGGCCGGCGACAACTCCAGCTCGGCGCGCCTGTCGCCGCGCTGCGACCTGGAGCCCTCGGCCGTCAGGGTGGCCGGGTCGACGGCGGCCGGCGCCTCGGCGAACCACGGACGGCGGGGCGCGACCCGCAGCGGCGGCGGGGCGAGGTGGCGGGCGGTGGCCTGGGCCCAGACCTCGGCGACCGCCGTACCGCCGTCGGCCACCGGCACCGAGGCGCAGCCGCCGAGCCAGCGCGACCCGCGCAGGTGCAGGTAGCGGGCGATGCCGGCCCACATCAGGTTGATCACGGCGCCGGAGCGGTGGTCCGGGTGCACGCAGGAGCGGCCCGCCTCGACCAGGTCGTCCCGGAGCGGGGCGAGCGCGGCCAGGTCGAACTCGCCCTCGGCGTACCGGCGGTCCGTGCGGCCGGGCGGCAACAGGCGGTACGTGCCGATCACCTCGTCGGTGCCCTCCCGCAGCACGACCAGGTGGTCGCAGTGGGCGTCGTACTCGTCGGTGTCGAGTCCGGCGGCCCCCGGCCGCAGGGTCGCGCCGAGTTCGGTGGCGAACACCTCGTGACGGAGGCGTTGGGCGGCCGCGACCAGCGCCGGGTCGTCGGCGATCAGCAGGGTGTATCCGCTGGTCGTGAGGGGTGCGCCAGCGGCGTGCAGAACAGCCATGGCTACCTGTGTAAGGGGCCCGGGTTGCCACCCCCGGGGACGAAGGGTGTCGATCCGGTGAACGCCAGCCCACCGCCTGCCACCAGCCGCACCGATCATGGCGTTGGCCGCACGTTTCGTCCGGTTTGTGACCGCCAACGCCATGATCGACGGGATGTGGCGGTGGCACGGGTGGGGCGGCGTGGGAGGCTGCCCGGGGCGGGGTTGGCGAGGGGCCCGCGGGCCGGGGCCGGGGCAGGGTTGGAGGAATTGCATGATCATCGAGTCCCGCTTCCACGGGCCGGCCGGTTCGGGCAACGGCGGCTGGAGTGCCGGGGTCTTCGCGGCGGCGGTCGACGACCGGGGGCCGGTGGAGGTCACCCTGCGTAAGCCACCTCCGCTGGAGACCCCGCTGACCGCGGTGGACGGCGAGGTACGCGCCCCGGACGGCCAGGTGATCGCGCAGGTACGCCGGGTCGAGGACTTCACCGCCGTGGTCCCGCCGGTGGACCGGCCCACCGCGGCGGCCGCGGCGAAGGCGTACCCGGGGTTGGTGGAGCACCCCTTCCCCGGCTGCTACGTCTGCGGCCCGGAGAACCCGGACGGGCTCCGGATCTTCCCCGGCCGGTTGCCGGACGGCCGGACCGCGGCGCCGTTCCGGGCCCCGGCCGAGGTCGTGCCCGCGACGGTCTGGGCGGCGCTGGACTGCCCCGGCGGCTGGGCGGTGATCGCGCCCGGCCGCCCGTACGTCCTGGGGCGGATCGCGGCGGTGGTCGCGGCGCTGCCGCGTCCCGGCGACGCATGCGTGGTGACCGGGGCGATGGTCGGCGGGGAGGGCCGCAAGGCCGAGGTTCACTCCAGCCTCTACGGCCCGGACGGCGCCCTGCTCGGGTACGCCCGCGCCACCTGGATCGCCCTGCCACCGGCCTGACTCATCCCTGGGGATGATCGCCTCCTGCCCCCGAGGGAGGAGGCCGTACGCATCGCGCCTGATTGACCGGCTTGCACGGGGTTGCCAGGCTGTGCCACGGCGCCCCCGCAACGGCGTCCCCACCGGCGCGCCCGCGCGCCGTGCCAGGAGAGGAGAACGATGTCCGACGGGCAGTGGAGCCCCAGCACCGGGACCGGCCAGATCGTGGTGTCCGGACTGACGAAGCAGTACAAGAACGTCCGGGCGGTCGACAATCTGTCCTTCACCGTCGAGCCGGGGCGGGTGACCGGCTTCCTCGGCCCGAACGGCGCCGGCAAGACGACCACCCTGCGCATGCTGCTCAACCTGGTCACGCCGACCGCCGGCGAGGCCACCATCGGCGGCCAGCGGTACGCCGGCCTGGCCGACCCGCTGCGCTCGGTGGGCGCGGTGCTGGAGGCGTCCAGCGCGCACAAGGGCCGCACCGGGATCAACCACCTGCGGGTGATCTGCGCCGCAGCCGGCCTGCCCCGGCACCGGGCCGACGAGGCGCTCGCGCTGGTCGGGCTCACCCCGGCGGCGAACCGCAAGTTCAAGGGCTACTCGCTGGGCATGAAGCAGCGGCTCGGGATCGCCGCCGCGATGCTCGGCAACCCACAGGTGCTGATCCTCGACGAGCCGGCCAACGGCCTCGACCCGGAGGGGATCCGCTGGATGCGCGGCTTCCTCAAGGGGCTGGCCACCGAGGGCCGGACCGTGCTGGTCTCCAGCCACCTGCTCTCCGAGATGCAACTGCTCGCCGACGACGTGGTGATCATCGCGGCCGGCCGGCTCATCCGGCAGGGACCGGTGGATCAGGTGATCGGCTCGATGACCCACGGCGCGCGGGTGCGGGTACGCACCCCGCAGGCCGAGGAACTGACCGCGGCGCTGCGCGAGCAGTCGGCCGCGGTGGACGCCGACGGCCAGGGCGGACTGCTGGTCACCGGGGTGGACGCGCCGACCGTGGGCCGGGTGGCCCTGGCCGCCAAGGTGGAGCTGCACGAGCTGACCACCGAGCGCCCCGACCTGGAGGGGGTCTTCCTCGAACTGACGGCCGGAAAGGCGGAGATCCGATGAACCTGGTCCGATCCGAGCTGCTCAAGATCCGTACGACCAGCACCTGGTGGTTGCTGGGAATCGGGGCGTTCCTCGCCACCGCGGTGGCCTTCGCGGTGAACGCCTGGCTCGCGCACACCACGCTGAGCGGCCGGGGCGAGGAGATCGGGGTCACCGGCGAACAGGCGACCGCAGCGGCGCAGGCGGCGAACGTCTACACCTCCGGCCAGTACCTCGGACTGCTCTTCGTGATGCTCATCGGCATCCTGATGGTCACCAACGAGTTCTTCCACCAGACGGCGACCACCACGTTCCTCACCACGCCACGCCGCACCTCGGTGATCCTCGCCAAGCTCGGCGCGGCGTCGCTGCTCGGCTTCGGCTTCTGGCTGGCCACCACGGTGCTCGACCTGCTCGCCGGGGCGGCCTTCCTGTCCCTGGACGGCCACGGCACGCAGCTCGGCGAGTGGGAGGTGCAGCGCGCTCTGCTGCTCAACCTGCTGGCGTACGCGATCTGGACCAGCCTCGGGGTGGGCATCGGGACGCTGATCCCCAACCAGCTCGGCGCGGTGATCACCGCAGCGGTGCTCTACCTGGTCGGCACCCAGATCGTGCAGCTGCTCTTCTTCCTGGTCTCCAACTGGCTCGACAACGAGGCCGTGATCAAGTGGCAGGTCGTCTGGCCGGCCGTCGCCTCCCAGGTGATGATCAGCGGGCAACCCAGCCAGTTCACTCCCGCGTGGTGGGTGGGTGCCCTGGTGCTGGTCGGCTACGCCCTGGTCAGCGGGGTCAGCGGCGTCCTGATCACCCGGCGGCGGGACATCGCCTGAGCCGGATCCGCCGAACGGCCCCGGTGGGTGACCAGGCGTCACCGACCGGGGTCGTTTCGTCGCGTAGCAGGAGTCGGTGGGATACGCAGCGTTTGCCGAACTTCTGGCATCTTCTGTGAAACGGAACACCAGCCGGAGGCGAGAATGCCTACGCCATTCGTACGGCGTAGCCTGGGAGCCGTCTTCCGTGCCCGGATTCGGGCCCGGGATGACACCGCGTGACCTTACGAACCCGCGTGAAAGAGGCGATCAGCGGCCGTGTCGACCCAGCAGACTTCGCAGGAGAACCCACTGGCGGGTTTCGGCCCGAACGAGTGGATCGTCGAGGAGATGTACCAGCGCTACCTCTCCGACCCCTCGAGCGTGGACTCGGCCTGGCACGACTTCTTCGCCGACTACAAGCCGGCCCCCGGCGCCGCCACTGCGCGCCCCGACGGCCAGGCCAAGCCGGCCGCGACGCCGGAACCCGCCGAGCAGCAGGAGGCGGTGGCCACGGTGACCCAACGGCCGGCCGCCGAGCGGCCCGCCGCGAAGCCGGCCGCCGCGGCCAAGGCCGCCCCGGCCCCCGCCAAGCCTGCCGCCGCCAAGCCCGCCCCAGCCGCCAAGGCCGCCCCGGCAAAGCCGGCCGCCAAGGCCCCGACCGTGAGCGCCGCCGGCACCACCCCGCTGCGCGGGGTGGCCGCCAAGATCGTGCAGAACATGGACGCCTCGCTGGCCGTGCCGACCGCCACCAGCGTGCGCGCGGTCCCGGCGAAGCTGCTGGTCGACAACCGCATCGTGATCAACAACCACCTGGCCCGCGGCCGCGGCGGCAAGGTGAGCTTCACCCACCTGATCGGGTACGCGCTGGTCCGGGCGCTGATCGAGCACCCGGAGATGAACAACTCCTACGCCGAGGTCGACGGCAAGCCGGCGATGGTCCGCCCGGAGCACGTCAACCTCGGCATCGCCATCGACCTGGCCAAGCCGGACGGCTCTCGCAACCTGGTGGTGCCCTCCATCAAGGCCTGCGAGCAGATGGACTTCCGCCAGTTCTGGCAGGCGTACGAGGACGTGGTCCGGCGCGCCCGCCGCAACGAGCTGACCATGGAGGACTACGCCGGCACGACCATCTCGCTGACCAACCCGGGCGGCATCGGCACGGTCCACTCGATCCCGCGCCTGATGCAGGGGCAGAGCGCCATCGTCGGCGTCGGCGCCATGGAATACCCGGCGCCCTACCAGGGCATGAGCGAGGCGACCCTGGCCGAGCTGGCGGTCAGCAAGATCATCACGCTGACCAGCACCTACGACCACCGGATCATCCAGGGCGCCCAGTCCGGCGAGTTCCTCAAGGTGATGCACGAGCTGCTGCTCGGCGAGCGCGGCTTCTACGACGAGCTCTTCACCTCGCTGCGCATCCCGTACGAGCCGGTGCGCTGGATGCGGGACGTGGCCGTCGACAGCGAGGGCCAGATCAACAAGACCGCGCGGGTGCACGAGCTGATCCACGCGTACCGGGTGCGCGGCCACCTGATGGCCGACACCGACCCGCTGGAGTTCAAGATCCGCAAGCACCCGGATCTGGACGTCCTCCAGCACGGGCTGACCCTCTGGGACCTCGACCGGGTGTTCCCGGTCAACGGGTTCGCCGGCAAGCAGCGGATGAAGCTGCGCTCGATCCTCGGCGTGCTGCGCGACTCGTACTGCCGCCGGCTCGGCATCGAGTACATGCACATCCAGGATCCGGAGGAGCGGCGCTGGCTCCAGGAGCGGGTCGAGCGCAAGTACGAGAAGCCGACCCCGGACGAGCAGAAGCACGTGCTCAACCGGCTCAACGCGGCCGAGGCGTTCGAGACCTTCCTGCAGACCAAGTACGTCGGCCAGAAGCGCTTCTCGCTGGAGGGTGGCGAGTCGCTGATCCCGCTCCTCGGCGAGGTGCTGGAGTGCTCCGCCGAGGCCGGGCTGGACGAGGTCGTCATCGGCATGGCCCACCGCGGCCGGCTCAACGTGCTGGCCAACATCGTCGGCAAGCCGTACGAGAAGATCTTCTCCGAGTTCGAGGGGCACCTCGACCCGCGCTCCACCCAGGGCTCGGGCGACGTGAAGTACCACCTCGGCCAGAACGGCAAGTTCACCACCCCGGACGGCGGGCACGCGGTCAAGGTCTCGGTGGTGGCGAACCCGTCGCACCTGGAGGCGGTGGACCCGGTGCTGGAGGGCATCGTCCGGGCCAAGCAGGACCGGATAGACCTCAAGCTGGAGGGCTACACCGTGCTGCCGCTGGCGGTGCACGGTGACGCCGCGTTCGCCGGTCAGGGCGTGGTCGCCGAGACGCTGAACCTGTCCCAGCTGCGCGGCTACCGCACCGGCGGCACCGTGCACGTGGTGGTGAACAACCAGGTCGGTTTCACCACCGCCCCGGAATACAGCCGGTCCAGCCTCTACAGCACCGACGTGGCCCGGATGATCCAGGCGCCGATCTTCCACGTCAACGGCGACGACCCCGAGGCCGTCGTCCGAGTGGCCCGGCTCGCCTTCGAATACCGCCAGGCGTTCAACAAGGACGTCGTGATCGACATGGTCTGCTACCGCCGGCGCGGGCACAACGAGGGCGACGACCCGTCGATGTCCAACCCGCAGATGTACCAGATCATCGACTCGAAGCGGTCGGTCCGGAAGCTCTACACCGAGGAGCTCATCGGGCGGGGTGACATCACCGTGGAGGACGCGGAGGAGCTGCTGCGCGACTACCAGGCGCAGCTGGAGCGGGTCTTCAAGGCCACCCGCGACGCCGCCACCACGCCGCGCCAGCTCAGCCGACCGCCCCGGCTGGTAGAGCCGGAGCCGCAGGTCGAGACCGCGACCGACGCGGCCGTGGTCAAGGCGATCGGCGAGGCGCACGTCAACCTGCCGGAGGGCTTCACCCCGCACAAGCGGATCCAGCAGCTGCTGGACCGGCGGGCCCGGATGGCGGTCGAGGGCGGCATCGACTGGGGCTTCGGCGAGATCATCGCGTTCGGCTCGCTGCTGCACGACGGGGTCACCGTCCGACTCGCCGGGCAGGACTCGCGCCGCGGCACCTTCGTCCAGCGGCACGCCTCGATCGTCGACTCGAGGACCGGCGACGACTACCTGCCGCTGAAGTCGCTCACCGGCGACGGCGAGCGGTCCCGGTTCTTCGTGCACGACTCGCTGCTGTCCGAGTACGCCGCGATGGGCTTCGAGTACGGCTACTCGGTGGAGAACGTCAACGCGCTGGTCTGCTGGGAGGCCCAGTTCGGTGACTTCGTCAACGGCGCCCAGTCGGTGATCG
This sequence comes from Micromonospora sp. NPDC006431, assembly GCF_042870725.1. Taxonomy (NCBI): domain Bacteria; kingdom Bacillati; phylum Actinomycetota; class Actinomycetes; order Micromonosporales; family Micromonosporaceae; genus Micromonospora; species Micromonospora sp. NPDC006431. The sequence continues at coordinate 80,917 of NZ_JBIAHQ010000015.1, forward strand.
ACGAGTTCGTCTCCTCCGGCGAGGTGAAGTGGGGCCAGCGCTCCGCGGTGACCCTGCTGCTGCCGCACGGCCACGAGGGCCAGGGCCCGGACCACACCTCCGGCCGCCCGGAGCGGTTCCTCCAGCTGTGCGCCGAGGACAACATGCGGGTGGCCATCCCGAGCACCCCGGCGAGCTACTTCCACCTGCTGCGCCGCCAGGCCCTCTCGCCGAAGCGGAAGCCGCTCGTGGTGTTCACGCCGAAGTCGCTGCTGCGGCACAAGCTCTGCGTGTCGCCGGTGGAGGACTTCACCACGGGCACCTTCCAGCCGGTCCTGCGGGACACCGCCGCCCCGGCGCCGGAGCAGGTGAAGCGGGTGCTGCTCTGCTCGGGCAAGGTCTACTACGACCTGTTCCAGGCCCGGCAGGAGCGGGGCGTCACGGACACCGCGATCATCCGGATGGAGCAGCTCTACCCGCTGCCGGTCGAGGAGATCCGGGCCGCGCTGGCGCAGTACCCGAACGCCGAGGACTTCGCCTGGGTCCAGGAGGAGCCGGCCAACCAGGGCGCCTGGTCGTTCGTCGCGCTCAACCTGCTGGAGCACCTGGACGGCGTCCGGCTGCGCCGCATCTCCCGCCCGGCCGCCGCCGCCCCGGCGGTCGGCTCGGCGAAGATGCACGAGGTGGAGCAGGGCGCGCTGATCGAGGCGGCCCTCCCCCGCCCGTGACCTGACCGCACCGCCAGCACCGGGGCAGCGACCGTACGACGGCCGCTGCCCCGCCTCGCGTGGCGGCCCTTTCTTCTGAGAGGACGGATCATGTACTTCACCGACCGCGGCATCGAAGAACTGGTCGAGCGCCGGGGCGACGAGCAGGTCAGCATGGAGTGGCTGGGCGAACGGCTGCGCGACTTCGTCGACCTGAACCCGGAGTTCGAGACCCCGATCGAGCGCTTCGCCACCTGGCTGGCCCGGCTGGACGACGAGGACGAGGACTGACCGTGACGCATTGACGGCGGGCCGTTCCCTGGCGTCCACTGGAGAGCAGCGCGCAGGGTCCACCGAGGACCCACGTCCCGCCCGACGCCAGGGAGGCGGAGATGGATCCCGAACTCCGCAAGCCGCCGCAGGACGCGGTGACCGTACGCCACCTGCGTCTCGGCATCGGATCCGTCGGCATCGCACTGCCGGTCGTGCTGGTGGTCGGTCACCTGGTCGTGGCCCGCCGGCTCACCCTGCTCGACTCGCTCAGCGCCTACTACCACACCGAGATGCGCGACGTCTTCGTCGGCTCGTTGTGCGCCGTCGGGGTGTTCCTGATCGCCTACCGGTACCGCCGGCCGGACGACGCGCTGGGCAGCGTCGCCGGGGTCCTGGCGATCGCGGTGGCGCTCTTTCCCACCACCGTGGGCGCGCCGGCCGGCACCACCAGCCACAGCGATCGAACCGTCGGCGTGGTGCACCAGATCGCCGCCGCCGGGCTCTTTCTGCTCCTCGCGGTCTTCTGTCTCTTCCTGTTCACCCGCCCGGACCGGGTCGGGGTGCCGCCGTCCCGGTCGGCCGTCCGGTTCTACCGCGTCTGCGGCGGGCTCATCCTGCTGGCGATCACGTTCGCGCTGGCGAGCACCCGACTGCCCGCGGACCTGCGGCACACGCTCAAGCCGGTGCTGTGGTGCGAGACGGTCGCCGTGTTCGCCTTCGGGGCCGCCTGGGTGGCGAAGAGCGACGCGCTGTTCCGGGCCGCGGAGTCCATCGACGAGAGCGACGTGCGCCAGGACCCCCGGCCGGCGGCGCCAACCTCGTCCTGACCGGGAAGGGGCCGTCGGCCTCGGGCACAAGGACCCGGGCGGGGGACACCACGATCTTGTAGCGTGAGGTCGTGGCACGCAGCGTGTACCTGACCAGCGTGGGCTCGGGCGGGGGCAAGTCGACCGTCGCGCTCGGGCTGGCGGAGCTGCTGTCCCGGCAGGTCGAGCGGATCGGCGCGTTCCGGCCGCTGGTCGCGGGCCAGGGCCCCGACCAGATCCTGGCCCTGCTCACCGAGCGCTACCGGGTGGAGCTGCCGATCGACGCGCTGCACGGCTCGACGTACGCCGAGGCCACCGCGCTGGTCGCGGACGGCCGGCGGGAGGAGCTGATCTCCCGGATCGTCGCCCGCTACCGTGAGGTGGAGCGGCGCTGCCCCGCGGTCGTCGTGGTGGGCAGCGACTTCGCCGACGGGGACGGCGCCGGCCCGCGCGAGCTGGCGTTCAACGCCCGGCTGGCCATCGAGTTCGGCAGCGTCGTGGTGCCTGTGGTCGATGGGTTCGGCCAGCCGCCCGAGGCGGTCGCGGCGGCGGTACGCGGGGCGTACCACGACCTGGTGGACCTGGGGGCGACCGTGCTGGCGGTGGTCGCCAACCGGGTGCCCGGACCGATGACCCTGCCCGACCTGCCCGTCCCCGCGTACGCGATCCCGGAGGTGCCGGCCGTGTCGGCGCCGACGGTGGCCGAGGTGGCGGCGGCGCTCGGCGCCACCCTGCTCGCCGGGGACGACGCCGCGCTGGACCGCGACGTGCTCGACTACGTGGTGGGCGCGGCGCACGTGCCCATCCTGCTGGACCACCTGACCGACGGCGCGCTGGTGATCACGCCCGGCGACCGGGCCGACCTGCTGGTGGCGGCGGGCGCCGCGCACGTGGCCGGGCAGGTCTCGTTGGCCGGGCTGGTGCTCACCCTCGGCGAGCAGCCCGACCCGCGGGCGATGCGGCTGGTCGAGCGGCTGAACACCGGGCTGGCCGTGCTGTCGGTGCCCAGCGACAGCTACGCCACGGTCGAGGCGTCCAGCCGGATCGAGGGCCGGCCCAGCGTGGCCAACCCCCGCAAGGTGGAGGCGGCGCTCGGCGCCTTCGAACGCTGCGTGGACACGGTCGACCTGGCCCGACGGCTCCGGGTCAGCCGCTCCACGCGGGTCACCCCGCTGATGTTCGAGAACGACCTGATCGACCGAGCTCGGGGGCAACGCCGGCGGCTGGTGCTGCCGGAGGGCACCGAGGAGCGCATCCTGCGCGCGGCGGAGATCCTGCTGCACCGGGGCGTCGCCGACCTGACCCTGCTCGGCCGGCCGGCGGAGGTCGCCCGGCGCACCCGCGAGCTGGGCGTCGACATCGGCGGTGCGCAGGTGGTCGACCCGGTCGCCAGCGAGTGGCGGGACGAGTTCGCCGCCGAGTACGCGCGGCTCCGCACGCACCGGGGCGTCACGCCTGAACTGGCCCAGGACATCGTGGCGCAACCCAACTACTTCGGCACGATGATGGTGCACTCCGGGCGTGCCGACGGCATGGTCTCCGGCGCCACCCACACCACCGCGGCGACCATCCGACCGGTCTTCGAGATCATCCGGACCGTGCCGGGCGTCTCCGTCGCCTCCAGCGTCTTCTTCATGCTGCTGGCCGACCGGGTGCTGGTGTACGGCGACTGTGCGGTCAACCCGGATCCGGACGCCACCCAGCTCGCCGACATCGCCATCTCCTCGGCCGACACGGCGGCCCGGTTCGGCATCGAGCCCCGGGTGGCGATGCTGTCGTACTCGACCGGCGACTCCGGCTTCGGGGCGGACGTGGAGAAGGTCGCGGCGGCCACCAAGCTGGTCCGGGAGCGCCGGCCGGAGCTGCTGGTGGCGGGCCCGATCCAGTACGACGCGGCCATCGACCCGCAGGTCGCGGCCACCAAGCTGCCGGACAGCCCGGTGGCGGGCCGGGCGACCGTGTTCGTCTTCCCGGACCTGAACACCGGCAACAACACGTACAAGGCGGTGCAGCGCTCGGCCGGAGCGGTGGCGGTCGGCCCGGTCATGCAGGGCCTGCGGCGGCCGGTGAACGACCTGTCCCGGGGTGCCACCGTGCCGGACATCGTCAACACCGTGGCCATCACCGCCATCCAGGCCGCCGCGTCGTCGGAGGGGGTCGCGTGACCGATCGGGTGCTGGTGCTCAACTGCGGGTCCTCTTCGGTCAAGTACCGGCTGTACGACGGCGAGGAGGTCCGGGACAAGGGCAAGATCGAGCGGGTGGGTGAGCCGGGCGGCGGGCCGCCCGACCACGCGAGCGCGGTACGGGAGATCATCGACCGGCTCGACCTCGACGGGCTGGCCGCGGTCGGGCACCGGGTGGTGCACGGCGGCCGGCGGTTCAGCGAGCCGACGCTGATCGACGACCGGGTCCTCGCCGCCATCGAGGACCTGGTGCCGCTCGCCCCGCTGCACAACCCGGTCAACCTGGCCGGCATCCGGGTGGCCCGGGAGGTGCTGCCGGACACCCCGCAGGTCGCCGTCTTCGACACCGCGTTCCACCACACGCTGCCCGAGGCCGCCGCCACCTACGCGATCGACCGGGACACCGCCGAGCGGTACGGCGTCCGCCGGTACGGCTTCCACGGCACCTCGCACTCGTACGTCTCCCGGCGCACCGCCGAACTGTTGTACCGGCCGTACGCGGAGCTGAACACGATCACCCTGCACCTGGGCAACGGGGCGAGCGCCTGCGCGGTCCGGGGCGGGCGGAGCGTGGCCACCTCGATGGGCCTGTCACCGCTGGAGGGCCTGGTCATGGGTACCCGCAGCGGGGACCTCGACCCGACGGTCATCTTCCACCTGCGCCGCGAAGCGGGGATGGGTGTGGACGAGATCGACGACCTGCTCAACCACCGCAGCGGCCTGCTCGGCCTGGCCGGGGCCAACGACATCCGCGAGGTGCTGGCCCGCCGGGACGCCGGGGATCCCGCCGCCGCCCTCGCCTTCGACGTCTACTGCCGCCGGATCACCGGGTACGTCGGCGCGTACTACGCGCTGCTCGGACGGGTGGACGCGGTCACCTTCACCGCGGGCGTCGGCGAGCACGCCGCGCCGGTCCGCGCCGCCGCGCTGGCCGGGCTGGACCGGTTGGGGATCGCTGTCGAGCCGGCCCGCAACGACGGCACCGGCGACCGGGTGATCTCCCCCGACGGGGCCGAGGTCACCGTCTGCGTGATCCGGACCGACGAGGAGCGGGAGATCGCCCGGGAGACCCGGGACGTGCTCGGCTCGCGCGGCTGAGGCGGCCGGCTGGCTGCCCGTCTTTTCGCTGGCCAGGGCGCGATCGATGCGGGGATCCCGGCCGTCTCGTCGGGGTCGGCACATGGGTGTCTGCTTGCTGTGGAGCTGATGTCGCAGACGACTCACCGACCCGACCGGGTGCCCGGCAGCGGCCGAGGCCTGAGTCGTTCACGTCATCAGGTCCACAGCGTCCCGCACCCGGTGTGCGGGCTGCCCGGGACAGGTGCTGCTCCCGACCGCCCGGTGACCGGTCCGGGCAGGTGACCCTCGCGACCACCTGCGGCGGAGTGTCGGACGGCTGCTGCCACGGTCGCCGGCGGGGGCTCAGCTCAGCGCCAGCCAGGCCACCACGGCGACCACCACCACGGCGACGCCGATGCCGGCGATCAGCGGCAGCCGGGACGGCGCCTCCGCCGCCGCTGCCGTGTCGGGCGACTCGACGAAGGCACGGAACTGCGCGGTGTTGCCGCTCGGGTCGGTGTAGTTCTCAGCCATGCGCGTGACCCTAGCGAAGCTCGTCCAGCCGGAGGCTGTTCCGCCGGGCCGGCGACCACAACACGGTCCGGCCGGTGGAGGCACGTCGGCCAGGTGGTGACGGTGCTCGGTCCGGACGTCCGGGCCGCACCGGCCACCCGGCCGCCTACCGTGAGGTGGTGAGGGTGCAGCGACTGGTCGCCGCGCTGGTGACGGCGCTGCTCGCGGGATGTGGTCCGGCCACCGCGACGACCCGCGGTGCGGCCGCACCCGCCATTCCAGCCGCTCCCGAACCGACCTACCCGGTCGGGGTGCGGCAGTTCGTCGTCGACGCGGGCGGTCCCCGGCCCCTGCCGGTCACCGTCTGGTACCCGGCGGCCTCCCCGGCATCCACCGGCCCGCCGTCGACCCCCACCGCCCTGCCGTCGACCTCAACCATCCCGCCGAGCGGCCCGCCGTCGACCCGCACCGCCGCGCCTGGCGCCCCGGGGGCGGAGACCGGGCCGAGCGTACGGGCCGGGGCGCCGGTGGCCGCCGGGCGGTTCCCGGTGGTGATCTACAGCCACGGGCTGCGCAGCCTTCCCGAGCTGCACGCCCCGCTGACCACCCGCTGGGCCGCCGCCGGCTTCGTGGTCGCGGCGCCGACCTTCCCGCGTACCAACCTGCGGGCGCGGGACTTCACCCGGGCGGACGTCCGCAACCAGCCCGCCGATGGCTGGCGGCTGATCCGCCACCTGGTACGCCTCGACGCCCGCCGCGGCGACCCGCTCGCCGGGCACCTCGCCGTCAACCGGATCGCCGCGGCCGGACACTCGGCGGGCGGCTTCACCACGGCCGGCATGTTCACCTCGGGGCACCCGGCCCGGCTGCGCTCCGGGATCGTGCTCGCCGGCGGCGGGCTGGCCGGCAGCTTCGCCGGTCCGGTGGCGCCGCTGCTGTTCGTGCACGGGTCCGCCGACCCGATCGTGCCCGAGTCGGTCGGCCGGGCCGCGTACGCCCGCGCGGTCGGGCCGGCCGCCTTCCTGAGCCTGCGCGGTCAGGGCCACGGCGAGTACCTGATCCCGGGAAACCTCGGCTTCCCCCAGGTCCTCGCCACCACCATCGACTTCCTCCGGTGGACCCTCTACGACGACCGGGCCGCCCTGCGCCGCCTCCCCACCGATGCCCGCCTCCCTGGCGTCACCACGCTGACCAGCCGCCTCCCCAACTGACCCGGCCGCTCGCCGGGGTGGGTCGGCCCTCGGCCCGCGCCGGCTCGGCGACATCGTGGCGTCGACCGGCCGCGGCCCCCGCCACATCGCCGACCTGGCGTCGAGCATGACCGGTCCGAGCGGGCGCGGTCCGAGCGGGCGCGGTCCGCCGCTGGGCGGTAGCGTCACCGCGTGGACGGGGACGGGCTGGCGGGGCGGCAACTCGACGCGATCCGCGAGGTGACCGGGTTGGCGGAGCGGGCCGGCATCGCGGTGTGGCTACGCGGGGGCTGGGCGATGGACTTCCACCTCGGCGCGGTCAGCCGGCCGCACGTGGACGTCGACTGGTACTGCTGGCGGCACGACGCCGACGCACTGTCGGCCCTGCTCGCCGGGAAGGGCTGGCGACCCGACCCGCGGATGCCGGCCACCACACAGCTCGACGTGCTCCGGGACGACGTCGAGCTGAGCTTCGCGTACCTGGACCGGGACGCCGAGGGCCGGGTGGTGGTCGGCGCCGGGCCGTGGGCCGGTACCCCGCTGCCCGAGGGGATGCTGGACGCCCGGCCAGGCCGCATCGGCCCGCTGGCCGCGCCGATCATCAGTGCCGCCGCGCAGATCGAGTTCAAGGAGATGTTCCCGGTCTGGATGCCGGCCCGGCCCCGCCGCGCCAAGGACGCCGCCGACCTGGCCCGCCTCCGGAGCAGCCGATCCGACGGCGGCGGGTGACGGCCGGCCCGACCGGATGCCGGCCGGTCGGCCCGGATCGCGAGGCAGAATCGTCTTCATGCTCCATCGCCGTGCCGCCCTGGTCGCCGCCGCCGTGCTCAGCGCGGGTCTGGCCGGCTGCTCCGGCGGGACCGTCCTGCCCGAGCGGGCCGCACCGACCCCGCCGCCCAAGGCGACCACGCCGGCGCCGCGGGCACCCACCGGGCACGCCCCCACCGAGAGCTTCGCCGTCGGCGTACGCCAGCTCAAGCTGAACCGCGACGGCGACCGCGCCCTGCCGGTGACCGTCTGGTACCCGGCCCGGGGCGCGGCCGGCGGCGCGCCCGAGCGCTCGGCCGCGGCGGCGGCCGGGCGGTTTCCGGTGGTGATGTTCAGCCACGGGCTGGGCGCCCGGCCGGAGGACTACCAGCTGCTGCTCGGCCGCTGGGCGGCGGCCGGGTTCGTGGTGGCCGCGCCGCGGTTCCCGCACACCGGGGCGGGCGGCGACGGCAACGTGCTCGACGTGCTCAACCAGCCGGCCGACGTGTCGTACGCGCTGACCCAGGTGCTCGCCCTCGACGCGAAGGCGGACGACCCGCTGCACGGCCGGCTGGACACCGAACGGGTGGCCGCGGCGGGGCACAGCGCGGGCGGGGTGACCACGATCGGGCTGTTCACGGCGGGCCGGGACGACCGGCTCGACGCGGGCATCGTCTTCGCCGGTACGGCGCTCGGCGTCGGCACCGCCTTCGCCGGTGCGGCCGCCCCGCAGCTGTTCGTGCACGGCGAGGCCGACGAGGTGGTGAGCTACGCCTCCGGCAAGGCCGCCTACGACGCGGTGCCCTGGCCGAAGGCGCTGCTCAGCCTGCCGAAGGGCGACCACGGCCGGGCCCTGCTCACCGACGGCGCGGCGCTGCGGGTGGTCGCCAACACCACCGTCGAGTTCCTGCGCTGGACGCTCTACGGCGACGCCGCGGCGAAGCAGCGCCTCCCCGCCGACGCCACCCGCGGCGGCCTGGCCACCCTCGACGACCACCTCTGACGCATCCGCGCCGCGCCCCGTCAGGCGGTGTGGTCGATGACGACCTTGCCGAAGACGTCGCCGGAGGCGAGACGGGCGAAGCCGTCCTCGATCCGGCTGAACGGCACCACGCTGTCGACCACCGGTCGCACCTCGTGCTCGGCGCAGAACGACAGCAGTTCGGTGAGCTCGTCCGGGGTGCCCATCGAGGTGCCGAGGATCTCCAGCTGCATGGCGAAGACCCGGCGCAGGTTGACCTTGGGCTCGTGCCCGGCGGTGGCGCCGGAGACCACGATCCGGGCCATCGGCGCGGCGGACTTCAGCGAGTGGTCGAAGGTGGCCGCGCCGACCGTCTCGATCACCACGTCGACCCGCTCGGGCAGCCGGGCGCCGGGCTCCAGCGCGGTCGCCCCCAGCTCGGTGATCCGTTTCCGCTTGGCGGCGTCGCGGCTGGTCGCGTACACCCGCTTGCCGAGCGCGACGCCGAGTGCGACGGCCGCGGTGGCCACCCCGCCGCCGGCCCCCTGGACCAGCACCGACTCGCCCTCGTCGACCCGCCCCTTGGTGGTGAGCATCCGCCACGCGGTGAGCCAGGCCGTGGGCAGGCAGGCCGCGTCGGTCGCCGACAGGCCCTCCGGCAGCGCCAGCAGGTTCATTCTGGGCACGGCCACCCGCTCGGCGAAGGTGCCGGGGAAGTGCTCGGAGAGGATGGAGACCCCGCGTGGGTCACCCGGGGTGGGCACCACCGGGTAGATGACCACCTCGTTGCCGTCCGGGTCGGTGCCGACCGCGTCGCAGCCCAGGATCATCGGGAGCTGGTCACCGCTGAGGCCCACCCCGCGCAGCGACCAGAGGTCGTGGTGGTTGAGCGAGCTGGCCCGTACCCGCACGGTGACCCAGTCCGGCTCAGGTCGGGTCGGCTCGGGACGGTCGCCGACGGTGAGCGCGGCGAGCGGGTTGTCGGCGTCGAAGGCCGAGGCATAGGCGGCACGCATGATCGGCACGGTAACAAGCTGAGCGCCCGTTAAGAAGGGGCCCTTCCTGTGCAAAATGCAATAAGAAGGGCCCTTCCGTCGACTCAGCGGCGGGCCACCCCGTCCCGGCGGGCCGCCTCGGCGACGGCCTCGGCGACCGCCTCGGCGACCCGCGGGTCCAGCGGGGACGGCACGATCGCCTCCGGGGTCAGCGACTCGGCGACCACCCCGGCGATGGCGTCGGCGGCGGCCACCTTCATCCCGTCGGTGATCCGGGTGGCCCCGGCGTCCAACGCGCCCCGGAACACCCCCGGGAAGGCGAGCACGTTGTTGATCTGGTTGGGGTAGTCGCTGCGCCCCGTGGCGACCACCGCGACGTGCCGGGCCGCCACCTCGGGGTGCACCTCGGGCGTGGGGTTGGCCAGCGCGAAGACGATGCCGCCCGGCGCCATCCCGGCCACCGCCGCCTCGGGGATCTGCCCGCCCGAGACGCCGATCAGCACGTCCGCGTCGCGCAGCGCCTCGGTGATGTCGCCCTGCCGGCCGTCCGCGTTGGTGGTCTCGGCCAGCTCGGCCTTGGTCCCGGTCAGCTCACGATGCCGACCGAGGATGCCCTTGGAGTCGCAGACCACCACCTGGTCCGGGTTCACTCCGCCGGCGATCAGCATCCTGGTCACCGCGACGCCGGCCGCACCGGCCCCGCTGACCGCCACCCGCAGGTCGCCGAGCTTGCGGTTGAGCAGGGTGGCCGCGTTGCGCAGCGCGGCCAGCACCACGATCGCGGTGCCGTGCTGGTCGTCGTGGAAGACCGGGATCGGTAGCGCCTCGTCCAGCCGGCGTTCCACCTCGAAGCAGCGCGGGGCGCTGATGTCCTCCAGGTTGATCCCGCCGAACGACGGGGCGAGCGCCCGGACCGTCGCCACGATCTCGTCGACGTCCTGGGTGTCCAGGCAGATCGGCACCGCGTCCACGCCCCCGAACTGCTTGAACAGCACCGCCTTGCCCTCCATCACCGGTAGCGCCGCGCGCGGGCCGATGTTGCCCAGACCCAGCACGGCGGAGCCGTCGGTGACCACGGCGACGGTGTGCGACACCCAGGTGTAGTCGTCGACCAGATCGGGATCGGCGGCGATCGCCTCGCACACCCGGGCCACCCCCGGGGTGTACGCGAGGGAGAGATCCTCCCGGCTGGTGAGCGGGACGGTCGAGGTGACGGCCATCTTGCCGCCGGCGTGCAGCCGGAAGACGGGATCGGCGGGGTCCGGAGGGGCGGAAGACATGGTGACTCCTGGATCTGTCGAGCAGACGGACCGGCCGGCTCGGCGCGCGGTGGTCAGCGGCCAGCGGGGCGGCGGTGCGGGGGGTCACCCGGGCACTTTCCGAGCATAGTGGCGCACCCGTCACCGGGGTGTGAGCGGGGTCATATCCATTCTTGCCGACCTTTGACCAGCCCGGGATGCGGCCAGTAACGGACCACCACCCGGCCCCGGATGTCCGCCACCCCGTATGCCCGGGAGTCGTCGGTGACCAGGTCGTTGTCGCCGCGTAGCCACCATCCGCCGTCCTGCGGACGGACCGCGCGCTTGACCACGAGCAGGTCGGGGCGGCTCCGGAAGACCGCGACCACCACGTCGCCGGGGCGGACCGGCCGGCCGCCGGTACGCACCAGCACCGCGTCGCCGTGCCGCAGGGTCGGGGCCATGGACGGGCCGGTGACCAGCACCGCCGCCAGTGGGCCACGCAGCACGGTCGGGTGGGATCCGTTCACCGCTCGCACCGGGTTTCACCTCCCGCCCGCCGGGGAGCATGTCCAGGAGTAATGTCGTCTCGGATCATCGCAAACATCCCATGGAGGACCCTGATGCGCCTTCCCCGCATCCTCACGCCCCGTGTGACCGCCAGCGCCCACTGCGACCTGCCCTGCGGCGTTTACGACCCGGCGCAGGCCCGGATCGAGGCCGAGTCGGTCAAAATGATCTGCGAGAAGTACCAGGCGAACACCGACCCGGAGTTCCGCACCCGGGCAATCATCATCAAGGAGCAGCGGGCCGAGCTGGTCAAGCACCACCTGTGGGTGCTCTGGACCGACTACTTCAAGCCGGCGCACTTCGAGAAGTACCCGCACCTGCACCAGCTCTTCAACGAGGCCACCAAGATGGCGGGCGCCGCCGGCGCCAAGGGCGCCACCGACCCGGCCAAGGCCGACGAGCTGCTGTCGAAGATCGACGAGATCTCGAAGATCTTCTGGGAGACCAAGCAGGCGTGACCCCGCCGCCTCCGGCACCGACGATCCGGCCGGCGCGTCCCGAGGACGTGCCGGCCGTCGTCGCGATGGTGCACGAACTCGCCGACTACGAGCGGGCGCCCGAGCAGTGCCACCTCACCGAAAATCAGCTCACCGCCGCTCTTTTCACCCCCGCGCCCGCGCTCTTCGGCCACGTCGCGGTGGACCGGGCCGACCAGCCCATCGGCTTCGCCCTCTGGTTCCTCAACTTCTCCACCTGGGAGGGCGTGCACGGCATCTACCTGGAGGACCTGTACGTCCGGCCGGCCGCCCGGGGCACCGGCGCGGGCCGCCAACTGCTCGCCACCCTGGCCGCGATCTGTGTCGAGCGCGGCTACCGGCGGCTGGAGTGGTGGATGATCAACTGGAACCCGGCGGCCCGGTTCTACTCGTCCATCGGGGCGAGCCCGATGGACGAGTGGGTCCCCTACCGCCTCGCCGGCACGGCGTTGCACGAACTCGCCGCGCAGGCGACGGCCGTCACATCCCCCGACGCCTGACCGGGTAGAGTCCCGCACCAGGGGGATGAGGGTGACTCAACTGACCGGCCAGCCGACGAGCGACGACGTCGTGCACCTCACCGTGCCCGCCGACGGCGGGTATCTCGGCGTGCTCCGCACCGCCACGGCCGGGCTCGCGGCCCGGCTCCAGTTCGCCCTCGACGAGATCGAGGACCTGCGCATCGCGGTCGACGAGGCCTGCGCCATGCTGCTCGCCATCGCCACCCGCAACGCCGAGCTGGAGTGCCGGTTCGCGGTGACCGAGGACGCGCTCACCGTCGAGGTGACCGTGCCGACGGTCCGGGGCGCGACGCTGCCGGCCGAGTCGTCCTTCGCCTGGAAGGTGCTCACCGCGCTGACCACCGCGGCGTCCGCCGAGGCCGGCGACGGCCGGGCCACCATCTCCCTGCTCACCCGCCGCGCCTCCGGCTACTGACCGCGCCGCTCGCGCGGGACTGCGCTCAGGGGGCGGACCCCGCCGTCAGCCGACGCCGAGGGCCCGGTTGGTCGGCGAGCTGACCAGCAGCCCGGTGACCCCGACACCCAGCGCCATCAGCGGCAGCCCCAGCCAGCCCAGCCCGCCCTGGATCATGTACCAGCCGACCGGGAGCAGCATGAGCTGGAGCACGATGGCGGGTGCCCGGGCACCGGCCTTCCGGCGTACCAGCGCGCCGCCGAGGGCCCAGAGCGCCGCGGCTCCACCGATCGCGAACACCGTCACCAGCAGCGCCGAGGTCAGGTCGGTGGTGGCCGCGGTCAGGTCGGACCAGACCAGCCAGGCGGCGACCAGGCCGAGCGCCACCGCCTCGGCCCGTAGCAGGTGTACCGCCCAGCGGAGCGGGGCGGGGACCGGGTCGGAGTCGATCGTCACGGCGCCACGATACCCGTGGGTAGGCGCGGTACAGTGCCGCCCATGCAGGCCGTCCTGGTGGTCAATCCGAAGGCCACCACCACCAGCGAACGCAGCCGTGACGTCCTGGTCCGGGCGCTGCGCAGCGAAGTCGACCTGTCGGTGCGGTACACCCGCCGGCGGGGGCACGCCGTGGACCTGGCCCGGGAGGCCGCCGAGGAGGGCGTCGACCTGGTGGTCACGCTGGGTGGCGACGGCACGGTCAACGAGGTGGTCAACGGCCTGATGGGCGCCGAGCCGCCGACCTTCCGTACCGGGGACACGTCGGCGGAGCGACTGCCGGCGCTGGCCACCGTGCCCGGCGGTTCGACCAACGTCTTCGCCCGCGCGCTCGGCCTGCCCCGGGAGTGGCCCGAGGGGACCAGCATGATCCTGGAGGGGCTGCGCCTGGGCCGGTCCCGGACGATCGGCCTGGGCCGGGCGGACGACCGCTACTTCACCTTCTGCGCCGGCTTCGGCATCGACGCGGCGGTGATCCACCGGGTGGAGCGGGCCCGCCGGCAGGGCCGGGTCTCCACGCCGGCGCTCTACCTCCGGTCGACGGTCAGCCAGTACTTCCTGGCGTCCGACCGGCGCCACCCCAGCATCACCCTGGAGCGGCCGGGCGAGACCGCGGAGGCCGAGCTGGCCACCGTCATCGTGCAGAACACCGCGCCCTGGACGTATCTGGGCGAGCGGGAGATCAACCCGAACCCGGGGGCGTCCTTCGACCTCGGGCTGGACGTGCTGGCGATGCGGCAGCTGCGAGTCGCCAGCACGGCACGTACCGTGGCGCAGTTCTTCACCCAGCCGCCCGACCCGCACGGCCGGCAGGCGCTCCGGCTGCACGACGTGCCGGAGTTCACCCTGCTCTCGGCCCGTCCGCTGGCCTTCCAGCTCGACGGGGACTACCTGGGCGAGCGGGAGAAAGTTAGATTCGCATCCATTCCGGCCGCACTGAGAGTAATCTGCTAGGCCTCGGGTACTCCCGTCCGTTGACACGGTGACCCACCGCTCCCCCGCGGTGGGCGACGGCTTCAGGTCGCGGCGCGGCGTCAGACGCGCCGAAGCCGAACTGGAGTTGTCGGAGCCACGCCGACGAAAGGGTGCCGGAAATGTCAGCAATGTCACGCAGACTGTACTATATTGATCCTCGACTGTGGCACACCGGGTAACCAGAGCGCTCTGAAACCCGGACAAAAGGGTGGTGAGCCCGCTCACTGTTCGGAGTTTTTCCGAGCGGCACCCTTGACATCGCAGCAGTTCGTGAAAGTATTCACAAGCGAAGTCGTGTTACCGGGACATTGCCTGGATATGCTCGGCAGGTTGAGCTGTTCCAGCAGGTCCCGGGCCTGCAGCTTGCTCACGCAGCGCCGAATTGATGGATGCTGACCGTCACCAATCGGCAATGCGGATGCATATAGGAAAAGCAACGAAGCGTTATCTGGCCCCCACTTAAGAATGAGGAGTGTTGCCGCCATGGACTGGCGCCACGATGCCGTCTGCCGCGACGAGGACCCGGAGCTGTTCTTCCCGATCGGGACGTCCGGTCCGGCCCTCCTGCAGGTGGAGCAGGCCAAGGCCGTCTGCCGGCGCTGCCCGGTGACCGACCAGTGCCTGCAGTGGGCGCTGGAGTCCGGTCAGGACGCCGGCGTCTGGGGCGGGATGAGCGAGGAGGAGCGTCGCGCGGTGAAGCGCCGCGGCGGTCTCCGGGTGCTGCGCGCTCACTCCGCCTGATCGCACCGCACAGCACGCCCCGGCCGGGTCCACCCGCCGGGGCGTCTTGCTGTCCAGCCCCCGGCCGGCTCCGTCCCGGCGATCATGAGGTTGACCGCGACCTGGACCGCGCCGAGCGCCGCCAACCTCATGATCACCTGAGCTGGGCGCGGCAAGCCGGGGCGGCGTCAGCCGAGCTGGGCGGCGGCACGGCGGAGGACCAGGTCGGCCAGGTCGGGGACATCGGTGAGCGGCGCGGCGACCGCCGCCGCGCCGGCGTCCCGGGCGGCACCGCGCACGGCGTCGTGGAACAGGCCCGGCGCCAGGAAGTAGGCCGCCACCGCGACCCGGCGGGCCCCGCCCGCCCGCAGCTTCGCCACCGCAGCGTCAGCCGCCGGGGGCGCCGCCGAGGCGTACGACACGCGACACGGGACACCCAGCTCGGCACCGAGCGCCGCGGCGACCCGGCCCACCGAGCCGCGTGCCCGGGGATCCCGGGTGCCAGCCGCGGCCAGCACCAAGGCGTCGTACCCGCCCGGTTCCGCCTCGGCCAGCCGGCGGCACAGCCCGGCCAGCAGCCCGGCGTCCACCCGCCCGTCGGCCGGCCCCAGCACGTCGGCGACCCGTACCTCGATCGGTGGCCCGTCCGCGCGCGCGGCGGCGACGGCCGCCGGAATGTCGACCTTCCGGTGGTACGCGGCGGTCAGCAGCAGCGGCACCAGCACCGCGCGGGAGTGACCGGCGGCGGCGAGCTCCCGGAGCACGCCGGCCGGCCCGGGCTCGGTGTGGTCCAGCCAGCTCGGCAGCACCGTGACGCCGGGGCGGACGGCCGCCACGGCCCGGGCCAGCGCCCGGGTCGCCTCGGCCGCCCGCGGGTCACGACTGCCGTGCGCGACCAGCACCACCGGCGGGTCGGGCGTCAGGTGTGCAGGCCGCACTCGGTCTTCTCGAACATGGCCCACCGGCCCGCCCGCGGATCCTCCCCCGCCGTCGTCCGGCGGGTGCAGGGCCAGCAGCCGATCGAGCCGTAGCCGCGACCGAACAGCTCGTTGACCGGGATGTCGTACCGGGCGATGTAGGCGTCCACGTCGCGCTGCGTCCAGGCGGCGATCGGGTTCACCTTGACCTTGCCGCGCCGGGCGTCGAAGGCCACCACCGGGGTGTTGGCCCGGGTCGGCGACTCGTCCCGGCGCAGCCCGGCGGCCCAGGCGTCGTACCCGGTCAGCGCCCGCTCCAGGGGCTCGACCTTGCGGAGCTGGCAGCAGTCGTCCGGGGACCGGTTGAACAGCCGTGGCCCGTACTGGCCGTCCTGCTGCCCGACGGTCATCCGGGGCCGGATCGACCGGACGTTCACCGGCAGCCGCCGGGCCACCTCGTCGCGGACCCGGAGCGTCTCCGGGAAGTGCAGACCGGTGTCCAGGAAGACCACGTCGACGCCGGGGGCGACCCGGGACACCAGGTGGGCCAGCACCCCGTCGGCCATCGAGCTGGTCACGCAGAACCGGTCGCCGAACGTCTCGGCGGCCCAGCGGGCGATCTCCAGCGCGGGGGCGTCCGCCAGCTCCCGGCCGGCCGCCTCGGCCAGCGCGCGCAGCTCCTCGGGGTCGCGTCCGAGCGGATCGACCGGGACCGGCCCGCCGATCCCGACCAGGCCCATGCCGGCGGCGGAGCGCAGGCCGCTCACCGGGTCACCGCCCGAGTGAGCAGGCCGGTGAACTTCACGGTGAAGACCCGCGCACACGCGTGGCACTCCCAGGCGCCGTGCCCGGCCTCGCTCGGCCGCAGATCCTCCTCCCCGCAGTACGGGCAGTAGAGAGGCGCAGATCGAGCATCGCTCATCGCGCCACCTCGCTTCGCTCGGCACCACGATGAGGTGCACTGAGGTGCTTGATTCGCTCGCTACGCTCGCTCATCGGAGTTCCTCCTCGTCGACCCTGATCACCCAGTTGGCGAAGGTCTCGCCCTCCGCCCGGCCGGCCAGGTAGCGGCGGGCCAGCCGTTCCACGTACCCCGGAAGCTCCTCGGCGGTGGTCTTCAGGCCGCGCAGCTTGCGGCCGAAGCCGGCGGTCTGCCCCTGCGCCATGCCGAGGCCGCCGCCGAGGTGCACCTGGAAGCCCTCCACCTGCCGGCCGTCCGGGCCGACCACCAACTGGCCCTTGAGCCCGATGTCGGCGACCTGCGTGCGGGCGCAGGCGTTCGGGCAGCCGTTGAGGTGGATCGAGATGTCGGCGTCGAAGTCGCGCAGCCGCTCCTCCAGCCGGGTCACCAGCTCCTCGCCGCGCCGCTTCGTCTCGACGATGGCGAGCTTGCAGAACTCGATGCCGGTACAGGCCATGGTGCCGCGCCGCCAGGCGGACGGCCGGGGCTCCAGGCCGATCCGGCGCAGCTCCGCCACCAGCGAGTCGGTCCGCTCCGGCGCCACGTCCAGCACCAGCAGCTTCTGGTACGGGGTGAGCCGCACCCGGTCGCTGCCGTGTGCCTCGACCAGGTCGGCGAGCCGGGCCAGCTGGGGCCCGGAGACGCGACCCACCATCGGGGCCGCGCCGACGTAGTGGCGACCGTCGCGCTGCTGGTACACACCGATGTGGTCGATCGGCTTGTCCGGCAGCTCCGCGGCCGGGCCGTCGAGCAGCGTCCGGCCCAGGTACTCCTTCTCCAGCACCTCGCGGAACTTCTCCACACCCCAGTCGGCGACCAGGAACTTCAGCCGGGCCCGGTTACGCAGCCGGCGGTAGCCGTAGTCGCGGAAGATGCCGACCACGCCGGCCCAGACGTCCGGCACCTCGGCCAGCGGCACCCAGACGCCGAGGCGCTTGGCCAGCATCGGGTTGGTGGAGAGGCCACCGCCGACCCAGAGGTCGAAGCCGGGACCATGCTCCGGGTGCTGCACGCCCAGGAAGGCGATGTCGTTCGCCTCGTACGGCGTGTCGACCAACCAGGAGATCGAAGTCTTGAACTTGCGGGGCAGGTTGGAGAACTGCTTGTCGCCGACGTACCGGCGGACGATCTCGTCGAGCGCCGGCGTCGGGTCGACCACCTCGTCCCGGGCCACCCCGGCGACCGGGCTGCCCAGCACGACGCGGGGGCAGTCGCCGCACGCCTCGGTGGTCTGCAGGCCCACCTCCTCCAGGCGGCGCCAGATCTCCGGCACGTCCTCCACCCGGATCCAGTGGAACTGGATGTTCTGCCGGTCGGTGATGTCGGCGGTGTCCCGGGCGAACTCCCGGGAGATGTCGGCGATGACCCGCAGCTGCGCCAGGTTAAGCTCGCCGCCGTCCACCCGGACCCGGAGCATGAAGAACTCGTCCTCCAGCTCGTGCGGCTCCAGCACCGCCGTACGCCCGCCGTCGATGCCCGCCTTGCGCTG
This sequence comes from Micromonospora sp. NPDC006431, assembly GCF_042870725.1. Taxonomy (NCBI): domain Bacteria; kingdom Bacillati; phylum Actinomycetota; class Actinomycetes; order Micromonosporales; family Micromonosporaceae; genus Micromonospora; species Micromonospora sp. NPDC006431. Next base: position 99,088 of record NZ_JBIAHQ010000015.1, read on the forward strand.
GGTGTAGAGCCCCCACCAGCGGAACCGGCCGCGCAGGTCCTGCGGGTCGATGGAGGCGAAGCCCCGGTGGGCGTAGATGTTCTCGATCCGGGCCCGCACGTTCAGCGGGTCGTCGTCCTTCTTGATCCGCTCGTTCGCGTTGAGCGGCTCGCGGTGCCCGAGCGCCCACTGCCCCTCGCCACGGGCGCGGCGGGGCGGACGCGCGGCGGGCGGGTTGTCGGCGCGGGTGGGGGTGCTGCTGACCGCCATCGCGGCGTCCTCCGTTGTCTGCTGTGCCTGGGTACGCAAACGCGGCGGCCGGCCCTGCCAAGGGCCGTGGACGGCGATGTCGATGACGGCCGGCGCGGTAGCGCGCCCGAGACGGATGGGTCGGGCGTCGTCAGTGGGCCGGACAGATCGCGCTGCGCACGCGGCCGTAATCGACGTGGCGGCGGGCCACGAAGCGGCGGACGACAGCGGCGGTCATGCGCCATATGCTCCCACAACCCACGGTGGCCGGCCAACGGCCGAGTGTGTGATCCCACATCACGGGCATTGACGATGATCCACTACCACGAGGTACGGCTGGCGGGGGTGGCCGGATCGCTCTCGGAGCAGCCGCACCAGTCATGGGGTGGCCGCACCGCTCACGTTGTGCCCGCGCCGATCACGAGGTGGCCGGCACCGCTCACGGGGTGGCCGGCACCGCTCACGGAGTGTGGCCGCGCCGCTCACGGGGTGGCCGGCACCGCTCACGGGGTGTGGCCGCGCCGCTCACGGGGTGGCCGGCGCCGCGAATCGGCCGACCCGCGCGGCGGACCTGTGTGACGCTGCGACAGGTGAGCACTCCTGCGTCGCCCACACCGGCCGGGGCGACGGACGACCGCCCGGGGTGGTGGGTCGCGGCGGCGCCGGCGCTGCTCACGCTGGTGGTCACCCTCGCCGGGATCGGGCACGCGCAGCCGTGGCGGGACGAACTGGCCACCTGGAGCGCCGCCACCCGCCCGGTGGGCGACCTGATCCGGCTGGCCGGCACCATCGACGCCGCGACCGGGCCGTACTACCTGGCCATGCATGGCTGGACGACGCTGGCCGGGACCTCGCCGACCGCGCTGCGGCTGCCGTCCGCGCTCGCCATGGCCGGGGCCTCCGCGCTCACCGCCCGGCTCGGCGAACGGCTGGTCACCGCCCGGGTCGGGTTGATCGCCGGGCTGCTCTTCGCCGCCCTTCCGAGCACCTCCCGGTACGGCCAGGAGGCCCGCCCGTACGCCCTCGCCACCTTCCTCGCCGTGCTCGCCACGCTGCTGCTGGTCGGCGCGCTGCGCCGGCCGACGGGGCGACGCTGGACCTGGTACGCCCTGGCCGTCGCCGCCCTCGGCCTGACCCACCTGATCGCCCTCACCCTGCTCGCCGCGCACGGGCTCCTGGTGCTGCTCGCCGCCTGGCGCGGCCCGGCGGCAGCCGGCCTCGACGCGCCGACCTCCGATGCGGCCGGCAGCGGCGGGACCCGCGACCGGGCAGGCAACCGCGGAGCCAGCAACCGGGCGAGCAACCGCAGGGCCGGCGACCGGGGGAGCGACCGCGCGACCGGCGACCGGGCGGGCGATCGCGGGGCCGCCCGGGGCACGACCGGCAACCGCGCCGGCGGCGGCGATCCCAGTCAGGACCAGCGCTGCGGTGAGGGCGGCCGGGCGAACGGGGAGCGGGCGGCGGGCGAACAGCCGGTCAGCGACGGACCGGCGGGCAGGTGGCGTGCGCCGCTGGGGTGGTGGGTGGTCGCGTTGCTGCCGACCGCACTGCTGGTCACCCCGCTGGTGCTGATCGCCGGCGGGCAGCGGTCCCGACAGCTCGACTGGGTGCACCTGGCCTGCCCCGCCGACCTGACGGCGCTGCCCGGCGGGTTGGCGCAGAGCGGGGTGGTAGGCGGGCTGCTGGTCGGCCTCGCCGCGCTCGGCGCGGGGCGGCTCGGCCGCCGGGCGCTGCTCCCCGGCGCCGCCGTCCTGCTGCCCGTACTGCTGCTCTTCGCCGCCGGGACGCTCGTGCCACTCTGGGTCACCCGCTACCTGGTCTTCACCGTGCCGTTCGCCTGCCTGTTGGCCGGGGCGGCGCTGGCCGGCGTACGGCTGGCGCCGGCGCTCGCCGTGGTGGCCCTGGCCGGGGTACTCGGCCTGCCCGACCAGGCGGCGCTGCGCCGTACGCACGAGTGGCCGCGCACCGCACCCGTCGACTACCGGGGCGCGGCCCGGATCATCGCCGAGCACCAGCAGCCGGGCGACGCGATCGTCTACTCGCCCCGGGAGAGTTGGCTCTTCCTCGACCTGGGCATGGCGTACCACCTGGGGGCACGGCGGCCCCGCGACGTGCTGGTGGTCCGCGACCAGCGGCAGCGCGCGGACCTCTGGGCCAGCGAGTGTGACCGGCCGGCGGAGTGCCTGGCCGGGGTGGAGCGGCTCTGGCTGGTGGTGTCCGGGCGGCGGGCCGACCCGTTGGCCGCCGTTCCCGGCGAGAAGGGCAGCGCCCTGCGGGACGATTTCGCCGTCCAACAGATCTGGCCGCGCCCCGGCATCACCGTGGCCCTCCTCACCCGCTGACGCCGTGCCGCCGATGAAGGTGTGCAAACCCGTGCCGGTGCTCACGCCGCGACTGTCGAGAGGCGTTCGGCTGGCGGGACAGGATGTCAAACACCTGCCCTTCGAACGACGTCGCTCACCGGGATGACGGGGATTCCCCGTGCGGCGACAGCGTCCATGATCTGGTTGAAGTCGGTTTGCGTGATCTCAGCCGGGGTGGTGGGCGCACCGGTCACGATCTGGTGGAAGACCAGGTTGAGCCAGCCGCCGTTGCTTGCCACCTTGTCGAGCATTCCCCCCGTCCCGATCAATTTGGTGGGCTTGTTCGGGCCCTTTGACAGGGAGCTAACCGAGGACAGGCCGCGCATCCGGTATGGCATTGCCGCCGGAATCGCGTCGATCGCCGCGTGCGTCGACACCCCTACTTCGGACAGGATCGTCCGCGCTGACCCGAAGTAGCGGGCCACCAGTTGGTCGACCGGCACCCCGTCGACGGTGTTCTCGTAGCGGCCGCCCGGGTACGCGAAGCTGTCACCGCGGAAGCCGTTGCTGACCAGCCACGCCTTCAGGTTGCGGGCGTCGTCGTCCACCTGCTGCGCCGTCAGGTTCGGGTAGCGGGTGGCGTGCGCCGACGACGCATACGAGTGCCCCGCGACCTCCCAGCCGGACATGGCCTGCAATGACCGCAGCTCGGCGAGAGTGAGCTTGCCCGGCGTTCCGATCGCGTCTGCGATCGTGTACTGCGTCCCCCGGAAGCCCAGCGTGTCCATCTTCTGCAGGGCCAGCCGAGCGGAGTCGTTGGAATCGTCGAAGGTGATGGAGACGATGCCACTCGGCCAGGCCGACACCGCCGAGTCGATGACCTCGACCGCCTGCAGCCACAGCGTCACGGGGCCCGTGCCCTTGTCGGACACCTGGATCTGCAGGTCCGTGAACCCCCTGGTGGTACTCGGCGCACCCGTCGGCGACAGGGTGTAGGCGCCCGCAACGGTGTTGATCTCCGACCATTGGAGGGACACCGCAACCCAGTCACCGGCCATGCCGATTTGCGACGAACTGGTGTTGGCGTTGAAACGCCATTTGAAGCTGTTCACCAGGCCAGATGTGCCGACGAGGAAGTTGAGGGCGTTCACCTGGGTGTAGTTGTCCATCCGCAGCAGCAGCCGCAACGCCTTGCCGGTCAGGTCGATCGGCGGCAGGCCAGTCCGGCGCAGGGTCGCCGTAGCGCCCGCCCCGTTAGTCGTGATCGACGCCGACTGGCTGCCAAGGACGAAGACCGCGCTGTCGTTGAGGTCGAAGCCGCCGACCGTGCCGCTGGCTGTCCACCCATGCCCGGCCTGCATCGACGTGACGATGCTGGAGGCGTCCCGCCACGCCCACGGGAAAGTTGGGGCGATCATCGGTTCTCGTTCGCTGTCCGTCGACGATCGCGCGCCCGACGCGAGCTTGGCGATAGCGGTCGCGGTCGCGGTCGCCCCGAGAACACCGACGGTGAGCAGGCCCCGCCGGGAAACCTTCACATGCCTCATGGCCCTATAGTTCGCGAACGCCGGCCCGCTAAAGGCGGAACGCCTCGTCGGTGCGCGTGACTCCCCTCGTATCGAAGAAGCGCTTCGCCTTCACAGCAAGAAGGTCAGCGTCGTACTCACGATGGTTCTGGACCAGGATCACGAGGTCAGCCGAGGCGACGGCGTCATCCAGATCGTCAACCCGCATGACACCGACGCCCGGCTGCCACTCCGCAACGAACGGATCGTGGTAGCTGATCTTCGCACCGAGATTGCTCAGGTCACGAGCGAGCGGGACGGCCGGGGACTCGCGCTCATCTGCGATGTTCGCCTTGTACGTGACACCCAGTAGCAGGATGTTCGCGCCGGTCGTCGCCAGTCCGGCTTCGTTGAGGAGGTTCTGGGCCCGCCTTGCCACATAGGCCGGCATCGTGGCGTTGATTTCCTGCGCGAGTTCGACAAACCGGAACGGATAGCCGAGTCGTACGCGCACGTTGTGGCTCAGGTAGTTCGGGTCGATCGGGATGCAGTGACCGCCCACGCCCGGCCCCGGGTAGAAGGCCTGGAACCCGAACGGCTTACTCGACGCGGCGCGGATGACATCCCACAGGTCGATCCCGAGCCGGTGGCAGAACTTGGCCATCTCGTTGACGAGCGCGATGTTGACGTGCCGGTAGGTGTTCTCGAGCAACTTAGCCGTCTCGGCCTCCCTGGTGCCCTTGGTACGCACCACGGTGTCGACGAAACGCCCGTACAGGGCCGCTGCGGCTTCCGTGCACGTGGGCGTGTGGCCGCCGACGACCTTGGGCGTGTTGCGGGGACCGAACTCCTTGTTGCCTGGGTCGATGCGCTCGGGCGAGAACGCAAGGTGGAAGTCCTTACCGGCGATGAGGCCGCTGGCCTCCAGGATGGGACGCACCAGTTCGTCGGTGGTGCCGGGATACGTCGTCGATTCGAGGACGACGAGCATCCCGGGCTGGAGATTGCGCGCAACGGCCTCCGTGGCCGACTGGACGGCCCCGAGATCGGGACCACCCTCTTCGAAAAGCGGCGTCGGTACGCAGATGACGGCCGCCGCGGCCGCGGCGATCTCGGACTCGTCCGACGTGGCGCGGAAACCACTCTCGATCATCTGGACGATGTCGCCGTCGGAAAGATCATCGACGTGGGACCGGCCGGCGTTGAGAGCCGCCACCAATTCCTTATTCACGTCGAAACCGATCACGGACATGCCCGCCAACGTCGCCTCGCGAGCCAGTGGGAGCCCTACGTATCCGAGCCCAAGTATGACTACGTCGACAGCCACGGTTGCTCCTTTTGCTGGGTGACTGGGCCCCGTGTGCCCAGCCGGGTCGAACCAGTTCAGGCAGGTATGCCCGAACCGAACTTTCTTGCCAGATTCCAACTGCTGCGGCAGACGCTCCACGCACCGCCGCGACGCGAACCGACCTAACCGCTGCGAAGACAGGCCAGGTACGGAACAACCGACTTCTTAAAGGTCTTCAGGTTGCGGGGGGTGTCATCGAAACGCCAGTCCGCACTGGAATGCGGCGGCGGCGCCTGGGTCCAGATCAGTCCGATGACGTGCGGATGGGCGCGCATCCAGGGTCCCAAACTCGTCATCCATTGGGACTTGTTGATCCCAGCCACACCGGTCTCAGCAAGGACGACCGGTTTGGAGTATCGATCCAGAAGCTTCATGGTGGCATCGAACGTCTGGCCCGCCACGGACTCGAACCCGAAGGCGGAACTACCAACCCCGTAGCCGGTGAAGCCGACCAGATCGACCCAGCTGTCGCCCGGCCAGAACTGGTCGATGCCGCGCACGGTCGCACCACGAACGATGTTCGGAGCCCAGAGCCACAGGACGTTGGTCGCCCCCGCCTCTCGGAACAGCGTCACCACGTGCCGCCAAGCCTTGACGTACTGGGCCGGGGTATTTCCATTGACACCAGCCGCCCACGGCGACCAGTTCCCATTCATCTCCGGCGCATACCGGATCACCACTAGGTCGCCATATTCCACGACGGTGTCCGCAACGGCACGGAACTGGGAATCGTGCTTGCCCGAGACGATCGACGCGAGCGACCAGGACTTCTGCTTGACGACCGAGCCCAGGTCCTTCGGCTGCACCGTCAGGAAGGGAATACCTGCGGCATCGGTCAGCCTGGACAACTCGAACGGAGCACCGATGGACGCGTAGACGCCTCGCCACACCGGCCGGCATCCAGTCTCTTTCGCGATCTGGTCAGACTCTTCTTTGGCGTTTTTGTCCGACGTGATGCCAAAGACGGGCTTGTCCGCCCGGAGCATGGAGACGGTGGCATGAACCGCGCTAGCGCGTAAAGCCGGATCGGTCGCGCTCACCGCGGACTGACGGCCCTGGAAAGAAGATGACGGTTTCATCGCGCATCCAGCCAGTAGCAGCAGCGGCAGCACCAGCAAGTACCTCTTCATGATCACCTCCGATCGCCACCTCGATCTGCTGACGGGTGCCCCACTTGAAGCGCATGCAGGAGGCGATGGCCCAGAGCCGCCACACTCGCAACACCGACCACTGCCACAGGGTCGCGATCGGCGCAAGGAACAGGAACCAACCCAGTTGCGCCGGCCTCGTCTGATCGGACCGTCGCACCGTGAAGATCCGCAACAGTTGGACGTACCCGAACACGATCAGCATCCCGAGCGTCAGCAGGAGCATTTTCGCGTCCGCTACCAACGCGTCGGTTCCCGCACCGCGCAACCAGGCGACGGCATCGGCCACCGGCTTCACCACGACGAGCGAGAACACAACGATGGTCGAGGCGATGGCCTGCACCCACTTCAGCGCGTGCAGCCAGTACGCGATCCGGTACATGGGCAGGTACTTGAAACGCCAGAAGGATCGGATGAACGATCCGCGCAACCAACGCAGGAACTGCCGCCGGTGGTTCGAGAGGCGTTCCGGCATGACGCAAAACGCGAAGGCGTTCGCCTGCTGGACGGTCTTACCCCGGAGTAACGCCTGCAGCGTCAGGTAGGAGTCGTCGGAGAATTCGACGCGACGTCCGAAGAACTCCTCATTCGCGTAACCATGGCGGCATTCGTCGATCACCCGCGCGCGGTACAGCGAGATCCCGCCCGAGTTGACGAGCACCGACCCCAGCGCCGACGTCGCGGATCGGTCGGTCAACTGCGACGCCGTGCAGATCAGATCCACAGCCCGGGCGATCGGTCCCTTCAGATTGTAGGTGAGGAACACTCCCGCGACCGACATGACCTTGGGATCGGCGAGCGGCTTGATCAAGTTCTCGAGCGCGTCCGGCGCGAGCACCGAGTCGGAATCGATCGTGAGGTAGGCGTCGGCCCAGCCGGCGAAGCGCAGGGACGCGGCGACGTGAGTGGCCCGCTTGCCCCGATTCCGATCGCGCACCCAGACGAGCGGGATGCCCACCTCGTTCGCGGCCTCGATCGCCCACAACTCGGTGGGCAGGTAGTCCACCTTGTTCGAGCCGTCATCGCGGACGAAGATCGCGTCCGGAAGGCGGGTCTGCCCGAGCAGGCCGCGGATGGTCGCGATTACCGCGTCGACGTCCTCGTTGTAGAGCGGGACGACCGCCACCACCTTCAGCTTCGCCAACGCGGCAGCCCGCCTGGGCTTGACCCGTCTGGGGCGATCGAAGGTCGCGAGAAGGACCTGCAGGAAGAACATGAGGTAGGCGAACGCGTAAACCACCTCGAACGCGGACACGCCAGTGCCAAAGTTCTCGAACCGGGTCGCGTGGTGGAAGAGCCACAGCGACGAGGCAGCGAGCATCAGGATCACCGCAGGCAGCGCTCGGCCGGGAGTCCACCGTGCGGTCTTGGCGGCCTTCGTCACGGCTTCATCCCGCGTCTCCAGAAGAGGCGCACGGCCAACGCGAAGATCACCACGACGCCGACCGCAGCAAGAAGTATTTCGAACAACCCAAGGTGGGAAGGCACGTGAACCCAGCTTTCGATCGGGGGATTGCCGCCCCTGCTCAGCCGGAACATGCTATATGAAGACGGCGGCCCGCAATGCCCCTACTCAGCGGCAGTGCGAGAACTCTCAGGGCGGCTGAGATATTCGCTGGCTTCGTCCCTTTTGTAGGTGCCCGCTGGTGACAGTCGGATCGGTGACATCCCTAGCGAGCTCCGCCCCGCACTCTTCCGCTAGCCTGTGCGCCATGACCTACGACTACAGCGAGGGCGCGCCCCCACGTGGTCGGGGTCAGTTCTGGGATCAGCGGAGCGATTCCGCTGACGTTGATGTTTCCCGGAGGCACAGCGACGTCGGGCCGCAGCGGCCCGCGTACGAGCCGCATCCGCAACGGGCCGGCGAGGGCCCGCATGGCAACCGCCCGTACGCCGCGGGTCATGGCGAGCCGTGGCCGCCGCAGCAGTACCCGGCAGAGCCGCCAGCCGGCTTCAGAACGCCGGGCCAGCACCCGGCGGTGCGCGGTGACGCCGCTCAGCGGACCGGGCCGTATCGGGACGGCGAGCACGCCGCCCCCACCCAGCACGGCAACTCCGATCCGTACCGCATGCCCGGCGACTACGGCGCGCCGCAGTACGGCGGCAATCCGCGCCAGAGCGGCGCCGCTGCGGCCTTCGGCGGCCAGTCCGGCGACCACGGCGTCGGTCCGAGACGTGGGCCGGAGCAGTATGGAGCGACCCGCCACCAGCCCCAAGCGACCTTCCACGAGCCCGAGGGGGCCGACGCGGGACCGAAAGCCGGGCGCCGGTCCCGCAAGCCGCTCGTCTTCGCGATCATCTTCGTGCTGCTGATGATCAGTGGCGGTGCCGGCTGGTACTACCTGCGGGGCTCGGCCGATCAGCCCCCCACCGAACAGGACCGTAGGGTCGCGGACCGGCAGGTCGACCCCGTGCCGCTGACCGCGACCGAGGTTTTCGGCTCCGAGACGGTTCCCGGCGCCGAAGGCGGAGGGTCGTACAAGGTCCTCAAGACGCAGGCGTCCACCGATTGCAAGACGGCTGCCGGTGGTGCCATCGCGGACGCCCTGACGACGGCCGGCTGCACCCAGGTGGTACGGGCGACGCTGACGTCGTCCGATGGTGCCCTGGTCATCACGGCCGGCCTTTTCAACCTCGAAACCCAGAAGAAGGCCGAGCAGGCGGCGGCCGCGATCAAGACTGCCGTCGATACGCAGAACGGCCGGTTCAGCGGCCTGGTCGCGGGTGGCTCGTCGAACCTCATCAATCGAGCCGCCGCGAACTTGGTCTGGGAGGTGCGCGGTCACTACCTGGTGTACTGCCTCGTCGCCCACGCGGAAGGCAGCGCGATCGCGGTGGACGACCCCCGTACCCAATCGGTCCGGACGGACCTTGTCGTGAGGCACCTCGGCGACGCCGTGATCCACAAGCGCGAGACCGGCGTCGGCCCGACGGCGGTTCCCTCGACGCAGCCGTCCTGACCGCATATCTGCGACATCCCGCTCGTCCTTTCCGCCCGAAAGTCGCAGACGGGAATCAACCGTTGGTCGGACGAGAGCTTCCACCTGGTGATACGCCGCGTGAGATACTTTCGACCGTGCCCCTCAGCAAGACTCAACTGATCGCTGTACTCGGTAACGAGTTGTGGTGCTCCACCCTTGTCCCCAACGCGCCGTGGTTGACCGCGGAGCTACGCGAGCGGATGAAGCGGCCGCGCGTCGGTGACCTGGTCGTCGAGTTCTCTGCGGGGCAGCGCGGCGACCCGGACGGCGTCGGATGGCTACGCGGCATCGAATTCGCGGACGGCCGCGGGGGTGACAGTGTGAACATCGACGGCAGACGCATTGTCGACGCATGGGTGATTGAGCCGATCGACAAGGCCGGACAGACGATCCGATGGAGCAACGCGACGTTCTTCGCGATTCCGCTACAGAGCGCTCGACAGTGGCTCGCTCACTAGCCTGGAGACCTATGAGCAGGGGCAACGTTCTCCGCGACGCCCTCACCGGCAGCCCCTAGCTCCTCGCCCCACCTGAATATTCACCGTGAACCTGTGCGGATCTTGAGCCCGTGCGCAAGGGCGAGGGTCAGGTGGTGAGGCGGTCGGTGGTGCCGCGGGCGAGCGGAACGACCAGCACGGCCTCGGTGCCGCCGGTGGCGCCGTTGCGCAGTTCGATGGTGCCGCGCAACTCGCCGGTGACCAGGGCCCGGACGATCTGCAGGCCGAGGTTGCCGCCGTGCTCGGCGTCGAACTGCTCGGGCAGGCCGCGCCCGTTGTCGGTGACGGAGACGTGCAGCTGCTTACGGAACCGGTGCGCGGAGACCACCACCGCGGGCTCCGCCCCGTCCCGCGGGCCGGCGGCCCCCTCCTCGCCGGCCGGGAAACCGTGCTCGACGGCGTTGAGCAGCAGCTCGTTGAGGATCATCACCAGCGAGGTGGCGATCTCGGCCGGCAGTACGCCGAAGCTGCCCTGCCGGCGCATGCCGACGGTCACCTCGGTGGCGGCGACCTCGGTGGCCGCGCTGGCCACCCGGTCCACGATCCCGTCGAACTCGACCGCCTCGTCGCTGGACATGGAGAGGGTCTCGTGGACCAGGGCGATCGAGGCGACCCGGCGTACCGACTCCTCCAGGGCGACCCGGGCCTCGGGCATGGCGACCCGGCGGGCCTGGAGGCGGAGCAGCGCGGCGACGGTCTGCAGGTTGTTCTTCACCCGGTGGTGGATCTCCCGGATGGTGGCGTCCTTGGTGATCAGGGCGCGGTCCCGGCGGCGTACCTCGGTGATGTCGCGGACCAGCACCAGCGCGCCGATCGGCACGCCCGCCGGCATCAGGGGCAGGGCGCGGGTGAGCATGGTGGCGCCGCGGGCGTCGATCTCCCGCCGGGGCGGGGCCTCGCCGCGCAGCGCGGCCAGCACCGCGTTGCCCGCGTCGGTGCCTTCGAGGGGGTCGCCGGCCAGCCGGCGGTGCAGCTTGGCCAGGTCCTCCCCCACCAGATGGGAGGCGTAGCCCAGCCGGCGGTACGCGGACTGCGCGTTCGGGCTGGCGTAGGTGACCTTGCCGTTGGCGTCGAGCCGGACCAGCCCGTCGCCGACCCGGGGCGCCGAGGTGGTCTCGCCCGGGTGCCGGGGCGGCGGGAAGGTGCCGTCGGCGATCATCTGGGCCAGGTCGTCGGCCGTGGTCAGGTAGTTCAGTTCGAGCTGGCTGGGCGTACGCGCGGTGGACAGGTTGGTGTCCCGGCCGACCACGGCGATGACCTCGCCGGCCTCCCCGTCGGCGGTCCGCAGCCGCACCGGGATCGCCTCGTGCCGGGCAGGCACGTCGCCATACCAGACGGGGTCTCCCTCTCGCCAGATCCGGCCCTGCCCGTGGGCCACGTCCAGGTGCGCCACCTCCGGCCCGCCGACGATCCGCCCGACCTGGTCGTCGAGGTACGCGGTCGGCGCGGTCGTGGGCCGGACCTGGGCCACGCAGAGGAACGTGCCGTCGCCGTCCACCGGCACCCAGAGCAGCAGGTCGGCGAAGGACAGGTCGGACAGCAGCTGCCAGTCGCCGGCGATCCGGTGCAGGTGGTCGATGTCGCTCGGCCGGAGCTGGGTGTGCTCCTCGGCAAGGTCGCGCAGGGTGGACACGCTGACCAGCGTGCCACGCCGGGCGTCACATCGTCGCGGTGACCTTTTTCAACCCGCGCGGAGCGTCCGGGTCCTCGCCCCGGGCCAGGGCCAGCGCCAGCGCCAGCCGCTGCAGCGGCAGGATGTCCAGCAGCGGGGCGTACCGCTCGTCGACCTCGGGCACGGCCATCCGGGCGGTCACCTCGACGTCGGCGGAGCCGACCACCACCACGTCGGCGCGGCGCTCGCCGAGCCGGGGCAGCACCTCGCGCATCGACTCACCGCCGGGGCCGGAACCGACCACGGCGAGCACCGGCACGTCCGGGTCGGTCATGGCGAGCGGGCCGTGCAGCAGGTCCGCGCCGGAGAAGGCGAGCGCCGGCAGGTACGACGTCTCCATCAGCTTGAGCGCCGCCTCCCGGGCCGTCGGGTACGCGTACCCCCGGCCGGTGGTGACGAGCTGGGCGGCGAACCGGTAGCGCGGGGCGAGCTGGGCCGGGGTGGCGTCGGACAGGGTGCGTTCGGCCAGCTCGGGCAGGCGGGCGAGGGCGGCCCGCTCCTCGGCGGGGAGCACCCCGTCGCCGGCGCGTACCCCCTCGATCAGCATGAGCAGCGCGAGCAGCTCGGCCGTGTACGTCTTGGTCGCCGCGACCGCCCGCTCGTGCCCGGCGACGATGTCCACGCTCAGCTCGGCGGTGCCGGCCAGCGGCGAGTCGGGGCTGTTGGTGACGGCGAGGGTGAGCGCGCCCGAGGCGCGGGCCACCCGCAGCACCTCGGCCAGGTCCGGCGAGCCGCCGCTCTGGCTCACGCCGACCACGAGGGCGTCGGACAGGTCCGGCCGGGCGCCGAAGACGGTGATCGCGCTCGGCGAGGCGAGACCGGCGGGCAGACCGAGCCGGATCTCGCTCAGGTACGCGGCGTACAGCGCCGCGTGGTCGGAGGTGCCCCGGGCGGTGAAGACCACGTGGCGGGGCCGGCGCTCGGCGATCACCGCCGCGACCCGGGCGATCGCCTCGGCGTGCTCGGCGGAGAGCAGGCGGTCGTAGCCGGCCGGCTGCTCCTCGATGTCGGCGGCCATGCCGGCCCCTGGACGCGTCACGGAAGGCCCCCTTCTGCGCGATTGCCGCGCGATCCGTGCTCAGTCTTGCACCTTTCGGCCGTGACGAGCAATGGAACGCGCAGTAGTGCGCAGTAGATCACCACCCGGACCGGTGATCGCCTAGGCTTGCCCGGCTGGCGGACCGACCACCGAGAGGACGACGTGCCCGAGGACGACCCCGCGCTCGCCGCGCAGGAGGAGCTGACGCTGGCCCGGCTGGCGCTGGCCGACGGAAACCTCCCGCACGCCGCGGACCACGTCGCCGCCGCTCTCGTCCGGGCCCCGACACTGCCCGAGGTGCACGAGACACTCACCCGGGTGGCTGCGGCCAGCGGCGGTGACCTGGAGCTCTTCTCGCTCGGGCACCACGCCTTCGTCGGCGCGGTGGTGGCCCGCGCCCACCTGCTCGCCGCCGCCGGGCACCCCGCCGAGGGGCTCGACCTGCTGGCCGCCGCGACCGGCTACGCGCCCGGTGCCGACTGGGCCGGGGTGCCCTGGGTGACCGCCCCCGACCTGCCCGAACGGCTCGACCCCGAACGCACCGCCCGGATCCTCATGCAGATCTGCGCGGCGGTGCCCGACCCGGCCCCCCGCCGTCTCCGCGACCCGCTGCGGCCGTACCTCGTGCTGGCCCGCAACGCGGTCACCGTGCACCCCGGGCACGCGCTGCTGCTGGGCGCGGCGTCCGCGCTGGCCCGGCGCCTCGGCGAGGTCGCCCTCGCCGTCACCTGGGCGGCCCGCGGGGTACGCGCACAGCCGACCAAGCTCGGCGAGGTGTGGCTCGGGTACGCGTACCGCAGCGCCGGCCGGACTCGGGACGCGCTCGCCGCGCTCGGCCGGGCGGTCGCACTCGACCCCGACGACCTCGCGGTGTACGCCGACATCGCCGGCACCCTGGCGGACAACGGCCGGCTCGACGAGGCGCTGGACTGGATCGACCGGGCACTCGCCAAGGACCCCACGTTCGACTGCGCGGTGCACACCGCGCACCGGCTGCGCTTCCAGCGCGACGGGGACGTCGCCCACCTGGTCGCCCTCGCCGACTTCGTCCGCGACCACCCCGACGACACCCACGAGCACGGCGACCTGGCCGAGTGCTGCCGCAGCCGCCCCTGGCTCGGGCAGGTGACCCCGGCCGGCGGGCCGGTGCTGGACGCGCTGCGGCAGGCCCTTGCCGCCGAGGGCGCCGCCCGGGTCGCCGTACGCCTCGACGCGCTGGAACCGCCGAGCGCCATGCGTACCGCAACGGCGGCCGTGCCGGGGCTGGACGTGGAGGTGCTCGCCGTCGCCGACCCGGACCCGCGGGAACCCCGCCGGGCCACCACCTGCCAGCTGTGGCGGTACGAGGGCACGATCGCCGCGCCCACCCTGCCCAGCCCGTCGCCCGAGGCGGCGGAGCGGATCCGGCAGCTCGCCCACCCGGCCTGGCCCCACCCGCCGGCCGCGTACGACGGCGCGGTCGGGCTGGCCACCCTGGATCTGGCCGACCTGCTCGGCCTGCTGGTGCATCCACCCGAGCCGCCGGTCACCGCGCTGGGCCGGGTGCTCGCCGGTCAGGACCCGTCGCTCTGGGTGCGCTGTGTGCAGGTCTGGACCTGCCTCGGGCTGCTGCACCACCGCACCGACGAACCGTGGGCGGAGTCGACCCGCCGCCGGGTGCTGATGGAACTGGTCTGGGGGGTGGAGGACTGGATCACCGAGGCGGCGCTGTTCGCCCTGGTCACCGCCGCCTGGGTCGACCCCGCCGTACGCTCCGACGTGGCCGCGGTGGTGGCCGAGCGGATCGCCGACGTGGCGGCCGTGGCCCGCGAACGCCGGGTGCCGATCGCCACCTCGCTGGCCCACCTGGCGCTGGCCACCCCGGACCTCGACCCGGCGACCCGCGACCTGGCCCGCGAGCTGATCCGCGGTCCCGTCGAGGCCCCATCCCGGCCAGGTCCGTTCACGCGCCTCCGCGGCCTCCTCGCCGCCCTCTTCGGCCGCGCCTGACCCGCCGCCCGGCCCGGCCCGGCCCGTCGACTCGCCCGCCCGGCCGCTCGCCCGCCGGCAAGATCCACTCCAGCTCGCCGACCCGGCGCGATCAACCCGCCCGCGACACCGCCACCTCGGCGACCCGGAGTCGATCAGGAAGGACGGGAGCCACCTCGCCGACCCGGCGCGATCAACCCGCCCGCAACGCCGCCGCATCGCCGACCCGGAGTCGATCAAGGGGCCGGTACGCGGCGCGGCCACGCCGTACCCCGGGAAGGGGCCGGCGTGGCCGCGGCGCGTGCGTCAGGCGACGGGGGCCTTGCCGAGGGCGGCCTCGGCCTGGTCCTCGGGGGTGCCGTCCGCCGGCCGGACGTCGTTCGCCGAGCGGAGCGGGACCTCCTTGATGAACCAGGCGAGCACCGGCACCGCGACGGTGAAGAACACCGCCCAGACGAAGACGTGCGAGATGGCGCCGGAGAGCGCGCCGAGGACGACCTCGCGCATCGGCCCGGTGAGCTGCTTGAGCTTCTCCAGGTCCATGGCGCCACCCTCGCCACCCTGTCCGCCGGCGAACGCGGGACCGGCGGCCGAGTCGGCGAGCCGGTTCGCGAAGATCGCGCCGAACAGCGCGACACCGAACGAGCCGCCGATCGAGCGGAAGAAGGTCGCCGCACCGCTCGCCGCACCCAGGTCCTTCTGCTCCACGCTGTTCTGCGCGATCAGCATCGTCGTCTGCATGAGGAAGCCCATGCCGACGCCGAGCACGATCATGTAGAGCGAGGACTCGACCTTGCTGGTGCCGAGGTCCAGCAGGGTCAGCAGGCCCATGCCGGCGGCCATCACCACGCCACCGATGATCGGGAAGGCGCGGTAGCGACCGGTCTTGGTGATGGTCCGGCCGACCACCAGCGAGACCACCAGCATGCCGAACATGAGCGGGAGCAGCAGCAGGCCGCTGTTGGTGGCCGAGGCGCCCTGCACGGTCTGCTGGTACAGCGGCAGGAAGTTCATCGAGCCGAACATCGCGAAGCCGAGCAGGAAGCCGATCACCGAGATGAGGGCGAAGTTCCGGTTGGCGAAGAGCCCCAGCGGCAGGATCGGCTCGGGCGCCCGCCGCTCGACGACGCCGAAGAGCGCCAGGGTCACCGCGGCCAGGGCGGCGAGGCCGAGGATCTGCGGGGAGGTCCAGTCGTACTCGTTGCCGCCCCAGGTGGTGACGAGGACGATCGCGGTGATGCCGACGGAGAGCAGCGCGGCACCCAGCCAGTCGATCTTGTGCTCGGTGCGGTACTTCGGCAGGTGCATCGTGGTGGCGAGCACCAGCAGCGCCACGCCGCCGAGCGGCAGGTTGACGTAGAACGCCCAGCGCCAGGAGAGGTGGTCGGTGATGAAGCCGCCGACCAGCGGGCCGGCCACCATGGCGATGGCCATGATGCCGGCGATCATGCCCTGGTAGCGGCCCCGCTCCCGGGGCGGCACCAGGTCACCGATGATCGCCATCACGCCGACCATCAGGCCACCGGCGCCGAGACCCTGGACGGCCCGGAACGCGATCAGCTCGATCATGCCGTCGTCGACGCCGCCGAGGACACTCGAGCCGGACATGCCGCACAGCGCCGAGCCGATCAGGAAGATGACCACGGAGGTCAGGAAGACGGCCTTGCGGCCGTAGAGGTCACCGAGCTTGCCCCAGATCGGGGTGGAGACCGTGGTGCCCAGCACATACGCGGTGACCACCCAGGTGAAGTGGTCGGCCCCGCCGAACTCGAAGACGATCCGCGGCAGCGCGGTGCTGACGATCATGTTGTCGAGCATCGCGAGCATCATCGCGATCATCAGGCCGAACAGCACGACCCGGACATTGGGTCGCGCTATCGCCTCGGCTGGTTGACTCATGGGTAGGCTCCCCCGAAGATTTGTGACCGACTTACTTGCCGCCCGGCTAGTTACCTTACTAGCCGCACGGTAAGTTGGTGTCAGAAAGTCGTCAAGCGAGATAGGTGGTCAGGGTGAGGGAGAGCACAGGCGGCACGCGGGAACGCATCCAGGCCGTCGCGCTGGAGCTCTTCACCGAGCAAGGGTACGAGAAGACCTCGCTGCGGGAGATCGCCGAGCGGCTCGGGGTGACGAAGGCTGCGCTCTACTACCACTTCAAGAGCAAGGACGAGATCGTCAACAGCTTCGTCGAGGACCGGCTACGCCGGATGGACGAGCTGATCGAGTGGGCGCAGACCCAGCCTGCCACCCTGGCCACCCGCCGCGTCCTGATCGCCCAGTACGCGGACACCATGTTCGCCGGCGAACTGCCGGCGGTCATGCGCTTCTTCGAGCAGAACCAGACCGTGCTGAAGAGCCTCGCCGCCGGCCAGCAGATGCGGGAGCGGATGATGCGGCTGGCCAACGAGCTGTGCCGGGGCGACGAGTCGCCGGCCGCCCAGCTCCGGGCCGCGCTGACCCTGTTCGCGGTGCACAGCAGCTGGTTCGCGGTACGCACGCCGCACATCACCGACGACGACCGCCGGAAGATCTCCCTCGAGGTGGCCGACGAGCTGCTGGCCCGGATCGCCGACGGCGACTGACCGGCTGCGACCCCGGTCAGTCACGTGCGGTGAGGTCCAGCCGCAGGCCCAGCAGCTGCACGTCGGGCAGCGGCCGCCAGTCCTTCTCCGGCACCCGGACGAAGCCCAGCCGCTCGTAGAGCCGGTGCGCGACGGCCGCCATGCCGCTGCGTACGCAGATCACCACGGCCGTGCAGCCGAGCTCGGTGGCCCGCGCCACGCAGGCCCGGACCAGGGCCGCCCCGGCCCCGCGCCCCTGCGCGGCCGGATCGACCGCGAGCATCCGGAACTCGGCCTCGCCGGGACCGGAGAGTTCCGCGTACGGGGAGCCGGGCAGCACGAACGTCACGGAGCCGAGCACCTCGCCGGTGGCCTCGTCGACGGCGATCAGCACCTCGCCGGTCTCCGCCCGGGTGGCCACGTCGGCGAGCACCACGCCGTAGCCGTTCTCGCCCTTGAGCTGGCCGTCCGCCTCGTAGGCGGCGACCGTCAGGCGCGCCACCGCCGGATGGTCGGCCGGCTCAGCCCGGCGGACCAGGAGGCCGCTCAACCGATCACCGCGATCAGGTCGCCGTCCTGCACCACGTCACCCTCGTTGACCGCGATCTGCTGCACGACGCCGTCGGACTCGGCGACCACCGGGATCTCCATCTTCATCGACTCCAGGATCACCAGCGTGTCCCCTTCGGACACGGTGTCCCCGGCCGACGCGACGACCTTCCAGACGTTCGCCACCATCTCGGCGCGGATCTCCTCGGCCATCTCCAGGCCCTCCCTCTCCACCGGCTTCTGCGAACGGTATCCAATCATGACCGGGCCCGAGAGCGGGGCGACGCGTCGGTTCCGCCCCCACCGGACCCTGGCGACCGCCACCGGCACTAGCATCAGCGGGTCGGTCTCCGGCGCCCGGAGCACCGGTACGCGACCTCCGCCGCGCTCGCCGCGGCCGGACCGTGACCAGCACAAGGAGGCAGAGCATGGCGAAGAAGGCCCGCAAGAAGAAGGCCCGCAAGAAGAGCGGCGCGAACCACGGCAAGCGCCCCAACTCCTGATCGTCGGCGTACGCCGGATCAGCGACCGTGCCGGCCGGTGGCCGGACAGACCGGTGGCCCGGGTCCGATCGGACCCGGGCCACCGGTCTCTTCAGCTGGTTGCGCTCGCTCAGTCGGCGAGTTCGCGGGACTCGGTGGTCTCGAAGACCACCAGCTCGGTCAGGCGGACCCGCAGTCGCTCGCGCAACTGCTCGGGCGCGGTCTCGTTGCCGCAGCAGCGGGCGACCAGCGCCTTCACCTCCTGCTCGATGCCGTACTCGCGCAAGCACGGCCCGCACTCGTCCAGGTGGTGCCGGATCAGCAGGCGCCGCTCCTCGGCACACTCCAGGTCCAGGTAGAGGTAGACCTCCGCAAGCACTTCCCGGCAGTCCGTCTCGTGCGGATCTCCACAGCTCACGGTCACACCTCCCGGCTGGCGGCGGCGGTCGAACCCTTCGGCGCTGCGCTGAACCCACGCTCCGCCGCGTACTGCTCGAGCAGCTTGCGCAGATTACGGCGGCCGCGGTGCAGCCGCGACATCACGGTGCCGATCGGGGTGCCCATGATGTCGGCGACCTCCTTGTAGGAGAAGCCCTCGACGTCGGTCAGGTAGACCGCCAGGCGGAACTCCTCCGGCAGCTGCTGGAGGGCCTCCTTGACGTCGCTGTCCGGCAGCCGGTCGAGCGCCTCGGTCTCCGCCGAGCGCAGCCCGCTGGAGGTGTGCGACTCGGCCTCGGCGAGCTGCCAGTCGGTGATCTCGTCGGTGGGCGCCTGGACAGGCTGGCGCTGCCGCTTCCGATAGGAGTTGATGTAGGTGTTGGTCAGGATCCGGTAGAGCCAGGCCTTCAGGTTGGTGCCCTGCTCGAACTGGTGGAAGGCGGCGTACGCCTTCAGGTACGTCTCCTGGACCAGATCCTCGGCATCCGCCGGGTTCCGCGTCATCCGCAGCCCGGCAGCGTAGAGCTGATCGACGAAGGGCATCGCATCCCGCTCGAAGCGGGCCCTGCGCTCGTCCGTCTTCTCGGTGGTCAACCGCACATCCCCTCGCGTCGGATGCTTCCCCGCCGAGGATACGCGTACCCGCCTGCCCACAGATTCACTTCCGGCCGGTGTGCTGGCACTCACCACCGCCGGCACTTCCGCGGGCCACTCCGGCGCGTCGAGCAGCTGCCTGAGCTGCCGCGCGTCCCGTTCGTCCCGCTCCCGGCTCCGCGTCTCGGTCGGCACCGGTCACCCCCCTCGGCTGGAAATGGCGTCCGGGGGTAGTAACGCGCGCCGTGGGTCGCCACATTCCGCCACCCGCCGTTCCTGGCCCCGGCGCCGACCGCGACCGACGCTGGGACCAGGAAGGGCCTGGGAGGAGGCTCCGACGCCCGAACCGCAGGCGTCCGACACCATCCGATGCAACGACCCGCCGCCACCGACGGTCACGCCCCCGCAGACCCCGCCAATCCGGGAAGTAGTCCCCTCAATCGGATGGGGAGGCCACGCTCGGGCCGGATCCGGGTGGCGGAAGACGTCAGGCGGGCGTCCAGCCTCGGGCGCGCAGCCAGTCGCGGACCACCGCGGCGGTGCCCGCCGGATCGACCCGCAGGTCGTGCCGCTCCCCTGGGCGGACCACCACGTCGACGCCGGGCGCCGGGGCGGGCACGCCGAACGGGTCCCGGTCGCCGTTGACCACCAGGCTGGGCAGACCGGTGCGCAGCTCGTCGGCGCGCGAGCGCTCCGGGCGCCCCGGCGGGTGCAGGGGAAACGCCAGCGCGACGATCCCGGCAGCGCCGACGGCACCGGCCGTCCGGCAGGCGACCCGGGCGCCGCTGGAACGGCCACCCACCACCCAGCGGGCCACGTCGGGATGGCGGGCCCGGAGGGCGGCCAGCACGACCGTCCACGCCTCGTCGAGGTGGCCGGCCGGGGCCGGAGCACGCCGCCCGGCGACCCGGTACGGCTGGGTCACCCGGATGACGCCCACCCCGGCCTCGGTCACCGCGTCGCGGACCGCCACCAGGTCGGGGGCGTCGATGTCACCGCCCGCGCCGTGCCCGAGCACCAGCAGGGTGTCCACCGGGCCGGCCGGCACGTCGGTGTCGGCGCGGGCCGGCCCACGGGGCGTCTCGATCTCGTCGCTGTGCCGCACCCGCCCATTCTCCGCGCGGCCGACGCCGCCCGCCCCACCCGGCACGTTCTTCGCCGGTCCGGACCGACCCGCGGCGGTTCGCCGCGGCGGGTTTCGCCGCACCGCGGGCACGTTCTACCTGCGGGCGCCGGCACCCTGCCTGGCGGGTCCGTGGCCGTGGGCCGCCGCTGACGCCGCCGCCCGCGCCCCGATTCGGGGAGCGCGGGCGGCGGTGCACGGCGTCAGCGGGACGGCACCAGGGTGAGCAGTTGATCCCGGACCGGCGGGCCGGCCTCGTCGGCCGCGTCCGGATCCGGCTGCACCTCGCTGCGCCAGGCGACGAGCATGGCCCGCCGCTCGCGCGGGGTCGTGCCACCCCAGACGCCGTGGCAGTCGCCCACCTCCAGCGCCCAGGCCAGGCAGGATCCCTGGACGTCACAACTGCGGCAGAGCGCAACGGCCGCGTCGGCCGGTTCGTTGGGTGCCGGAAAGAACGTTTCCGGGTCCACACTCTGGCAGGTTCCTCTGGTCCGCCACGCGTCGTCCTGTCGCCGCTCGTGCAGAGCCCGCAGCAGTCGCGGATCTCGTCGTGCGGCGGCGACTTCGTGCGGGCGGGGCATACGCGCCCGTGTCAATACACCCACCTCCCCCGTGGGACCGGCAAATGATCATGATTGATCGATGGGTGTCATCCGCCCCGTGCGAACAGACGCCCAACACCGGCGCTGTGTTTTATCGCACTTTCGGACACGGGGACAAGACTCTGCCGTAAACACGGCTAAACAACCGGGCGACGTTTCAGGCGCAACCCCGGCAAATCAGCACACGACAATGTGCTGACGATCATCAGAACAAGGTCATTTCCGAGCCGATCTCCTCTCGGCGCAGAGACACCCGGGCAGTGAGTTCAGGACCGTCGTTGCGCACGTCGCCGACCGCCGGCGAGACCGGGCGGACCTCCAGCCCGGCGAGCCACTCCGGGGCGGGCGGGGCGAGCAGCGCCCCGGTCTCGCCGCCCGGAGCGAGCCAGGACGCCCACCGCTCCCCGGGCAGCAGCAACGGCATCCGGTCGTGCACCTCGGCCAGCTCGCCGACCGCCGCGGTGGTCAGCACGCTGAAGGTGAGCAGGTCGTGCCCCGCCGACTCCCAGACCGACCAGATGCCGGCGAAGGCCAGCACCGAGCCGTCCGCCGGGGTCATGTAGTACGGCTGCCGGCGGCCACCCGGCTCGCGCACCCACTCGTACCAGCCGTCGGCCGGGACCAGGCAGCGCCGGCGGGCGAAGGACGGAGCGTACGCCCGGCTGGTGGCGACGGTCTCCGCCCGCGCGTTGATCATGCGGGCGGCGCCGGCGGCGGTGCGGGACCAGTGCGGGATCAACCCCCAGCGGCCCACGGAGAGCACCCGGTGCCCCTCCGGCGTCAGCCGGACCAGCGGCACCGGGTCGGTGGGGGCGACGTTGAAGTCCGGGCCGACCCCGGCGCCGGTCTCGTCGGACGACTCGAACAGCGCGCTAAGGTCGCCCGCGCTCCGGCTCGTCGCGTACCTCCCGCACATGGCGCACACGCTAACCCGCCGCCCGGGTTCCGGCTGTCCCGCCAACCGGGAGCAGGCAGAACGGGCGGCTCCACCGGTCCCGGGACTTGGCAGAATGTGAGCGTGGGGAACCTGACCGCGACCCGGCCGCCGCAGCCGTGGACCGCACCGACCGCCACCGACCCGGTCGGCGCCACGCTGCGCCTGCCGGGCTCCAAGTCCATGACCGCTCGGGCGCTGGTGCTCAGCGCGCTGGCCAGCGGCCCGTCGACGCTCGACCGGCCGCTACGCGCCCGGGACACCGAGCTGATGGCCGGCGCGCTGCGCGAGCTGGGCGCGCACGTGTCGACCTCCGACGACGAGAGCTGGCTGGTCCGGCCGCACCGGCTGGTCGGCCCGGCCCACGTCGACGTCGGCCTGGCCGGCACGGTGATGCGCTTCCTGCCCCCGGTGGCCGGGCTCGCCGAGGGCCGGGTCACCTTCGACGGCGACCCGCAGGCCCGGGCCCGCCCGCTCGGCCCGCTGATCGGGGCGCTGCGCGCGCTCGGCGTACGCATCGACACGCCGGCGGCGGGCAGCCTGCCGCTGGCGGTCCTCGGCGCCGGCCGGGTCGCCGGTGGCGAGGTGGTCATCGACGCCTCCGCCTCCAGCCAGCTCGTCTCCGGGCTGCTGCTGGCCGCGCCCCGCTTCGACCGGGGCGTGGTGGTCCGGCACGAGGGGGCGCCGGTCCCGTCCGCGCCGCACCTGCGGATGACCGTGCAGATGCTCCGGGCCGCCGGGGCCGCGGTCGACGACGCCGTCCCGGACGTCTGGGTGGTCGAGCCCGGCCCGCTGACCGGGCGCGGCTGGGAGATCGAGCCGGACCTCTCCGGTGCCGTGCCGTTCTTCGCCGCCGCGCTGGTCACCGGCGGCGAGGTGACCCTCCAGGGCTGGCCGCGCAGCAGCATGCAGCCGGTCGAGCAGCTCCGCACGCTGCTGACCCGGATGGGCGGCGAGGTGACGTTGACCACCGCCGGGCTGACCGTCCGGGGCACCGGCAGCGTGCACGGCCTGGACGCCGACCTCTCCGACGTCAGCGAGCTGACCCCGGCGCTGACCGCGCTGGCGATGCTCGCCGACTCGCCGTCCCGGCTGACCGGGATCGGGCACATCCGGGGGCACGAGACCGACCGGATCGCCGCCCTGGCCAAGGAGTTCGCCGCGCTGGGCGCGGACATCACCGAGTCCGTCGACGGGCTGGAGATCCGGCCCCGCCCGCTGCGTGGCGGGACCTTCCGGACGTACGCCGACCACCGGATGGCGCACGCCGCGGCGGTCGCCGGGCTGGCCGTCCCCGGCATCGAGGTGGACGACGTGACGTGCACCTCGAAGACCATGCCCGAGTTCCCGGCACTATGGTCAGGGATGGTGACCGGCAAGAGCTGACCCGACGGGGGGATGTCCTGGCGACCAGGCGACGGGAGTACGACGAGGACGACGTCCGGGTCCGGCCCGGGAAGTCCTCGCGCCCGCGTACCCGGACCCGGCCCCGCCACGAGAACGCGGTCGACGGGTTCGTGATCGCCGTCGACCGGGGGCGGTACACCTGCGTGTTCCCCGGCGCCGGGCCGGACGCCCCGACCGTCACCGCGATGCGCGCCCGCGAGCTGGGTCGCAAGTCGGTGGTGGTGGGTGACCGGGTCGGGCTGGTCGGCGACACCTCGGGTGCGCCCGGCGCGCTGGCCCGGATCGTCCGGATCGCCGAGCGCACCTCCGTGCTGCGGCGTACCGCCGAGGACGACGCGACCACCGCCGAGGGGCGGCTGGAGCGGGTCGTGGTGGCCAACGCCGACCAGCTCGTGATCGTCAGCGCGCTGGCCGACCCGCCACCGCGTACCGGGTTCATCGACCGCTGCCTGGTGGCCGCGTACGACGCCGGCATCGAGCCGCTGCTCTGCCTCACCAAGGCCGACCTGGCCGGCCCCGAGGCGGTCCTCGACTACTACACCGAGCTGGAACTGCCGTACGTGCTGATCCGGCCGGACTCCCCGCTGGACGCGCTGCGCGCGCTGCTCGCCGGGCGGGTGTCGGTGCTGGTCGGGCACTCCGGGGTGGGCAAGTCGACGCTGGTCAACCGCCTGGTGCCGGAGGCCGACCGGGCGGTCGGCACGGTCAGCGCGATCGGCCGGGGCCGGCACACCTCGACCAGCGCGGTGGCGCTGCGGCTGCCGGATGCCGCCGAGGGCTGGATCATCGACACCCCCGGGGTACGCAGCTTCGGGCTGGCGCACGTCTCCGCGGAGAGCCTGCTGCACGGCTTCCCCGACCTGGTGGAGGCGACTGTCGACTGCCCGGCGAACTGCCCGCACACCGCCGACGAGGCGGACTGCGCGCTGGACGCCTGGGTGGCCGCCGGCAAGGCCGACCCGCGCCGGCTGGCCTCGTACCGCCGCCTGCTGGCCTCCCGCAGCGGCGAGGTCGACCCGCGGGAGCCGAACCGGCGGGGCCCCGGCGAGGAGTGAGCCGGCGCGCCCCGGGGGCCGGACCGGGTGCGGCCGGCCTTCGTTCGGTCCGGCGCGCCGCCTGGCGGCGCGGAGGCCGAATTATGGCCGCCGGTCCGGCGACCGATAGCGTGTCCGGCATGACCGGGTACGCCGACGACCTCGCCCTCGCCCACCTGCTCGCGGACGCCGCCGACGCCGTCTCCACGGCCCGGTTCCGCGCCCTCGACCTGCGGGTCGAGGCGAAGCCCGACCTCACCCCGGTCTCCGACGCGGACACCGCCGTGGAGCGGAGCATCCGGGCCCTGCTGGCCGAGCACCGGCCGGGCGACGGCCTGCTCGGCGAGGAGTACGGCGAGCAGCCCGCCACCGGCCCGGACGGGCGGCGCTGGGTGATCGACCCGATCGACGGCACCAAGAACTTCGTCCGGGGCGTGCCGGTCTGGGGCACCCTGATCGCCCTGCTGGAGGGGGACCGCCCAGTCCTCGGCCTGGTCTCCGCCCCGGCGCTGGGCCGGCGCTGGTGGGCCGCGCTCGGCGCGGGCGCGTACGCCGGCCCCGACCTGGCCGCCGGCACGCCGATCCGGGTCTCCGCCGTCGGTGAGCTCGCCGACGCCAGCTTCTGCTACTCGTCGCTGACCGGCTGGGAGGAGGCGGACCGGCTGGACGCCATGCTCCAGCTCATGCGGGACGTCTGGCGCAGCCGGGCGTACGGCGACTTCTACGGCTACATGCTGCTGGCCGAGGGGGCGCTGGACGTGATGGTGGAGCCGGAGCTGTCGCTCTGGGACATTGCGGCGCTGGTCCCGATCGTCACCGAGGCGGGCGGGACGTTCACGGACCTGTCCGGGCGGCCGGCGCCGGCGGGCGGCGAGAACAGCGCGATCGCGACGAACGGCGCGCTGCACGACGACATCCTGGCCCGGCTCGGTCGGCCGGCCGCGCGCTGACCCGCCGGTTGCCTCTATCCTCGCCAGGTGGTGTCCTCCGGTTGGTGCTTCCTCGCGGCCATGATCGTCGCGTACGGCTTCGCCAACCTGCTCCAGTCGGTGGCCGCGGCGCGGACCACCGTGCACCACACCTTCGATCCCGGGCTGCTGCTCCGGCTGGCCAGCCACCGCACCTACCTGGTCGGCCTGCTGTGCCAGGTCACCGGCTTCGTGTTCGCCTTCCTGGCCCGCCGCGACCTGCCGCTGTTCCTGGTCCAGGCCAGCGTGGCGGCCGGGCTCGGGGTGACCGCCCTGCTCGGCGTGCTGGTGCTCAAGTGGCGCCTGCCGGCCGCCGAGATCGCGCTGCTCGGGCTGCTCTTCGGCGGGATCACCGCGCTGGTGCTGGCCGCCCAGCCAGCGCCGTCGCGGCAGCTCGGCACCGCCGGGCTGATCGGCCTGGCCGGGGCGCTCGGGCTGATCGGCGTGCTCGGCTTCTTCGCCGCCCGGCTGCACGGCGCGCCCGGCTCGGTGGCGCTCGGCTCGCTGGCCGGGATGGCGTTCTCCGCCGCGGCGGTGGCCGCCCGGCCGCTCGCCTCGGCCGACACCGCGGAGGCGTTCGTCCGCGACCCACTGCTGTATCTGCTGGTCGCCCACTCGGTGGTCGGGCAACTGCTGCTCGGCCTGGCGATGCAGCGCGGCTCCACCACCGCCGCGGTGGCCGCGATGGACGCCGCCGGGGCGGTGCCCGCGGCGATCATCGGCCTGCTGCTGCTCAACGACCGGATCTGGCCCGGGCGGGAGTGGCTGGCCGGGATCGGCTTCCTGGCCACGCTGGTGTCGGTGGTCGGCCTGACCCGGTACGCCGAGCCGCAGCACCACCACGCGGTCGCCCGCGATCGGGAGCGCCGGATGATCGGCGCCGGCGCCGCCGCTGAGTCAGGCCGCTAGGCCGCCTCCACCGGCTTGCGCCGGCTCACCACCCGTTCGTAGAGCCGCTCCAGCGCGCCGGCCGTCCGCTCCCAGGTGTAGCTGCACCGGACCCGGTCCACGGCGGCGTGGCCGTACGCGAACCGCCCGGCGTTGTCGGCGAGCAGCCGGCGCAGGGTGACCCCGAGGACCCGGACGTCGCCGGGCGGGACGAGCCGCCCGGTCACCTCGTCGACCACCGCATCGGCGATGCCGCCCATCGCGTAACCGACCACCGGCACCCCGCAGGCCATCGCCTCCAGCGACACCCGCCCGGCCGACGAGTAATGCGGGGTGCAGGCGACCACGTCGGCGGAGCGGTACCAGGTGGCCATCTGGTCGTGCGGTACCGCGCCCACCAGCTTCACCTGCTCGGCCACCCCGGTCTGCTCGGCCAGCTCGCGCAGCCGGCGCGCCTCCGCGTGGTCGGTGAGCCGCTCGGCGGGCGGGCCGCCGGCGATCACCAGCTCGGCGTCGCCGACCAGCCGCATCGCCCGGATCAGGTCCTCGTGGCCGTGCGCCGGCGAGAGCCCACCGACGGAGAGGATGCGGGAGCGCTGGTCCCGGGGCGCCGCCTCGCCGTCCGGGTGGAACTGCTCGGTGTCCACCCCGGTCGGCACCATCGCCACGGAGGTGCGCTGCAGCCCCATCCGGGTCAACTCGTCAACCTCGTCGTTGCACTGCGCGACCGCGATGTCCACCGCCCGGGTCAGCGCCCGTTCCAGCGGGATCCGCTCCCCCGGCCCGTCGTACCGCCGGCCGAGATGGCGCAGCTGCTCGACGCCGAGCGAATGGAAGGTCTGCACGACCGGTATGTCGGTCTCCCGTACGGCGTGCGCGGCGGCCAGGCCGCCGACCCAGTAGTGCCCGTGCACCACCTCGGGCGTCCAGTCACCATGCCACCGCTGCGCCAGCCAGCGACCGAAGTCGGACACGTGCGGCACCAGCTCGGCGGTGGGCAGCGGACTGGGCGGACCGACCGGCACCCGCTCCAGCCGGTAGCCGTCCACCTCGACGCACTCCGGCTGCCCGGAGTCGTCGCGGCGCTCGTAGACCCGGACGTTGTGACCCCGTGCGGCGAGCTCGGCCGCCACCCGCGCGATGTGCTGGTGGGTGCCGACGGTGGGACCGTCGACGGACGGGCCGGCGTGCGCACACACAAGGCCGACGCGCATGGTGCACCTCCATGCGTTCTACGGTGGGTCCTCCGGTCAGAGGGTCCCATTAACCCGGCCCTGGTGCGCCGAAACCTGGCAGATCGGGAGCGGACCGACGGACCGGCGCGAGGTGGGCCGGCCGGTGATCCGGGCGATCCCGGCGGCATGATCGCCCCCGACCGGGGGTACCGGCGAGGAATGCCGCTCACCCGCGACCTCGGCGACGCCACGGTGGTGATCACCGGCGCGTCCAGCGGCATCGGCGCGGCCACCGCGTACGAGCTGGCCCGGCGGGGCGCCGACGTGGTGCTGGCGGCCCGGACCGAGGAGGCGTTGCGCCGGGTCGCCGACCGTTGCCGGGGACTGGGCGGACAGGCGCTGGTCGTGCCCACCGATGTCACCGATCCGGTGGCCGTGGAGCGGCTCGCCGCGCGGGCGGCGGCGGAGTTCGGCCGGATCGACGCCTGGATCAACAACGCGGCGGTGGGCGTGGCGGGGCTCTTCGACGAGATCCCGGTGGAGGAGTTCCGCCGGGTGGTGGCGGTGAACCTCCTCGGCACGGTGTACGGGACGAAGGCGGCGCTGCCCCGGCTCGAGGCGGCGGGCGGCGGGGTCCTGGTCAACAACGCGTCGGTGCTGGCCGAGGTGGCGATGCCCTACCAGTCGGCGTACAACGCGACGAAGCACGGCATCCGCGGGCTGGCCGACACGGTCCGGCAGGAGCTGCGGGTCACCGGCCGGGCCAACATCTCCATCTGCACCGTGCTGCCCGCCAGCATCGACACCCCGATCTTCCGGCACGCCGCCAACCACAGCCGGCACGAGCTGACCCCGCCCCCGCCGGTCTACCCGCCGGAAATGGTCGCCGAGACGATCGTGCGGCTGCTGCGCCGGCCGCGCCGCGAGGCGTACGCCGGGGGCGCCGCAAGGCTCGTCGGGCTGCAGTGGCGGCTCGCGCCGGCGCTGGCCGAGCGCGCGCTCGGCTGGTACACCGCGCGCACTCAGTTCGGCCCCGGCCTCCGCCTGAACAGCACCGGCAACCTGTTCAACCCGCACGCGGAGGCCGAGCGGACCGGCGGCTGGCACGGCCGGCGCTGGCAGCTGGTCCGGATCACCGCGGCTTTCGGGCTGGCCGCGGCGGGCACCGCCGTGGGCACCCTGGCCGCCCTGCGCGGACGGGCGGACCGCTGATGGACCGCGCCGACCGGTCGGATGCGTGGGCCGGGCCGGTCGTCAGGCTGACCGGCGTGCTCGACCTGGCCGGCGTCGACGCCGTCCGGGAGGCGCTGCTCGCCCGGCTCTGGCAGCGGCCGGAGCCGGTGATCGTCGACCTGTCCGAGGTCCGGATCGCCCACCCCGGGGCCCGCGCCGCCATCGACGACGTGCACCGCACGGTGGCCGACTGGCCGGCCGCCGGCGTGCTGGTGCTCGACCCGGCGGGCCGCGCCGGTGAGGCCGCCCCGGTCTATCCGTCCCTGGACGAGGCGCGGGCCGAGGACGAGGCCGCCTTCCGCGGCTGACCGGCGATCGGGCCGGACAACCCGACCGTCCGGGCCTTTTCTCCCCGTTCCTCCCGATCCACGCCGCCGGACCCGGTTAGTGCGGTCAGCTCGGCGGGTAGTGACCGGTCATGCGCGACGACGAGTACCCCACCCCCGTGTCCGACCCGGAGGCGGAGGGTCTGCCCGACACCGCCGACGACGACTCGACGGCCAAAGACGACGTGCTGACCGGGCGGGAGGCGGACGGCCCCGAGCCCGCCCAGCTCCCGGGCGACCGCGACCCGGTGGCCGTGGACCGGTACGGGACCACCGCCGAGGAGCAGCTCGACGGCGAGTCGCTGGACTACAAGCTCCACCGGGAGGTGTACGAGCGGGCCGCCGACGACCCGCTCGCCGGCCCGGTCGATCCGGACATCGCCGCGGAGGCGGACAGCGACGAGGCGGCCGCGCAGGCCCAGTTCGACGCCGACGTGATCGACCCGGGCCCGACCTCCGACCCGCACTCGGCGGTCTCGATCTACGACCACGGTCAGCTCGGCGCGGTCGCCGACCACCAGGTGGGCCGGCTGGTCGAACCGGACGAGGGCGCGCACACCGACCAGGAGACCGACAACATCGGGTACGACGCGGGCGCGGCCGGTGGCGGGGCGACCGCCGAGGAGCTGGCCGTGCACGAGACGCGCCCGCCCGAGGCGACCCCGTGACCGGGCCGGCCGCTCAGGCGTCCAGGCCCCGCTCGATGGCGTAGCGGGTCAGCTCGACCCGGTTGTGCAGCTGGAGCTTGCCGAGCGTGTTCTGCACGTGGTTCTGCACCGTCCGGTGGGACAGCCCGAGCCGCTCGGCGATCTGCTTGTACGACAGGCCCTTGGCCACCAGCCGCAGCACCTCGGTCTCCCGCTCGGTGAGCCGGGGTGCCGGGTCGTGCGGGGCGGCGGCCAGCCGCCGGTACTCCCCCAGCACCAGCCCGGCCAGGCCCGGCGTGAAGACCGGCTCGCCGGCCGCCGTGCGGCGCACCGCGTCCAGGAACTCGGCCGGCGCGGCCGACTTGAGCAGGTAACCGGTGGCGCCCGCCTTGACCGCGTCCAGCACACTCTGCGGCTCGCCGCTGGCCGACAGCATCAGCACCCGTACCTCCGGCAGCACGGCGCGCAGCCCGCGGATCACCTCGACGCCGGAGACGTCCGGCAGTTGCAGGTCGAGCACCACCACGTCGGGGCGGACCGCCGCGGCCACCCGGACCGCCTGCCGCCCCTCCCCGCTGGTCGCCACCACCAGGTGGCCGGCCTCGGTGAGGTCGCGGGCCACCCCCTCCCGCCACATCGGGTGGTCGTCCACCACCATGACCCGTACGCCGGTGCTCATCGGCCGCTCCTCGGCACGCTCAACTCGATCTCCGTGCCGGTCCCAGGGGCGGACACGATGCGTACCTCGCCGCCCAGGTCGGCCACCCG
The DNA here is from genome assembly GCF_042870725.1 of Micromonospora sp. NPDC006431. Lineage (NCBI taxonomy): Bacteria > Bacillati > Actinomycetota > Actinomycetes > Micromonosporales > Micromonosporaceae > Micromonospora > Micromonospora sp. NPDC006431. The sequence continues at coordinate 129,506 of NZ_JBIAHQ010000015.1, forward strand.
GCCGCGGATGGACTGCGCCACCCCGAGCCGGCCCTGCGCCGCGGCCTCGGCGAGCCGCCCCTCCGGGATCCCCGGCCCCCCGTCACGCACCGAGACGGTCACCTTCTCCCCCTCGTCCTCGATCAGCAACCAGGCCCGCCCGCCGGCGTGCCGGGCCACGTTGTCCAGTGCCGCCCCGACCGCAGCGGCCAGTTCGGCGGCCATCCGGGCGGGCAGCGGCACCGGGGTGGCCGGCGCGGCGACCTCGACCGTCGCCGAGGCGTACCCGTTGAGCAGGTCGCGCAGGTCGCGGGTGTCCCCCTCGTCGGCCGGCGGGGTTCCGGCGCGGCCGATCAGGGCGCGTAGGGCAGCCTCCTGCTCACCGGCGAGCCGGGCCAGTTCGCCCGCCTCGCCGTCCAGGTGCGCGCCGCGCCGCTGCACCAGCGCCAGCACCTGGAGCACCGAGTCGTGGATGTCCCGGGCCAGCCGCTCCCGCTCCCGGGTAGCGGCCTCCAGCTCCACCGCCCGCTGCAGCCGCTCCTCGGCGGTGACGGCCAGTCGGGCCACGTGCCCGACCACCACCCCGGCGAGCAGCAACAGGATCACCCCGGTCAGCGAGGACTGGCTGATCCGGGTCCGGGTGGCCAGGTCGACCCCGCCGAGCGCCAGCGCGGCTATCGCGCCGCGCCGCCGGCCGCCGGAGACCGCCCAGGCCAGGACCGGCCCGGCCAGCCAGGCGACGGTCAGGGTGGGCACGCCGGCGGCGAGCGCCGCCCGGCCCACCACCCACGGGGTGGCCAGCATGAGCGCCAGCACCACCCCGAGGTCGGCCAGGAGCAGCGGCCAGCGCCGCCCGGCCGGGCGCGCGTAGCCGGCCGCGGTCACTCCGGTCCAGGCCAGCATCCCGAGGAGTACGCCACCCGCGGCGATCGGGTGGGCGTACCGGTGGGCGTCGCGGAGCACCAGCACCCCGACGTACGCCAGCGAGGCGAACCGGAACACCGCGATGGACCGCCAGAGCGGGACCTCCAGGCCACCCGGGGACGACGGCATGCGCGACACCATGCCACAGTCCGGTGCCGGCAGGGTGACGGGTGCGGTCCCGGAAACCCTGACGTACGGTGGAAATGCCACGAAAGTCGCCGAGATCGACCGCCGGGACGGGGCCATGACAAACGCAGAAACCCCCGCACCGCGTACGGTTGTGCCCATCGAACCCACCCTCCTCATCGCCGAGGTCTTCGACCAGGCCCGGGTGACCCAGCTACGGCACTCGGTCACCTCCTGCGCGCGCGCCTCGGGACTGAGCGGCCAGCGGCTGGACGACTTCGTGCTGGCGGTCAACGAGCTGATCACCAACGCCGTCCGGCACGGCGGCGGCCAGGGCCGGCTGCGGCTGTGGTGCCAGGACGGGGAGCTGGTCTGCGAGGTGGCCGACCACGGCCATGGGATCAGCTCACAGCGGCTCAGCGATCGGAACCGGCCCGCCCCGGACACCGCCGGCGGCTGGGGTCTGTGGCTGGCCCGGGAGCTGAGCGACACCATGGCGGTCGAGACCGGCGAGGCCGGCACCGTCGTCCGGATCACCGCCGCCGTCGGCTGAGCCCGCCCCCACGCGGGCAGTCGCGCCGGCCACTTTCGTCCTCGTAACGCACAGTAGCCGTTCGGGCGTTCTTCATAACTGGATCACTCGACCCATCCGATGCGTCTGGCCAGGTAATTCGTCCAACCGACCGCCCAACAGCACCACCTCTCCCTCTTCCCTTTGCTCTGCAGCCGCATAGGCAGCGGTCACGTTCCGTATAGCGGTGCGTATGGGGCTGCAGAGCAAAGGGGGCGCGCGGGTCGGTGTGGCGCAGCAGCGTGCCGGGACGGCCGGGGAGGAACGTGCGGCCGGCCCCGACGGCCCCCACCCGGACGCAGCGGGTCAGGCGAACAGGGCGCTGACCGACTCGCCGTTGTGGATCCGCCGCATCGCCTCGGCCAGGGCCGGCGCCACCGAGAGCACCGCCAGCTTCGGCACCCGCTTCTCCGCTGGGATCGGCACGGTGTTGGTGCAGACGATCTCGAGCACCCCGTCCTGCTCGCTCAGCCGGTCGAGCGCCCCGCTGGAGAAGAGACCGTGGGTGCAGGCCAGCCGGATCGAGCGGACGTTCCGCTCGCGCAGATGGGCGATCAGCTCGATGACCGTGCTGCCCTTGGCGATCTCGTCGTCCAGCACAATGACGTCCCGGTCCGCCACGTCGCCGATCACCGTACTGATCTTGACCCGGTCGTCGCTGAACCGCTGCTTCGCGCCGGCCGCGACCGGGGTGCCGAGCATCCGGGCGAACGCCGCCGCCTCCTTGGCGTTGCCCAGGTCCGGCGAGACCACCACAGCGTTGCTCAGGTCGTGGCCCCGGAAGTGGGCGGCCAGTTCGCGCAGCGCGTGCAGGTGATCCACCGGGACGCTGAAGAAGCCGTGCACCTGCGGCGAGTGCAGGGTCATCGCCAGCACCCGGTCCGCGCCGGCCGAGGTGAGCAGGTCGGCGACCAGCCGGCCGCCGATGGAGATGCGCGGGGCGTCCTTCTTGTCCGACCGGGCGTACGCGTAGTGCGGCAGCACCACGGTGATCCGTCCGGCCGAGGCGCCCCGGGCCGCATCGGTCATGAGCAGCAACTCGACCAGGTGCTCCTGCACCGGCGGCACCAGCGGCTGGATCAGGAAGACGTCCCGTTCCCGGCAGTTCGCCTGCAACTGCACCTCGAGGCAGTCGTTGGCGAACCGGGACACCCGCACCGGATGCAGCGGGACGCCCAGGTGGGCGCAGATCTCGGCGGCGAGCTCGGGGTGGGCGGTCCCACCGAACACGGCAATGTCACGCACGAGTGCCGATCGTACGGGCTGCCCGACTCAGGGTCGGCGATCTGATGGGCCGGCGGTGCGGCCGGCAGACCAGCGACCTGGCAACGCACCAGCCTTCCGGGTCAGCTCCAGGTGTTGCCGGTCAGCCGCTCGTACACCTCGACGTAGCGGGCCCGGGTCGCCTCGACCACCTCGGCCGGCACCTCCGGCGCCGGCGGCTGCCGGTCCCAGCCACTCTCGGTGGCCCAGTCCCGGACGTACTGCTTGTCGTAGGAGAACTGGGCACGGCCCGGCTGGTAGGACTCGGCCGGCCAGAACCGGGACGAGTCGGAGGTGAGCACCTCGTCGGCGAGGAGCAGGCTGCCGTCCGGCGTCCAGCCCAGCTCGATCTTGGTGTCCGCGATCAGCACGCCCTGCTCGGCGGCGATCTCCGCGCCACGCCGGTAGACGTCGATGGTGATCTGCCGCAGCCGCTCGGCGGTCTCCGCACCGACTTTGTCGACCACCTGCGCGTACGTGATCGGCTCGTCGTGCTCGCCCTTCGGGGCCTTGGTGGACGGGGTGAAGATCGGCTCGGGCAGGATGGACGCCTCCACCAGCCCGCGGGGCAGCTCCACCCCGGAGACCGCACCGGTGCGCTGATACTCGGCGAAGCCCCCGCCGGTGAGGTAGCCGCGGGCCACGCACTCGACCGGGACCATGTCCAGCCGGCGGCAGCGGATCGCCCGGCCGGCGAACTCCTCGGGCACGTCGGTGGCGGAGATCACGTGGTTCGGCACCAGATCGGCGAGCTGCTCGAACCACCACAGCGACAGGGCCGTGAGCAGGCGACCCTTGTCCGGGATCGGGGTCGGCAGCGGCACGTCGTAGATCGAGATGCGGTCGGAGGCGACCAGGATCAGGTCGTCGCCGTCGACGTAGACGTCCCGGACCTTGCCCGAGTGCAGAAGTTCCACGGCGCCTAGTACACCACGCGCCGGATTCCCACCCGGCGCGGCCACCGGCCACCGGTACGGCGTACGGCCCCGGCGTTGACACCCCCGCGTGGGGCCTGTGTAAATGATCCGTCCGCAGCAGCCGCCCGTCCCCCAGGGAGAACCCGTGCGCGCTCCGCAGTCCGTACCCCGCCCCGGCGTCGACCGGCGGCGGCTCCTCGGCGCGCTGGCGGGGGTGCCGCTGCTCGCCGGCGGGCTGGTCGGCTGCGGCCCGGAGGAGCAGCACCCGGTCGACGACGGGCCGGTCGAGCTGTCGGTCTTCTGGTGGGGTGGGACCGCGCGGACCGAGGCCACCGAGCGGGCGCTACGGCTCTACTCGGCCCGGCATCCGAAGGTGCAGTTCCGGGTCACCTGGCAGGGCCTCACCGGCTACTACGACCGGCTGGCCACCCAGGCCACCGGGGGAAACGTGCCCGACCTGTTCCAGATCGACGACACCGTGCTCACCGAGTACGCCCGGCGGGAGATCGTCCTCGACCTCAGCGGGTACGTCGCGGAGCGGCGGCTCGACCTGCGCGGCCTGCCGGAGAACCTGGCCCGGTACGGGCAGGTGGACGGCCACACCGTGGCCGTCCCCGCCGCGCAGACCTACGCCGCGCTGGTCTACAACCGCGACCTGCTGCGCCGCCTGGGGTTGCCCGAGCCGCGTCTCGGCATGCCGTGGCCGGAGTACGTGCAGTGGGCCGCTCGGCTCACTCGCGCCTCGGGCAACCGGGTGGCGGGCACCACCGATCCCTCCGGCGACTACCGGGCCCTCTGGCTCTGGCTGCGTGGCCAGGGCGGCGAGCTCTACCGGGGACGGCAGCTCGGCTTCGACTCCGGCGAGCTTCTCCGCTGGTTCGAGTTCTGGGAGGTGGCCCGCAACTCCCGCGCCACCGCGGGCACCGCGTTGCCGGAGCTGGCGGACACCGGCGACCTCGACCGGCAGCTCGTGGTGACCGGGCAGGCGGCCGCCTCGTTCGCCTGGGCGCACGAGTTCCCGGAGCTCCAGAGCCGCACCCGCGACGAGTTGGGCCTCACCAGCTTCCCCGGCAGCCCGGCCGCGCAGTGGCCCCGGGCGTCGATGTACTGGGCCGCGTTCCGGGGCACCCGGCACCCGGCGGTGGTGGCCGACGTGATCAACTTCCTGACCACCGACACGGAGGCGGGCCGCATCCTCGGCACCGAACGCGGGCTGAACCCCAGCGTCCCGGTCCGGCAGTCGGTCATGGACGGACTGACCGACCCGGCCGCGAAGCAGTTGGCGAGCCTCGGCGTCGACCTGGACAGCGTCACCGGACCGGCGCCGGCGCCGCCACCCCGGGGTCACGCGCGGGTGCGTACCCTGCTCGTCGCCGCGGCGGAGAGCATCCGCGGCAAGCGGTCCGGGGCCCGGGCCGCGACCTCCCGGTTCATGGCGCAGGCGAACGCGGCGCTGGCCGGGTGACCGCCCGGGCCCGGGCCGCGTGACGCGCGCCCCCAGGCACGGCGGGCCGGGGCGTGCGGCCGGCGGTCAGCGCGGCGGGCGGTTCCTCCGGCCGCGCGTCAGCAACAGCACCATCAGCACGATCCCGCCGACCACCACGAGGCAGCAGAGCAGCCCGAGAACGCCGAAGCCGCCCCGGGACCGCCGCCGGGCGGCCTCCACCACGAGCTCGCCGGTACCCGTCGACGCCCAGGCCGCGACCGGTACGAACACCGCGAGCGCGACCCCACCGAGGACCGCGCCCAGCCGGCCCCACCACCTGTTCCAAGCAGACATGCCCCCATCCTCGCTCAGCGGCGCAACCGGGCAGGACGGCGGGGCCGGGAACGACGAAAGGCCCCGGAGCGGACTCCGGGGCCTTTCGTGACGAGTAGCGGGGACAGGATTTGAACCTGCGACCTCTGGGTTATGAGCCCAGCGAGCTACCGAGCTGCTCCACCCCGCGTCGGCTCGTACAGCTTATCGCATCCCCGCCGTGGAGATCAGCCCGGTCCCCGATCGCGGCGTTTCGCCCGTTGGCGGCAGAAGTTTCGCCCGTTGGCGGCAGAAGTTTCGCCCGTTGGCGGCAGAAAGAGAACGGCCCCGAGGATCGAATCCTCGGGGCCGTTCCGGCGTGGTAGCGGGGACAGGATTTGAACCTGCGACCTCTGGGTTATGAGCCCAGCGAGCTACCGAGCTGCTCCACCCCGCGTCGGTTCGTCAACCGTAGCGCACCGACCCCAGGAGGCGCAAAACGGGGTCAGCCCAGCCACCTCCGGACCGCCTCGGTCGCCCGGCGGCTGTCCGCCTCGAACTGCGGCCGATCCGTCGACGTGCCCTCCCAGCCCTGCTCCCAGAGCACGGTGACCACGTCGCCGATCCGTACCGCCCGGACCAGGTGCACCTCGTCGCCGCCGGTCGGGTCGCCGTTGACGTCCCGGTACGGCGTACGGGTTTCGAACAGCGCCGACTCGTCGCCGTACCCGGTGCCGGCGAGCAGCCGCTGGGTGACGGTCCCGCCCGGCGCGTCCGGGAGCGGCTGCTCAGGGCAGTCCCGGACCGCCTGCCGCAGCTCGCGCAGCGCGTCGTCGGCCCGGCCGGCCCGGTAGACCGTGACGCTCTGCCGGTAGCTGCCGTCCGGCACCGCCTCGGCCGGCGCCCCCGCGAGCTTGAACGCCACCGTCCGCGCCCGGCGGGTCGCGATCTGCGCCTCGCCGGGCGTTGCGCCGCAGAGGTCCGGCAGCACCGGGCCGGGGACGAACTGGCTGCCCGTGCCGGCGTCGTTGGCGGCCGGCAGGGTGAAGAAGGCCCGGTCCGGGATGCTGGTCGGGGTGGTGGCCGGAGGTCGGGCACTGGTCGTCGGGGCTGCGGGCGTACCGGACGGGGTGAGCGCACTCCGGCTCGGCGACGGCGGGCCGGAGCTGGGCGGCGCCGACGGCCCGGGGGTGGGGGTGGCGGCGGGTGGCCCGGGCGGGGTGTCCGGGCCGGCGGCGAGCACGAGCCGCGCGCCGACGGCCGTGCCGGCGACCAGCACGGCGGCGGCCAACGCGCCCAGGGTGGCCCGGTAGCGCGCCCGGCGATCGGCCCGGCGGCGCACCTGGTCCGGGTCCGGCAGCGCCCGCGGGTCGGAGTCGGCGGCCAGCGCCCGGTAGAGGCGGGTCAGTTCACGCGACATCGTCGACCTCCAGCTCCGCGGTGGTGAGGCCGGGCAGCAGCTCGGCGAGGCGGGCCCGGCCGCGGGACAGCCAGGACTTCACCGTGCCGACGGGAACCCCCGCCTCCCCGGCGATCTCCGCCACCGACATGTCGAACAGGTAGTGCAGCGCGAGGGCCTGCCGGTGCCGAACCGGCAGCTGCCGGAGCGCGCCGACCAGCAGCACGCTGTCCTCCCCCGGGGGTCCGACGTCGCCCGGCGGGCCGGTCCGGCTGGCCGCCAGCCGCCAGCCGCGCAGGCGGCGCCACCGGTCGGTGGCCAGCCGGCTGATCACCAACCGCAGCCAGGCCTCAGGGGCCGGGTGGGCGGCCAGCGTCGTCCACTGCCGCCAGGCCCGGGCGTACGCCTCCTGCACGAGGTCCTGGGCATCGCCGGGATCGTGCGCCACGGCGTAGCCGTACCGCAGCGCCCGCGCCGACGTGCTCCGGTAGAAGTCGTCGAAACCGTTCGTGTCCCTCATCTGGAGATCCCGCCTCCCCTCGGTCCACCTGCACTGATGACGGCCGAAGCGGGTGCCGGGTTGCGAGTGTTCCGTCCGGTATGCGACAAAGCCCGTGGCCGGAGACCACTAGGGATCTCCAGGCCACGGGCTCGCTGGGTCGGGCCGGCGTCAGCCGTTCGCTGACGGTGAGGACGAGGGTGCGGCCGGCGGCGACGCGGACGGGCTGCCGCTGGCCGACGGGGCGGGCGACGGGTTGGCCGCCACCTGCGCCTCCTGGAACGCCGTCATCGCCTCATCCAGCGCCTTCAGGGCCCGCCCGTACCGCTCGAAGTCGCCGGACGCCTGGGCGGCCTTGACCTCGGCGATCGCGCTCTGCACCTTGCCGGCGGCCTCGGCCAGCGCGCCGGTGAGCACCGGCGGGCTGGTGCCGCCACCCGTCGGCGGGGTGCCGCCGGTGCTGGGCGGCGTGGCCCCGGGCGCCCGTTTGCCCTGCTCGACGAGCTGCTTGATGCCGTCCGTGAGGTTGTTCGCCAGCACCACGTACGAGCCGCCGTCGCCGTACGAGAGCAGCACCTTCTGCAGCAGCGGGTACGCGTCCTGGTTGCTGCTCTTCACATAGACCGGCTCGACGTAGAGCATGCCGTCGGCGAAGGGCAGCGAGAGCAGGTTGCCGTACTGCACCTGCGCCTGGTTGGAGGAGAGCAGGTTGAGCTGCTGCCGGATGTCGCCGTTGTTGCTCATCTGCTGGTGCACCTGGACCGGGCCGGAGATCCGGGTCTGGTCCGGCAGCTCCAGCACCTCCAGCCTCGGCTGGCCGTCGACGTACGACCCGGCGATCAGCGCGGCCAGGTTCTGCCGGCCGTTCGGGGTGACCGCGGAGGTGAGCTGGAACCGCGGCGCCTCCTGCCCAGGGAACTGGGTGAACAGGTAGTACGGCGGCTGCTTCTGCCCACTGTCCGGCGCATCCGGCACGTTCGGCACCTGCCAGAAGTCCTGCCCGGAGTAGAAGTCGCCCGGGTCGGTGACGTGGAACTTGGTGAGCAGGTTCCGCTGCACCTTGAACAGGTCCGCCGGGTAGCGGAAGTGCTCGGCCAGCTCCGCCGGGATGTCGCCCTTCGGCAGCACCAGCTCGCCGCCGAACGCCTTGTTCCACGCCTTGAGCACCGGGTCGGTCTCGTCGAACGCATAGAGCTTGACCGTGCCGTCGTACGCGTCGACGGTCGCCTTGACCGAATTGCGAATGTAGTTGACGTCCTCCCGGGCGAGCTGGAACGTGCCCCGGCCGGTCAGCTCGTCCGCCGTCTCGGCCTGCAGGTTGACCCGCTCCGCGTACGGGTAGGTCGCGGCTGTGGTGTAGCCGTCCACGATCCACAGGACCCGGCCGTTCACCACCGCCGGGTACGGGTCGCCGTCCAGGGTGAGGAACGGCGCGACCTTCTCCACCCGGTCCCGCGGGTTGCGGACGTAGAGCAGCTTGGAGTCCTGGTTCACCGCCTCGGAGAGGAGGAAGTTCGACTCCTGCTCCTTGATCGCGTAGAGCAGCCGGCGGGTGAACGAGCCGATCTTGACGCCGCCCTCGCCGGTGTAGGTGTAGTACTGCTCGCCCCCGCTCGAGGTCGGGCGGTCGAACTCGACGTTGCGCTCCCCGGTCTGGCCGACGATGGCGTAGTCGTCCGCCTTCATCCGCTCGCCGTAGTAGATCCGCGGCTGCTTGGCCGGGATCTGCTCGGTCGCGGACGCGCAGCCCTGCGCCTCCTTGCCGGAGTCACCGAGGAAGCCGGAGACGAAGTACGGCTGGCCGCCGCAGACCACCTGGTTGGCCGGGGCGGCCACCAGGCCGTAGCCGTGGGTGTAGACGGTGTGCCGGTTGATCCAGTTGCTCTGCTGCGGGGTCAGCTCGTCGTAGTTGATCTCTCGGACGCCGACCACGTAGTCCGAGGTCTTGCCGTCCACGGCGTACCGGTCGATGTCCAGCTTCGGGCCGAAGTCGTAGAAGCCACGCACCTGCTGGAGCTGGGTGTACGTCTCGGAGACCAGTTGCGGGTCGAGCAGCCGGGCGTTCCCCACCACCGAGGTGTCGGTGGCCAGGCTGGGTGGCGGGGTGAGGTTGCTCGCCGCGTACCCGGCGGACTTGGCCCCGGCCAGCCCGTACGCGGCCCGGGTCGCCTCGATGCTGCGCTCGATGTAGGGCGCCTCCTTGTCCCGGGCGCTCGGCTTCACCTCGAAGGTCTGCACCGCCCACGGGTAGATGCCGCCGATCGCCACCGCCGAGACGCCGAGCAGGGCGAGCGAGATGCCGGGCCAGACCAGGTTCCGCATCACCGCGTTGGAGAACACGATGATCGCGATGGCCACCACGACCGAGATGTAGGCCAGGATCTCCTTCGCCGGAAGCAGCGCGTTCACGTCGGCGTAGCCGGCGCCGTAGAGCTTGGCGCCCTCGTTGTACTCCAGCAGCATCGCCCGCCGGTCCAGCACGTACGCGACCGCCTTGAGCAGGACGAAGACCGCGACCAGCGTGCTCAGGTGGGCGCGCGCGCCGTTGGTCATCCGGTCGCCGATGCCCTGCAGCCGCACCCCGCCGAAGACGTAGTGCATGGCCAGGGCGCCGAGCAGGGCGAGCACCACCGCGGTGAAGCCGACGCCGAGCAGGTAGCGCCAGAACGGCAGCTGGAAGACATAGAAGCCGACGTCGACGCCGAACTCCGGGTCCTTGACGCCGAAGCTCCCGCCGTTGCGGAACAGCAGCCACTGGCTCCACCGGCTCTGCGCGGACAGCCCGGCGAAGAGCCCGATGACGGCGGAGACCAGGGCGATCCAGGTGCCGAGCCGGGGGCTCAGCAGCATCCGGTACCGCTCCAGGGTGGCCTGCTCGGCGGAGTGCGGGCGCAGCTGGGGCCGCAGCCGGTATCCCAGCCAGAGGTTGCCGGCGACGATCAGCGCCATGCCGAGCCCGATCACCAGGAAGAGCAGCAGCCGGGTGGCCAGCACCCCGGTGAAGATCTGGGTGTAGCGGACCTCCTCGAACCAGAGCCAGTCCGTCCAGGCGTTGACTCCCCACCCCAGCAGGGTGAAGAGCACGAACACCCCGATCAGGACCCCGATGGTGGCGCGTCCGCGCCGGCTCATCCTCGGCAGGGGACTGCTACGCATGACCACTGTTGGCTCCGCACGCTCGATGTGATCGGCTCCGACCAGGCACCCAGAGTACGGGGTGTTCCTGAATACGTCGGGTCAAGGTCACGCCACGATCCCCGCGCGGGCCGCCGGAGCCGGGTCAGCAGCGGGTCGGCTGCCCTCCGGCGCGCAGCGTCTCCAGCGCCTTCAGCGCGTCGTCGAGCGACGCCACCCGGAGCAGCGGCAGGTCGGGCTGCGGGTTGCGGACCGCCTCCGTGCAGTTGTCGGCGGGCACCAGGAAGACCTTCGCACCGGCCTCCTTTGCGCCGACCAGCTTCTGCGCGATGCCGCCGATCGGACCGACCCGGCCCTCGTCGTCGATGGTGCCGGTGCCGGCGATGATCTTCCCGCCGGTCAGGTCGGCCGGCTCCAGCTTGTCCACGATGCCCAGGGCGAACATCAGCCCGGCGCTCGGGCCGCCGATGTCCGCGAGGTCGATCTTGAGGGTGAACGGGTGCGGCTGCTGCTGGTCGATCTCGATGCCGATCCGCGGCCGGCCGTCCTGCTCCCGGCTGGTCACCGCAGCGGTGGCGGTCACCCCGTCGCGGACGTACCCGATCTTCAGCGCGCTGCCGGCCGGCTTGGCCCGGATCAGCTCGGTGAGCTTGGCCGCGCTGGTCACCTGCTGGCCGTCGACCGAGGTGAGCACGTCGCCGGGCCGGAGCACGCCGACCGACGGCCCACCGGCGGTGACCCCCTTCACCAGCACCTCGATCGGGTAACCCAGCTTGCGCAGGGCCGCCGTCTCCGCGCTGGTCTGCGAGTTCTGGAAGTCCTCCACGTTGCGCTTCTCGATCTCCTGCTGCGACTCGCCCGGCGGGTAGACCAGCTCGCGCGGCACCACCGCCTCGTCCCTGGAGAACCAGCCGGCCAACGCCGAACGGAGCCGGACGGTGGGCTGCACCCCGACCGTGGTGAGCCGCAACTGCCCGGCGGAGGTGGACGTCGGCCGCCCGGTGACCTGGATGATCTCCTTGCCGTCCTCGGCGCCGAGGGTGTTGACCGTCGGGCCGGGACCGAGCACCACGTACGGGATGGGCACGCTCAGCACCCCGACGCTGAGCAGGGCGGTGAGCAGTGCACCGAGGAGTACGGTCACGCCGCGACGTCTCATGCGGCAGAGCGTACCGATCCGGGCGCGGGCGTCCGGCGCAGCGACCGGCGGACTTCGCCCTCAGCGCAACGCCAGCGGGCGCGACCTGCGGCAAGGCACGCGTACCGTAGACCTCGTGCCTGATATTCCGTTCGGATTCGCGCTCCCGGGTGGGCAACCACCCGACCCCAACGATCCCGCGCAGATGCAGCAGTTCATGGCGCAGTTGCAGCACCTGCTCTCGGCGCCGGGCAGTGGGCCGGTCAACTGGGACCTCGCCCGGCAGGTCGCCGCGAGCCAGCTCGCCGCCACCGGCGACCCGGCGGTCTCGCCGTTCGAACGCAACGCGGTGGAGGAGGCGCTGCGCATCGCCGACCTCTGGCTGGAGCCGGCCACCTCGTGGCCCTCCGGCATCCGGGCGTCGGTCGCCTGGAACCGCAACGAGTGGATCTACAAGACCCTGGACGTGTGGCGCAAGCTCTGCGACCCGGTGGCCAGCCGGATGGTCGGCGCGATGGGCGACCTGGTGCCGCCGGAGGCGCGGGCCCAGCTGGGCCCGATGCAGTCGATGGTCGCCACGCTGGGTGGCGCGCTCTTCGGCGGCCAGCTCGGCCAGGCGCTCGGCTCGCTCGCCGCCGAGGTGCTCTCCGCCGGCGACATCGGCCTGCCGCTCGGCCCGGCCGGCACCGCCGCGCTCATCCCGGCCAACATCCGGGCGTACGGCGAGGGCCTGGAGCTGCCCGAGGACGAGGTACGCCTCTACGTCGCCCTGCGCGAGGCCGCCCACCAGCGGCTCTTCCAGCACGTGCCGTGGCTGCGCGGGCACGTGCTCACCGCGGTGGAGAACTACGCCGCGGGCATCCGGGTCAACCGGGAGGCCATCGAGGAGGCGATGGGTCGGGTCGACCCGACCGACCCGGAGTCAATGCAGGCGATCGCCCTGGAGGGCATCTTCACCCCGGAGGACACCCCGGCGCAGAAGGCGTCCCTGGCCCGGCTGGAGACCGTGCTCGCCCTGGTCGAGGGCTGGGTGTGCCACGTGGTCGACACCGCCGCCGGCGAGCGGCTGCCCAACGTCGTACGCCTCGGCGAGGCGTTCCGCCGGCGCCGGGCCGCGGGCGGGCCGGCCGAGCAGACCTTCGCCGCCCTGGTCGGCCTGGAGCTGCGCCCCCGCCGGCTGCGCGAGGCCACCGTGCTCTGGGCGGCGCTCACCGAGCAGCGGGGCATCGCCGGCCGGGACGCGGTCTGGGGTCACCCCGACCTGCTCCCCTCCGACGACGACTTCGCCAACCCGGAGGCGTTCGCCGCGACCAGCAGCGACCTGGACGAGGAGCTGGCCAGCTTCGACTTCACCGCCCCTGGCGCCCCCGAGGAGCAGCCCCCCGCCGAGGGCGACGACAAGTCCTCCTGACCGCACACCGCCAAGATCCGCACAACTTCACCGAAGTTGTGCGGATCTTGCTCGTCCGGGGGGTCAGCCGGGCTGGCCGGAGAGCAGGGCGCGGGTGGCCTCCCAGCCCTCGAAGGCCGGGTCGAGGGTGGCCAGGTCGGCCGGGCCGCGCAGCCGGCGCCAGCCGGCCGTGACGGCCACGTCCCCCGGGCGCGGGGCGGCGGCGCGCACCTCGGCCGGCGCTGCCGTCGCCAGGTCGACCACCGGCAGCCATGCCGGTACGGGCAGCCGGGCGGCCACGCCGAGCAGGCCGGGGCCGCTCCCCTCCACCGGGGCCACGGCCACCGGCCGGCTGGAGAGGGGCCGCAGCAGCTTGCCGAGCGTGAGCCCGGGCACGTCGGGCGCGTCGGCGGCCACCACGGCCGCCTGGTCGTACCCGGCGCCGGCCCGCCCGGCATCGGCGGTGGCCCGGTCCGTGCCGGCCAGCGCGGCGAACACCGCGTTGACGGTGGGTTCCGGCACCTCGTGGACGGCGGTGCCGGGCCACACCACGGCGTCGGCCAGCCACCGGTCCGCGGGCGTCACGGCCACCGCGGTCTCCACCTCGTTGAGGGTGGCGAGCAGGTCCACCACGTCCTCGGCGAGCGCCGTACGCCACCGGGTCGGGTCGATCCCCGGCGGCGTCCAGCCCACCGGCGCGAGCAACGCCACCACCACACGTCGAGCCACGCTCCGACCCTAGCCCTCCGCCCGAGCCGCGGCGGGCCCGGCCAGCGCCCGGTCGAGCGGGTCGCGACGCGACCAGGGCGCTTCGGCCCGCGCGGACGCGCCGACCGCGGCTCGGAGCCACCGCACTCCAGGTCGCCGGGCGGCAGGCCAACGGCAGGGGCGCTCGCCGGGGCGACCTCGGGAATCAGTCGGTGAGGGGAACGCCGGCGGTGGCGGCCACGCCCTCCAGGTAGCCCCGGGCCCGCTCGGTCTTCGGGTACCGCCCGACCAGGGCCCAGAAATGGGCGTTGTGACTGGGCACGATCAGGTGCGCCAGCTCGTGCAGGAGCACGTAGTCGATCACCCAGTCGGGCATGTCCTGGATCCGGTGGGAGATCCGGATGGTGCGGTCGGCGGGGGTGCAGGAGCCCCAGCGGCCGTTCTGGTTGGTGACCCAGCGGACGCTGGCCGGTGCCGCCGCGGCACCGTGCTCGGGCAGGTAGAGGTTGATCAGCCGGGTGGCCCGGGCGAGCAGCTCGGCGTCGGAGCGGGCGAGCCGGCCCTCGCGCGCGGCGAGCCGGGCCAGCATCCGGTCGACCCACTCGCTCTCCTCGGCGCGGGAGAACTGATCGGGGATGAGCACCACGACCCGTTCCCCGTCCCGGTACGCGGACACCGTACGTCGCCGGCGCTGACTGCGCCGTACCTCGACGACGGGCTTCCGCGTCCCGGCCATTACCGGTCCGCGCAGCCTCGGATGACTGTCACGACAGCAAGCTAATGCGTACTGACCAGGGGTCCGCAAGAGTCAACACGACGACATGCGCCCGGAAAATGGTGGTTGGTCGGCAGGAGTCCCAAAAAAAATCTTTGCGGCAGCCCGACAAGGGTCCTCGGTCACCCTTCGTGGCGACTCGGGCCGGGCCACGCCCGTTACCTGCCCACCCCCGCACACGTTAAGTGATCTACGGACGGGCGTCGCGCGGGGGCGACCCCAAGGGTGATCTGAGGGCATTCGCCCGGCGTGTCCCTGCGGAACTGACTTATCGGACGTGACTCGGCATGCACACTCTCGACGTCGACTAGCTCACAGTGTCGATGCTGAGCTGACATGGAACCGCCCAGACCTGGGTAGGGTCCGCCAACCAGCGGTCATGAGCGTGGCCGCGGAGAACAACCCAGCGCCGGTGCCCCGTGTGGCCCGCCGCCGGGAACCCGCCGGGACGGCGTGTCCGGCGGACGAGACGAGGAGGGGCTACCGTGGCCGACCAGGCCCAGACCTACAACGGTTACTGCGTCAAGTGCAAGGAGAAGCGGGACTTCGAGGGGCGTATCGAGGTTTCCAAGACCGGCATGAACATGGCCAAGGGCAAGTGCCCGGTGTGCGGCACAACAGTGAACCGCATCCTGGGCAAGGCCAAGGTCTGACCGGTACGGACGGGGAGGAGTGGCCGGCCGGCCACCCCTCCCCGCGTCCGTTCGGTCCCTACTGTCGGCTGCGCGACACCGGTTACCGCCCGGTTGTGGAAAAGCCGGCTTTTTCTGTGGACAGCCCTGGCCACAGCCCGGCGCACCTGTGGACAACGATCGACGGAACGCGCGGACACGGTCACGATTCGTGGCATGGCCGATCCGACGCCCCTCGCCCGCCCGACCCTCCTGCCGGGGCTGGCCCGCCTCTGGCGGGACCGGCACACCCTCCAGCTCGGGGTCGAGCCCGGCCGGGCCGTCCTGCTGGAGGTGGCGAACCCCCGGGC
The DNA here is from genome assembly GCF_042870725.1 of Micromonospora sp. NPDC006431. Classification (NCBI taxonomy): domain Bacteria; kingdom Bacillati; phylum Actinomycetota; class Actinomycetes; order Micromonosporales; family Micromonosporaceae; genus Micromonospora; species Micromonospora sp. NPDC006431. The sequence goes on from NZ_JBIAHQ010000015.1 coordinate 145,050, forward strand.
AGCCCGCCTGCTCGACCTGCTGGACGGCACCCGGAGCGAACGTGCCGTCCTCGCGTACGCGGCCACCGCGCGGGTCGCGCCGGACGAGGCGCGCGTCCTGCTCGACACGCTCCGGGCCGCCGGTCTCGTCGTAGCGGCGCAGAGCCTGCTCCCCCGCGACCTCGCCGGGCCGGCCCGGGCCCGGCTCGCCGGCGAGGCCGACGCCCTGGCGCTGGCCACGTCCGCACTGCCCGGCACCCCGGCCCAGGTGCTGCGCCGCCGCCGGGCGGCGCGCGTGCTGGTCACCGGCGCCGGCCGGCTCGGCGCCGCGATCGCGGTCGCGCTGGCGCAGGCCGGCGTCGGGCACGTCGTACCCGAGCTGCCCGGCCCGGTCCGTCCGGGCGACCTGGTCGGGACGGGCCTGGCCGCCGCGGAGGTGGGCCGACCGCTGGCCGCGGCGGTCCGCGCGGCGCTGGGCCGGTCCGCCCCGGGTACGGAGACCGGGCCGCTCCGCCGGGGCCGCGTCGACCTGGTGGTCCAGCTCGGCACGGACCGGCCGGCGCCCGTGCTGGCCACCGGGTACGCACAGCGCCGCCAGCCCCACCTCCTGGTCGATCTGCGGGGCGGGGTGCCGGTGGTCGGCCCGCTGGTGCGCCCGCCGGCGGGTCCCTGCCTGAACTGCCTCGATCTGCACCGGGTGGACCGCGACCCGGACTGGCCCACGCTCGCCGCCCAGCTCGCCGCCGACGGCACCGAACGGGCCTGCGCCGCCACCACCCGGCTCGCGGCGGTGGCGTACGCGGCCGCGGAGGCGCTGGCCCACCTCGACGGTGGCACCCCGGAGACCCTCGGCTGTGCGGTTGAGATCGCCGGAGCCGGCCGATTCCGCCGCCGCCAGTGGCCGCCGCACCCGTCCTGCGGATGTTCCGGGCGTCGCCCGATCCGGGTCAGCCCCACCGGTACCGGCTTCATAGCAGCAGCGGGGCCGTCGAGTCGGTAACAATGACCGGGTGACCGACATCCCGCGCCGGGCCGTGTCCCGGACCGCCAAGCTCGCCGCCCTGCCACTCGGCTTCGCCGGCCGGACCGTCCTCGGCATGGGCAAGCGAGTCACCGGGCTCGCGTCCGAGGTCATCTCCGCCGAGATCCAGCAACGCACCGCCGAGCAGCTGTTCAGCGTGCTCGGGCAGCTCAAGGGCGGGGCGATGAAGTTCGGCCAGGCCCTATCGGTCTTCGAGGCGGCGCTGCCGGAGGAGATCGCCGGCCCCTACCGGCAGGCGCTCACCAAGCTCCAGGAGGCCGCCCCGCCGCTCCCCGCGGCCACCGTGCACAAGGTGCTCGCCGAGCAGCTCGGCCCGGGCTGGCGGGAGCGGTTCGTGGAGTTCAACGACACCCCGGCCGCCGCGGCCAGCATCGGCCAGGTGCACCGCGCGGTCTGGCGGGACCCGGGATACGGCCCGAACGGCGCCCCGAACCACCGGGACGTGGCCGTGAAGATCCAGTACCCGGGCGCCGGGGATGCCCTGCTCTCCGACCTGAAGCAGCTCTCCCGGCTGGGCGGCATGTTCCGCGCGATCCAGCCCGGGCTGGACGTCAAGCCGCTCCTGGTCGAGCTGCGGGAGCGGATCACCGAGGAGCTGGACTACGAGCTGGAGGCCGAGTCGCAGCGCGCCTTCGCCGCGGCGTACGCCGACGATCCGGACATCTACATCCCCGAGGTGCTGGACGCCTCACCCCGGGTGCTGATCACCGAGTGGATCGAGGGCACGCCACTGGCGGCGATCATCCGGGAGGGCACCGAGGAGCAGCGCGACGAGGCGGGGCGGCTGATGGCCGAGCTGCACCTGTCCGCGCCGATGCGGGCCGGGCTGCTGCACGCCGACCCGCACCCGGGCAACTTCCGGCTGCTCCCAGACGGCCGGCTCGGCGTGATCGACTTCGGCGCGGTGGCCCGGATGCCGGACGGCACCCCCGAGCCGATCGGCCGGATCGCCGCGCTGGCGCTGCGCGGCGACGCCGAGGCGGTGGTGGCCGGCCTGCGGAAGGAGGGCTTCGTCAGCCCGACCGAGCCGATCGACGCCGAGGAGGTGCTCGACTTCCTCCGGCCGATGCTGGAGCCGATCGCCACCGAGGAGTTCCGGTTCACCCGGGCCTGGCTGCGGTCCGAGGCGGCCCGCCTGGCCAACCCCCGCTCGCCGGCCTACCAGCTCAGTCGCCAACTCAACCTGCCCCCGTCGTACCTGATGATCCACCGGGTCACGCTGGGCTCGATCGGGGTGCTCTGCCAGTTGGAGGCGAAGGCGCCCTACCGGGCGATCCTGGAGCGCTGGCTGCCCGGCTTCGCCCCGGTGGGCTGACCGCGGCGGCCGCCCGCAGGCACGGCGTCGCCGATGCCACCTCGGTGGGCTGAGCGCGGCGGCCATCCGCAGGCACGGCGTCGCCGATGCCACCTCGGTGGGCTGAGCGCGGCGGCCATCCGCAGGCACGGCGTCGCCTATGCCACGGGGGCGGCGGCCATCCGGCCGCCGCCCCCGTGCAGGTGGTAGGGATCTAGAGAACGCCCAGGTCACGAGCCGACTGGCGCCGGCTCTTCATCGCGACGGTACGGGCGGAACGGGCTGCCTCAGTGCTCGTGGTGGTGCGACCGGCCTGAGGCCGGGGCATTCGAGCCCGGGACAACGCTTCGTGAAGTAGTTGCATCTCGGTTCCGTTCGGCAGGTGCAGCATCGGTTTCGTCTTTCTCGCGGCCGGTGGGCTCACCGGCGGGACGTGTGGAACGGGGTGTGTCAGGCCGCCAGCCGGACCGCGTTACGCGACTCGGTCAGCCCACTGGCTGCCAGTCGCGCCTCGGCCTCGACCCGGAGCTGCGCGTCGCGGGCGAGGTCCTCCTTGCGCGGACGGCCACGGGGCCGCTTGCGCGGGACGACCGCGCCACGCTCGAAGATCTCGCCGCCCCAGACGCCCCAGGGCTCGGCCCGCTCCACCGCACCCGCGAGGCACTCGACGCGCAGCGGGCAGTCCCCGCAGAGCGACTTGGCCAGCTCGAGCTCGGTAGGCGAGTCGGAGAACCACAGGTCGGGGTCGAACTTCCGGCAGGGCAGGTTCGCCTCCACCTCGACGCTCACGTCGAGCGGGGCCAACGCCAGACTCATCCTCCGGTCACCTCTCTCTCACTTCGATCTCGTGGATCGCATTTCCGACGTACTTCGGCGGTGCAAAAACACTGAGGCCGCGGATCCCGGTGTGCGGGTTCCGCGGCCTCGAGGTGAGCCGGTGGTCTGTTGGATCAGACCGGTCTACCTCGAGGTGGAACACCGCGGACATCCGTGCGCTTCTTGGCGCCATCGATGCCCATGCCCGTGAAGCCACTGGTCCCCTCGATCCCCGCCAGCGGCGCAACGGTCAGGTTCAGCTCGGCCTGAACCTGGACCTGGTGCACCTGCGGGACCGACGGTCGAGCGGCAAGGGCCACCCGGACAGCCGACAGCGGAGCGCAGGCAACTGGCATCGCCAGCGGACGCTCGTAGATGTAGGTCTCCATTGATGCCACCTCCCTGACTTTCCTCGTGCCGACCATGGACTCGTCCCCCGTGAGCAGCCAGAATGGCGCCGCTCGCGAGGTGTGTCCTGAGGCTATTCCTCGCCTCGGGGCGAGGGCAAACGATTTACGGCTAGATTTCGAAACTTTTCTGCGGGCAGACATCGTCCACCGCCGCGCCCCCCACCAGGGCCAGCACCGTATCTCCGTAAAGTCCCAGTTTGCGGGGGCCGATCCCGGCGATCGCGATCAGTTCCTCGCTGCGTCCCGGCTTCCGCTCGGCCAGCGCGGTGAGCGTGGCGTCGGTGAAGACGACGTACGCCGGCACCTTCTGCGCCTCGGCCACCCGCTGCCGCCACTCGCGCAGCCGCTCGTACAGCTCCTGGTCCAGGTCGGACGGGCAGGTGGGGCAGCGGCCCAGCTTGCGGTCCGCCCCGGCGAGCAGGGTGGCGCCGCAGATCCGGCAGGAGACCACCTGGGCGCGCCGCCGCTCGGTGCGCCGGGCCGCGCCGGCGCCGGCCCGCTCGGTACCCCCCGAGCGGTCGAGCTGCGGCAGGAACCGGCAGGGCCGCCGGGCCCGACCGCCCGGCGAGCGGGCCGCGGCGTACGACAACCAGAGCCACTCCCGGGCCCGGGTGATCCCGACGTAGAGCAGCCGCCGCTCCTCCTCGACCTGCTCCGGGGTCTTCGCGTACGTGGTGGGGAGGGTGCCCTCGGCGAGGCCGACCAGGAAAACGGCGTCCCACTCCAGCCCCTTGGCGGAGTGCAGGGAGGCGAGCGTCACCCCCTCCACGGTGGGTACGTGCTGCTGGGCCGCCCGCCGGGCCAGTTCCTCGGTGAAGTCGGCCAGGGTCACCGGGCGCTCGATGGCGGCGGCCTCGCCGATCGGCACCACCTCGGGGGTCGCCGCGTACTCCTCGGCGAGCTGGACCACTGCGGCGAGCGCCTCCCACCGCTCACGTGCGGCACCGCCGGCCGGGGGCGCGTCGGGCGCCCAGCCCACCGCGGCGAGCCCTTCCACCACGGCGGCCGGCAGCGGGGTCTCCCCCGGGATCGACCGGGTGGCGGCGCGCAGCGCCACCATCGCCTGCCGGACCTCGGGCCGCTCGAAGAACCGCTCGGCCCCCTGCACCACGTACGGCACCTGCGCCTCGGTGAGCGCCTTCTCGTACGCCTCGGACTGCGCGTTGGTGCGGAACAGCACCGCGATCTCCCGGGCCGGGGTGCCGCCGGCGATCAGCGCCCGGCAGCGGGCGGCGACCGCGTTGGCCTCGGCCGGCTCGTCGGTGAAGATCCGCAAGTCGGGTTCGGGGCCCGGCGGGCGCTGGCCGTGCAGTTCCAGCCGCAGCCGGGCCTCGGTCCCCCGGGCCTGCGAGATCACCGCGTTGGCCAGCCCGACCACCTGCGGGGTGGAGCGGTAGTCGCGGACCAGCCGGACCACCGTGGCGGTCCGGTGGAGGCGCGGGAAGTCGACCAGGTAGGACGAGGTCGCCCCGGTGAACGAGTAGATGGTCTGGCTGGCGTCGCCGACCACGGTGAGGTCCTCCCGGCCGCCGAGCCACGCCTGCAGCAGCCGTTGCTGGAGCGGGTTCACGTCCTGGTACTCGTCGACGACGAAGTGCCGGTACTGGCCGCGGACCTGCTCGGCGACGTCGGCGTGCTCCTCGATCCCCCAGACGGCGGCGCGCAGCAGGTCCTCGAAGTCGATCACCCCGTTGCCGCGCTTGAGCCGCTCGTACGCGGCGAAGACCTCGGCCACCTTCGCCGGCTCGTACGAGGTCTCGCGCAGCGCCTTGGCCGCGGCCACCACGTACTCGCCCGGCTCGACCAGGGACGACTTGGCCCACTCGATCTCGCCGGCGAGGTCGCGGGCGGCGGTCCGGTCGGCGCGCAGGCCGACCTTGGCGGCGGCCAGGGTGACCACCCGGACCTTGCTCTCCATCAACTCCGGCATGGCGCGCCCCTCGAGCAGCCGGGGGGCGAAGTAGCGGACCTGGCGCAGGGCCGCCGCGTGGAAGGTGCGTGCCTGGACGCCCGGCACCCCGAGGACGGCGAGACGGCTGCGCATTTCGGCGGCGGCGCGAGCGGTGAAGGTGACCGCCAGCACGTGCCGGGCGGCGATGTCACCGGTGAGCGTGCGGTGCGCGATCCGGGAGGTCACCGCGCGGGTCTTGCCGGTGCCGGCGCCGGCCAGGATGCAGACCGGGCCGGCCGGGGCGGTCACCGCGGCCCGCTGCTCCGGATCCAGCCCGGCCAGCACCCGTTCCGCCGTTGAGTGAACCGCCACAGCCAGGAATCATCTCAGCCCCCGGCGATGTTGCAGCGATTAGCCTGGCCTGACTGGACCGGGCGCGCCACCCCTTGGAGGAGTTGACCATGTTGACGATGTATTCCACCCCGTGGTGCGGCTACTGCCACCGGCTGAAGTCGCAGCTCGACCGGGAGGGCATCGCGTACGAGGTGGTCGACATCGAGCAGGACGCGAAGGCCGCCGAGTTCGTGATGAGCGTCAACGGCGGCAACCAGACCGTCCCGACCCTGCGCTTCGCCGACGGCAGCGCGCTCACCAACCCCTCCATCACCCAGGTCAAGCAGCACCTCGCCACCATCTCCGCCTGACCACCCACGCCGGAAGAGCGGCCGCCCCACCCGGGCCGGCCGCTCTTCCGCGTCCGCGCCGGCCGTCGATGATCATGAGGTTAGCGGCCTCGGGATCGGCGTGTCGCCACGGCAACCTCATGATCGACGGACGGCGGCGGGCGGCGCGGGGCAGGGATGCGGGCGGGCGCTGACGGCGGGGGTGGGCTGAGGTGGCGGGCGTGCCAGAGGTAGGCGCCGGCGGCCATGGTGATCATCCCGACCAGGGCGAAGAGCAGGCGGTAGTCGAGGACGCCGACGAGCAGCGCACCGGCCCCGATGGAGACCGCCTGCGGGCCGCTGACCAGCGCCTCCGAGGCGGCGGCGACCCGGCCGAGCAGGGCCGGCGGGGTACGCCGCTGGACCAGCGTGTTGAGCCCGACCATGGTCAGCGGCAGCGACAACCCGGCCAGCAGCAGCGCCACCACGCCCAGCCAGAGCCGGGGGTACGCCAGCGCCAGCGCGGCCGGCCCGAAGAGCGTCACCCCGGCGGCGAGCGCCCCCACCTCGCCGGTCCGGCGTACCACGGTCGCCGAGAGGAGCGCGCCGACCAGCCCGCCGACCCCCTGCACGGTGACGAGCACGCCGACGAAGGCGACCTCCCGGCGCAGCCCCTGGTCCACGTACGCGAAGATCAGCGACTCGGTGAAGCCCATCACCAGCGAACCCAGCCCGTAGCCGAGCAGGGCCCGGCGCAGCGCCGGCTCGCCGGCCAGGTGTCGCAGCCCGGCACCCAGCTCGGCCGGCCAACGCAGGTCGGCCCCGGCGGGCGGGGTCTCGGTGACCCGGAGCAGGCCGACGACGGCCGCGGCGGTCAGGAAGCCGGCCATGGCGAGCGCGGCCAGCAGCCAGCCGCCGACCGCGGCGTACAGCCCGGCCCCGGCCAGCGGGCCGACCAGCCGGAGGCCCTGCCGGACGGTCTGCAGCACCGCGTTCGCGTCGGCCAGCAGTTCGCTCGGCACGAGGTGCCGGATCAGCCCGCTCAGCACCGCGGTCAACGTGATGTACGACAGGCCATAGAGCGCCGCCACCACGTAGATGACCCACACGTCGGCCCGGCCCCGGACCGCGAAGAGCGGGGTGAGCAGCAGCGCCGCGCCCAGGTTGGCGGCCACGAAGAAGGGCCGGCGACGGTACCGGTCGACGAACCAGCCGACCAGCGGCGCCAGCGTCATCGGGGCGATGATCGCGAAGATGGTCGCGCCGGCCATGCCGTCCGAGCCGGTCAGGTCCTTCACCCAGACGGCGAGGGCCAGCAGCAGGATCGACTCGGCCGCCATGCTGGCCAGCACGGCGACGAAGAGCAGGCGGAAGTCGGGGCGGCCCAGGACGGTGCGCATCAGGTTCCTCCGGCGGGGGTGCGCCCGAAGGCGCGACGGGGGCGGGTGCCGGGCCTTGGACGTCCTCGTCCGGGCCGGTCGGACCACCTCCACGGTCCTCTTTTTGTCGCAAGACACGCCCTCGCCGGAACCTCCGGTACCGGCCGCGGCGTCCATACTGACCGTGGGGGGCGAATTCCATACAGTTACCGTCGCGCTCCGCGACGGTCGACGGAAAGAGGGCACCGTGCCTCCTGCCGCACCAGGCCCGATCCTGCGCCGTCGCAGGCTCGGCACCGAGTTGCGCCGGCTGCGTGAGCAGGCCGGCCTCACCGGCGACCAGGTCATCGAGCGGATCGGCTGGGCCTCCGCGTCCAAGCTGTCCCGCCTGGAGAACGGGCGCAGCCGCCCCGACCCGGACGACGTCGACATCCTGCTGGCCCTCTACGGCGCCGACGACGAGCTGCGCGAGGAACTGCTGGGGATCACCCACGAGGCCGGCGACATGCGCGGCTGGCTGCGGAACTTCCCGGTGATGACCCAGCAGCAGCGCGGCTTCGCCGAGTTGGAGGCGGGCTGCGCGGAGATCTCCGAGTACAACCCGGTGCTGGTGCCCGGGCTGCTGCAGACCCCCGGGTACGCCCGGCACCGGATCCTCTCGGCGACCCAGGTGGCGGCGGAGGCCGGCGACCCGGACACCGAGGACCCGGACACCGAGGTACGCGCCCGGCAGGCCCGCCAGTCGCTGCTGACCCGCTCCCCCGACGCGCCCCGCTACACCGCCGTGCTGGAGGAGGCCGCCCTCGGCCGCCGGGCCGGCCCACCCGAGGTGCTGCACGAGCAGATCGTCCACCTCTGCGAGCTGGCCATGCTGCCGAACGTGACGCTGCATCTGCTGCTGCGCGACACCCGGGTCGGCGACTGGTACCTCCCACCGACCGCCTTCTCGGTCTACCGGTTCGCCGATCCGCTCGATCCGGAGACGCTGGCCATCGAAGGTGGGTTCACCGACGTCATGTCGACCGAGGTAAACACCCTAAATCGCTATAAAGTGGTGTTCGAGTGGCTATGCTCGGCGGCGCTCTCCGCATCGGACACCCTCTCCTGGCTCATCGAGGCGACGGGACGGCTGACCGATACGGCGGCCGAGTCCACAGTGGCGTTCGGGCCGGCAACGGCGCCGGCCCAGCGCCGCCGCGACCCGGGGCGCCTGGCGACGGACCGGTGATCCACGGGGACCTCGCCGTCCGGCCTGCGGCGCCACTCGTCCCCATCGGAGCACTCCAGACCAGGAGCAGAACCATGAACGAGATCCGCAACAACTCGTCCGACCTCGCGCCGAATCTCGTCGGCGCCGCCTGGCGCAAGAGCACCCGGAGCCAGACCTCGAACTGCGTGGAGGTCGCGCCGCTGCGTACCGGGCCGGCGGCGGTGGCGCTGCGGGACAGCAAGGACCGGAGCGGGCCGGTGCTGCTGTTCAACCGGGCCGGCTGGCTGGGCTTCATCGCCGGCGCGAAGAACGGGCAGTTCTCGTTGAACTGATCCACCGAACACCAGGGGCCGCCGGCGTCGCGCCGGCGGCCCCGCCGCCTGTCCACCCGGCCACGTCACGCCGGGTGGACGTCACCGTCCTCCCGACAACCGTGCTGACCTGGGGTCAGCCGATCGGTCGGCGTGCGCGAACGACAGTCGGGTTTCACTTGCTGGGACGACCGCCAGGCGTAACATGTCGAATGAGTGACGTGGAAGTTCCATTGCGTATCCGTCCATCCGTATCCGGGGGACACCCATGCGGTTTCTGATCGTCCGCACCGAGATCCGAGCCGCCGCCGACATCGACATCGCGGCCGCCTGGGCCGGCGGTGGCCGGCTGCGGGACGAGACCACCGCGCCGGAGCCGCGCCGCCAGGTCGTCCACGCCGAGGACCGGGACGCCGCCCTGCTGCTGGCCCGGGCGCTGGCGTCCGTCGGAGCGGTACGCGCCGGCCGGCACCGGGTGAAGGTGCTCCCGATCGAGGACCCGGCCCCGGCACACCCGTACCGATGGGACACCACGAGCACCACGAGCACCTGACCTGACGTCCGTCGTGGTCGGACCGGCTCCCCCGCCGCGTTCCTTGCCTCACCCGGCCACGACGGCCCGTGTTCCCGGCCCGTGACCGCCGCGGCAACGACGGTCACGGGCCGGGACCGCGTCTGCCGGTGATCAACGCCACGTCGGCGAAGTGGCGGTATCCCGCTGGCCGCAACCCCGCCACGTCGGCGAGGTGGCGATGATCCACCCGCCACGTCGGTCAGGTGGCGATGACCCACCTGCCGCGTCGGTCAGGTCGCGGCGGCCCGACCACTCAGCAGTGGCCGTCGAGCCAGCGGTGGATCAGGAACAGGGCGATGGAGGAGGGTGGCGGGAGGGCCAGCCGGTGACCGTCGACGTCGACCGCCTCCCCGGCCAGCGCGGCGCCGATCTCCCGCCGGGTGAACCAGCGGGCGTAGGCGATCTCGGCCGGGTCCACCCGGACCGGCTCGTCGGCGTCGGCGCGGGCCAGGAAACCGAGCATCAGCGAGCCCGGGAACGGCCAGGACTGGCTGCCCGCGTACGCGATCTCCTCGACCCCGACGCCGACCTCCTCGCGGACCTCGCGGAGCACGGCGGCCTCGGCCGACTCCCCGGGCTCGACGTAGCCGGCCAGGCAGGAGAAGCGGCGCTCGCCGGGGATGCGTGCCCAGGCGGCGTTGTTACCGAGCAGGCAGCGCCCCTCCGGGCCGGCCACCCCGTCGTGGACCAGCACGATCATGGCCGGGTCGGTACGCGGCCAGACCCGCTCACCACCCGGGTCCACCCGGGACCAGCCGGCCTCGTCGACCTGCGTCGGCCGCCCGGTGACCGACGAGTAGCCGTGCCGGACGTGCCAGTTCAGCAGGGCGAGGGCGGTGGTGAAGAGGCCCGCGTCCCGGTCGGCCAGGAGGTGTCCCACCTCGCGCAGGTTGGCCCGCCGGGTGTCCGGCAGCTCCGGCAGCGGCGCGTCCACCGCGAAGACCGGTACGCCGTCGGGCTCGACGCCGAGGAACATCGGCACCGACCGGGGCACGTCGGGCAGCTCGGCGGAGCCGACCAGCACCAACTCCGGCGCAGCCGACGCGCCGCGGACCAGGGCCCGCCCGTCGTCGGCCGAGTCCAGCACCAGCACCCGGGCCCGCTCCCACGCCTCGGCGAGCCAGTCCGGCTCGGTACGCCGGTGCGCGGCCCGGTCCAGCGTGGACCGGGCCAGCGGCGGGCCGGCCTCGCCGGTCACGCCGCCCAGCTCGCTCACGCCGACTCCGTCCGCAACGGCCCGAGCGTGGCCAGCGAATCCGCGATCCGCTCCGCGTCACCGAGCACCACGGTGACCGCCTTCGCCGGGGCGAGGTAGCGGGCCGCCACCTCCGCCACGTCGTCCACGGTCGCCTTGGCGAGCCGGGCGGCGTGCTCGGCGAGGAAGTCCAGACGCAGCCCGTTGCCGGCGTACGCGCTGGTCAGTGACGCCAGCCCGGCCTGGGTGGACATGCCGAGCTGAAGCGTGCCGAGCGCGTACTGGCGGGCCTGCTCCAGCTCCTCGGGCTTCGGCGGCAGCGACGCCAGCCGGCCCAGCTCGTACCCGGTCTCCAGCAGGGCGGGGGCCGTCACCTCGGTGGCCACCTCGGCGGCGGCGATCAGCACCGACCCGGCCACCGAGTGCTCGACCAGCGAGTGCGGCCCGTACGTGTAGCCCTTGTCCTCCCGGATGTTCTCCACCCAGCGGGAGGAGAAGTAGCCGCCGAAGACCAGGTTGGCCAGTTGCAGCGCGGCGTGGTCCGGGTGGGTGCGGGGCACCGCCGGCAGGGCGATCCGGAGCGACGACTGGACCGAGCCGGGGCGGTCGACCAGCAGCAGCGGGCCGGGCTCCAGCGGCGGGGCCGGCGGCAGCTCCTCGGCGCCCCCGGCGCCGTTCCACCCGGACAGCGCCTGCTCGGCGGCGTCCACGGCCCGCTCCGGCTGCACGTCGCCGACCAGCACCAGCACCGCACCGGCCGGGTGCACCCGGTCGGCGTGCAACCGCCGCAGGGCGGGCGGGCGGACCGCGCGCACCTGGTCGGGCTCCGGGGTCTGGACCGCGTACGGGTGCTTGCCGTAGACCCGCTTGAGCAGCGCGGTCCGGGCCAGGTGGGCGGGTTGGCTCTGGGCGACCTGGATCCGGTCGACCAGCCGGTCCCGCTCGGTCTCCACCCAGTCACCCGGGTAGGTGGCCCCGGTCAGCACGTCGGCGAGGATCTCCAGCATCCGGTCCAGGCCGGTGACCAGGCTCGCCCCGGAGAGCATCAGCCGGTCCGGGTCGATCCCGGCGGACAGCCCCCCGCCGACCTTCTGCAGCTCGGCGGCGATCTGCGTCGCGGTGAGGGTCGCCGTGCCGGCGAGGATGGTCTGGGCCAGCATCGCGCCCCGGGCCAGGTGGGTACGCCCGGCCGGCATCCAGAGCCGCAGCTCGACCAGCGGGACCGCGGGTCGGCGTACGGCGATCACGGTGAGCCCGTTGGCGAGCGTGCGCTCGGCCTGCTTCGGCAGCTTGAGCCGGCGGTTCGGGCCGAGCGGCGGCAGCGGCCGGATCCCGGTCTCCACGGTTGCCGTCATCGGGCACCTCCGGCGATGACCTCGATGGACGCGCGGCGCTCCGGCCGCAGGGTGGTGGCGGCGGCGAGGACCTGCTCCTCGGTCACCTCGCCGACCAGCCGGGGCAGCTCGTTGAGCAGGCCCGGCTCGCCGCGTTGCTGTTCGAGGACGGCCATCCGCAGCGCCCGGCCGAGCACCGCGTCGGTGTCCCGCAGCAGATGGGTGGCCATCCGGGCCTGGGTACGCGCCAGCTCTCCCTCGGTCAGCCCGTCGGTGGCGAGCCGGTCCAATTCCTCGTCGATGGTGCGCAGCACCTTGTCCACGTCACCCCCTGGCGGCAGGTGTGCCTGGAGCAGCAGCGCCGTGGGGTCGCGCACGTCGAACGGGTCGCCCATGAAACCGAGGTAGCCGCCGAGGCTGGTGACCGTGCGGTCCCGCTGGACCAGCCGTTCGACCAGCCGGGACGCGTCGCCGTCGGTGAGCACCTCGGCCAGCACCACGTACGGCAGGTAGCCGGCGAAGTCGGTCACCGGGTCGGGCACCCGCCAGGCGCCGGCCACCGCCGGCAGCGGGGCCAGCTTGTCGGTGTACGACCGGCGCCGTTCGGCGGTCAGGTCGGGCTCGGCGAAGTCGGGCCGCGCCGGGGCGGGGCGGGCGGGCACGTCCCCGAAGTGCCGCTCGATCAGCTCCGTCGCCTCGGCCACGTCGATGTCCCCGCTGACCGCCAGCACCGCGTTGCCGCTGGCGTAGTAGCGCCGGAAGAAGTCGGCGGCGTCCGCCACGGTGGCCGACTCCAGGTCGTCGAAGGAGCCGTAGCCGTCGTGCGCGTTGGGGAAGGTGTCGAACATCACTGGCGGCAGGTTCAGCCAGGGAAACCCGCCGTACGGCCGGTTGAGCACGTTGACCCGGATCTCCTCCTTGACCACGTCGACCTGGTTGCGCAGGTTCTCCTCGGTCAGCCGGGGGCCGCGCATCCGGTCGGCTTCCAGGAAGAGCGCCCGTTCCAGGGCGTTGCTGGGCAGCGTCTCGAAGTAGTCGGTGTAGTCCAGGTGGGTGGAGCCGTTGAAGGTGCCGCCGGCGCCCTGGACGTGCCGGAAGTGGGCCAGCTTCTCCAGGTTCTCCGAGCCCTGGAACATCAGGTGCTCGAAGAGGTGGGCGAAGCCGGTGCGCCCCTCCGGCTCGGACCGGATGCCGACGTCGTAGACCACCGCCACCCCGATCACCGGGGCGCTGCGATCGGGGGTGAGCACCACCCGCAGGCCGTTGTCGAGGCTGAACCGCTCGACCGGGTACTTCGTCGCTGGAATTTTCGTTCTCCGCCTCGGCACGAGATCGACCCTAACGCGTCGGCACCGGCCGCACCGCCGGTGTGGCCCGGCGCCCTGGACGGTCGTTCCGGTGGTGGGCCGACCGGCACCGCCTACTCCACCCAACAGGTGGGAATTATCGGGAATACCCAGGTCGCCCGTCCCGGATCGTGGATGGGTCTTGACGCCGACTCCAGCCTGCCCCACTCTTCCTACCAACTAAATAGGAATACTGTGGATTGGACACACGATGAGACGGCTCCCCTTCCGTCGGCTGGTCTCCCTGGCCACCCTCGCCGTGGTCGGCGCGGCCACCCTGGGCACCACGGCGGCCTGCGGCGGCGGCACCGACGACGCGGCCGGCAGGTCCGGTCCGGTGACCCTGCGCCTCGGCTACTTCCCCAACATCACCCACGCGCCCGCCGTGGTCGGGGTGGAGAAGGGGATCTTCAAGGAGAAGCTCGGCAGCGACGTCACGCTGGAGACCAAGACCTTCAACGCCGGCCCGGCGGCCATCGAGGCGGTCTTCTCCGGCGCGCTCGACGCCACGTACATCGGCCCGAACCCGACCGTGAACGCCTTCTCGAAGTCCAAGGGTGAGGCGGTCCGGGTCGTCTCCGGCGCCGCCTCCGGCGGCGTCGCGCTGGTGGTCAAGCCGGAGATCACCTCGGTCGAGCAGCTGCGCGGCAAGAAGATCGCCACGCCGCAGCTCGGCAACACCCAGGACGTGGCGCTGCGCTACTGGCTGCGGGAGAAGGGCCTCAAGACCACCAAGGAGGGCGGCGGCGACGTCAAGGTGGTCCCCCAGGAGAACGCGCAGACGGTGGACACCTTCGCCAGCGGCGCGATCGACGGTGCCTGGGTGCCGGAGCCGTACGTCTCCCGGCTGGTCAACGCCGGCGGCAAGGTGCTGGTGGACGAGCGCGACCTCTGGCCGGACCGGAAGTTCGTCATCACCAACCTGCTGGTCAGCACCAAGTTCCTCAAGGCCCACCCCGACGTGGTGAAGAAGCTGGTGGAGGGGCAGGTCGCGGCGAACGAGTTCGTCAACGGCAAGCCGGACGAGGCGCAGCAGGCCATCTCCGACCACATCGGCAAGATCACCGGCAAGCCGCTAGACGTCAAGCTGATCAAGCAGGCCTGGCCCACTCTGGAGTTCACCAACGACCCGATCGCCGCCTCGCTGAAGACCGGCCTGGACCACGCGGTCGCCGTCGAGCTGACCCAGCCGGTGGACCTCAACGGCCTCTACGACCTGTCCTTCCTCAACGAGGTGCTCAAAGCGCAGGGCAAGCCCGAGGTCACCCAGCCGTGACGTCGACCACGACGACCCCGCGCAGCGCGACCGGCGCGGTCGCGCTGCGCGGGGTGACCAAGGTGTACGGCCAGGGCGAGCAGGCCGTCCTGGCGCTGGACGGGGTGTCGCTGGACGTCGCACCCGGCGAGTTCGTCTGCCTGGTCGGTGCGTCCGGATGCGGCAAGAGCACGCTGCTCAACCTGGTGGCCGGGCTGGACCGGGCCAGCGGCGGCCAGATCGAGCTGGGCGAGGCGGTCAACCCGGGCCTGATGTTCCAGGAGCCGGCCCTGTTCCCGTGGCTCACCGTCGAGGCCAACGTCGAGGTGCCGCTCAAGCTGCGCGGGCTGCCCCGGGACGAACGCCGGGCGAAGGTGGCCGACCTGCTGCGTACGGTCCACCTGGCCGAGTTCGGCCGGAAGCGCCCGCACGAGCTCTCCGGCGGCATGCGGCAGCGCGTCGCGCTGGCCCGCACCCTCGCCCTGGACACCCCGGTGCTGCTGATGGACGAGCCGTTCGGCGCGCTCGACGCGATGACCCGGGACATCCTGCACGACGAGCTGGAACGCATCTGGTCCGAGCGCCGGCTGAGCGTGCTCTTCGTGACGCACAACGTCCGGGAGGCGGCCCGGCTCGCCGACCGGATCATCCTGCTCTCCAGCCGGCCCGGCCGGATCATCTGGTCCACCCGGGTCGACGTGCCCCGGCCCCGGCGGATCGACTCTCCGGAGATCGCGACCATCGCCGCCGAGGTCACCGACCGGCTGCGTACGGAGGTGGGCCGCCATGGCCAGTGACACCCTCGCCGGATCCGCGCGTACCGACGCGGAGATCTCCGGCCTGGACGCCCTGGAGACCGCCGGCCGCCAGCGCGGGCCGTCCCGGGTACGCCGCGCCTGGTCGGGGCTGTGGCCGAAGCTGGCCGCCCTGGCCCTGGCCATCGCCGTCTGGCAGGTCGTGGTCTGGACCGGGTGGAAGGACCCGTGGGCGCTGCCCGGGCCGGCGACGGTGTTCGAGGACCTCGCCCACTACCTGATCAGCCCGGCGCTCTGGGACGGCCTGGCCACCACCGGCCGCCGGGCCGCCGTGGGCTTCGCCGCCGCGGTCGCCGTCGGGCTGGTGCTCGGCCTGGCCGTGGCCCGGGTGGCGGTGCTGCGGGCCGCGCTCGGCTCGATGATCACGGCGCTGCAGACCATGCCGTCGATCGCCTGGTTCCCGCTGGCCATCCTGCTCTTCCAGCTCAGCGAGCAGGCGATCTTCTTCGTGGTGGTGCTCGGCGCGGCGCCGTCGGTCGCCAACGGCGTCATCCACGGCGTCGACTACGTTCCGCCGCTGCTGGTGCGCGCGGGCCGCAACCTCGGCGCCCGCGGCCTCAACCTCTACCGGTACGTGATCGCGCCGGCCGCGCTGCCCGCCATCGTGGCCGGGCTCAAGCAGGGCTGGGCGTTCGCCTGGCGCAGCCTGATGGCCGGCGAACTGCTGGTGGTCATCGCCACCCGGACGTCGATCGGTGCGCAGCTCACCTACGCCCGGGAACTCAACGAGGCGCCCCGGCTGATGGCGATCATGATCGTCATCCTGGTGGTGGGGCTGCTGGTGGACGCCGCCTTCGGCGCGGCGGACAAGGCGATCCGCCGCCGGTGGGGCGTGCTGGACCAGGCCGGCAACTGACGCCGTGTACGTCTCCGCGCGCGCCGACTACGCGCTCCGGGCCATGCTCGCCGTCGCCGACGCCGCCGGGTCCACCGGCGACGGCGGACTCAGCGGCAGCGAACTGGTGAAGGCGGCGAGCCTGGCCGAGCGCCAGGACATCCCGCTCAGCTTCCTCCAGGGCATCCTGCTCGACCTGCGTCGGGCCGGGCTGCTGCACAGCCATCGCGGCACCGAGGGCGGGTACGCCCTCGCCCGGGCCGCGGGCGAGATCAGCGTGGGTGACGTCCTGCGCGCGGTCGGCGGCGCGCTGACCAGCGTCCGGGGCATGCCCGCCGACCGGGCCGGCTACCACGGGGTGGCCACCGGCCTGCGGGACGTCTGGCTGGCGGTCGACGGCGCGATCGCGCTGGTGGTGGACCGCACCACGCTGGCCGACCTGCTGGCCGACCGCTCCGCCGCGCGCTGACCTCGGCTGTTGACCCTTCCGGGGGTCAGCTCGCGACGGGATCGGTGTCCCACCCGGCCGGGCTGTGCAACTCGACCAGCCCGGTCCGGGCGGATCCGTCCGACGTCGGGTGCCAGGGACCGAACGCCACCGCCATGGCGAGCAGCAGCCCCGCCCCCGCGACCGCGAGGACCAGCAGCAGCTCGCGCACCTCCGCCGAGCCGGCGTCGCTCGCCATGGTCCCCCCCTCCGCGCTCGGCCGGTTCGCCCAGCCTCATTCCCAGAGAGGCGAGTATCGCGAGAACGACCGCTGCACGCAGTCGCCCATCGGACGCAACCACCGCTGATCCCCGACCCAGAGGCGGGCCGTCACCCCGGTGTCTCGACCGGGCCGTGGCCGCCCCGGAAGCCACTTTCCGCCGTGCCCTGCTGAGGGATCAGGCGGATCGGGGACGACGCGGACGGCGCGAGCGGCTGGAGGTGCGGTGCGGGGAGCGGATGCCGTCAGCCCCGCCCGCCCGATGAGGCCGCGAGGTGGGAGCCGGCTGCGGGGCGGTGATCGTCACCGGCACGCCGGACGGCTCGCGGGCACCGGTCACCTGGGCGAGGGCCTCGTCGCCGGGGTGAACCTGCCTCGACTGCGGCCTGATGCCAGCCGCGCTCATCAAGCGGGCCACATCCCGGCGTTGCTCGGGTAGGACCAGGGTGACCACCGTGCCGGACTCCCCCGCTCGAGCGGTACGCCCACCCCGGTGCAGGTAGTCCTTCGCCTCCGTCGGGGGATCCACGTTGACGACCATGTCGAGCCCGTCGACGTGGATGCCGCGGGCCGCCACATCGGTCGCCACCAGCGCGGTCACCTGACCGGTACGGAACTGCTCGAGGATCCGGGTGCGCTGCGGCTGCGACTTGCCGCCGTGCAGCGCGGCGGCGCGTACCCCCTTGGCCAGCAACTGGCGGGCGAGCCGATCGGCGCGGTGCTTGGTTCCCATGAACAGGATGGTGCGGCCCTCGCGGGCGGCGATCTGGGCCAGCGCGGCCGGCTTGTCGACGGCGTCGACGTGCAGCACGTGGTGCGTCATCCCGGTCACCGTGGCGGTGCCGGGGTCGACCGAATGCGACACCGGGTTGGTCAGGAAACGGCGGACCAGCTTGTCGACACCGCCGTCCAGGGTGGCGGAGAAGAGCATCCGCTGGCCGTCCGGTGCGACCTGCTCCAGCAGCTTGACGACCTGCGGCAGGAAGCCCATGTCGGCCATCTGGTCGGCCTCGTCGAGCACGGTGATCGCGACCTGGTCGAGCCGGGCGTCACCCCGGTTGATCAGGTCGTGCAGCCGGCCCGGGGTGGCCACGACCACCTCGGCACCGGCGCGCAGCGCGTCCGCCTGACGCTGCATGGAGAGGCCACCGACCACGGTGACGCAGCGCAGCCCGACGGCGCGGGCGTACGGGGCGAGTGCCGTGTTGACCTGCTGGGCGAGTTCACGGGTCGGCACCAGCACCAGGGCGAGTGGACGGCCCGGGCGGCCCCGGCGACCGGCGGTGCGGGAGAGCAGCGGAAGCCCGAAGGCGAGCGTCTTGCCGGAGCCGGTACGGCCCCGGCCGAGCACGTCCCGGCCGGCGAGCGAGTCCGGCAGGGTCGCCGACTGGATCGGGAACGGCTCGGTGATGCCCTGGGCGGAGAGCTCGGCGAGCAGCACCGGAGCCAGCCCGGTATGGGCGAACGACGGAATGACGGTGGTCATGCGAAAGGCCTTCCTCGACGCGGCACGTGTCGAGGGAGGGCGCCGGGAAACGGCGCTGTCCGGGCGGACTCGTCCGCCGGGACTCACAAGCACGAACCGAAGGGGTGCGGACCGGTCCGCCGCAGCGCGCCGCGCCCGCGGTACGGGTGGGCGGCGCGGCGGACCGGTCGGTCACCACACCCGGAGGGCGTGGTGGGTGTTGCTGGTCGATCCGAAGATCAGAGCGGGCGGATGTTCTCCGCCTGCGGGCCCTTCTGGCCCTGGGTCACCTCGAACTCGACCCGCTGGTTCTCGTCCAGGCTCCGGTAGCCGGAGGACTGGATCGCCGAGAAGTGGGCGAAGACGTCGGCGCCG
The DNA here is from genome assembly GCF_042870725.1 of Micromonospora sp. NPDC006431. NCBI lineage: Bacteria > Bacillati > Actinomycetota > Actinomycetes > Micromonosporales > Micromonosporaceae > Micromonospora > Micromonospora sp. NPDC006431. The sequence goes on from NZ_JBIAHQ010000015.1 coordinate 163,945, forward strand.
CCGCCGTCCGGGGTGATGAAGCCGAAGCCCTTGTCAGCGTTGAACCACTTGACGGTGCCAATAGCCATTTGTTTCGTCTCCTTGACGGAACGTTCGAACCCGCACCTGTTGCGGGCCGAAAGAGGAGCGCCCCACGCGTCGGATGCGTGGACCGCCTGTCGCTTCTGGTCGCCCCGCCCGGAGAACTCCGGACACAACAAAGAGCGCCTGGGGCCACAATCCGCCAGGCGCACACAGAGTCTCTGGAAACCAAAACTGCAACGCGCCTAACCTATCACGGATTGGGCAACGTCGGAACGTCCGGAGAAATTTCCGGCACCCCGGCGACCAGCGCGGTCAGCCCGGCGGCGTCGAGCAGGTCGGCGGGGCGGACGGTGACCCCGTCCCGGACGTAGTGGAAGGCGGCGCCCACCCGCTCGACCGGTACGCCGGCCAGCTCGGCCCAGGCCAGCCGGTAGACGGCCAGCTGCACCGCGGCCGCGTCGGCCTCCCGCCCGCCGGGCTGCCGGCCGGTCTTCCAGTCGACCACGTCGTACCGGTCGCCGGGGCGGGCGAAGACGGCGTCCATCCGCCCCCGGACCACCACCCCGGCGATCACCGTGGCGAACGGCACCTCCACCTCCACCGGCATCCGGTCGGCCCACTCGCTGGCCAGGAAGCGCTCCTGGAGCTCGGTGAGCGCCTCGTCCGGGGCGGCGTCGTCGTCCGCCGCGCCGGGCAACTCGTCCACGTCCAGCAGCCGGTCGGCACCGAAGCGCTGTTCCAGCCAGGCGTGGAACGCGGTGCCGCGCCGGGCGTACGGGTTCGGCTCGGCGGGCATGGGTCGGCGCAGCGCCCGGGCCAGGGCCTCCGGGTCGCGCCGCAGCGCCACCAGCTGGGTCACCGACAGATGGCCGGGCAGTTCCACCTCGACCGCCTCGGCGCGGCGGGCCAGCTCGGCCCGCTCGGCGAGGAGCAGGTCGGCCTCCCGCCGCCAGCGGACCACCTCGGGGTCCCCGGCGGACGGCTCGCCGGCTCCCCGGGCCGGCTCCTCGGCCAGGCCGGCGGCAGGGGCGGGCCCCGGCGACAGCGCGGCCTCGCGGCGGGCCGCCTCGGGATCGGCGAGGTAGCGGCGGACCAGCACGGCGGCCTCGGCCAACGCCGGGCGGCGGGCACCGAGCGGGTCGGCCGGCCACTCGGCCCGGAGCACCGTCTCGGTGGTGGGGTTCACCGCGTCGCCGGCCGGCTCGGGCGCCCACTCGTCGACCAGGTGCCCGTCCGCACCGGCCAGGCCGGCGTCGTGCACCTCGCGTAGGAACACCGAAGGACCGCGGAACTTCTTCGTGCCCTCCCCCCACCAGTAGCCGGAGCAGAGCAGCAGCCGTCGGGGCCGGGTCACCGCCACGTACGCCAGCCGGCGCTCCTCCCGCTCGTCGTGCGCCCGCCAGGCGTCGGTGAAGTCCTCCAGCGCCCGGGCCACCCCGCGCTGGTCCTCCGCCCCGGCCAGGCCCAGCTCGGGCAGCCCGTCGGCGTCGCCGCGCAGCGGGAACGGCAGCACGCCCAGCCCGCCCAGCCAGTGGTCGGAGTTGCGGACCGGCCCCGGCCAGACCCCCCGGGTCAGTCCGGCCACCGCCACCACGTCCCACTCCAGGCCCTTGGCGGCGTGCGCGGTGAGGATCTGCACCGCGCCCTCCACCACCTCGACCTCGCCGGGGGTGAGGCCGCGCTCCTCGTCCTCGGCCGCGGCCAGGTAGGCGAGGAAGCCGGCGAGGGTGGCGCCGGGCGTCTCGCCGGAGAACCGGGCCGCCACGTCACCGAGCGCGTCCAGGTGGCCGCGGGCCAGTCCGGCGTCGCCGGTGCCGTCCCGGCCGGCCCGGACCGCCACCTCCACGTCCAGGCCGATGGTCCGCTCGATGTCCGCGATCAGCTCCGGCAGGGACTGGTCCAGCCGGTAGCGCAGCAGCGCCAGCTCCATCCCGTACGACCGCAGCCGGGCGTAACCCTCGGCCGAGTACGCCTGCGCGGGCCCGAGATCGGCGAGCGCCTCGACCAGTGTGGCCTCGTCCAGCGCGTCCACGGTGATCTCCGGCCCGTCCTCGCCGGCCAGCTCCCGGCGCGCCTTCGCGATGGCCTTCGCCCGCCGGTGCAGGGCGACCAGGTCACGCGGTCCGATCCGCCAGCGCGCGCCGGTGAGCAGCCGCAGCAGCGCCGCCCCGTCGGTCGGGTCGGCGAGCACCCGCAGCGTGCAGACCACGTCCCGGATCTCGGGGGTGTCCAGCAGGCCACCGAGCCCGACCACCTCGACCGGCAGGCCCCGGGCACGCAGCGCCGACTCGATGGCGGGGATCTGGCTGCGCAGCCGGACCAGCACGGCGGTGGTGGGCCGCCGGGGCACCGGGATGTGCTCGGGCAGCGCGTCCGGCATCCCGGCCGCCCCGCGCCAGGCGGCGAGCACGCTGTCGGCGATCCACTCGGCCTCGTCGGCGTACGTCTCGAGGAGCGCGCAGTGCACGGTGCCGGCCGCCTGACCGCGGGGGCTGCGGTGCGGGATCGGTTCGCGGACGCTGAACGCGGCGTGCAGCTCGGGCACCCGGGCGCCGGCCGCGCGCAGCGGCACCGACAGCGCGTTGGCCACGCCGAGGATCTCCGGCCGGTTGCGCCAGCTCGTGGTGAGGCTGAGCACCTGGGCCGGGGTGCCGTCGGTGCGGGCGAACTCGGTGGGGAACCGGTCCAGCGTGCCGGCGCTGGCGCCGCGCCAGCCGTAGATGGACTGGCAGGGGTCGCCGACCGCGGTGACCGGGTGGCCGCCGCCGAAGAGCGCGTTGAGCAGCACCACCTGGGCGTGGCTGGTGTCCTGGTACTCGTCGAGCAGCACCACCCGGAACCGGTCCCGCTCGATCACGCCGACGCCGGGGTGGTCCCGGGCCACCCGGGCGGCCCGGGCGAGCTGGTCGGCGAAGTCCATCGCCTCGAAGTCGTCCTTGCGCCGGGCGTACGCACGGACCAGCGGCAGCAGCTTCAACCGGGTCCGCTGGAACTGCAACGCCTTCCGCACGTCGGCGTAGACCCGGCCGGGGCGGGACTGCACCTCGGCGTAGAACCGGCCGGTCCAGGCGGCCAGCTCGTCCGGGTCGACCAGGTGCTCGTCCAGCTCCCCGGCCAGCGCCAGCACCGCGTCGGTGATGGTGCTGGGCATCCGGTCCACTTCGGACATGTCCCCGTCGTAGTTGCGCACCAGCAGGTCGACGAGCTGCCAGCGGGACGCCTCGGTGAGCAGCCGGGTGGTCGGCTCGTACCCGGCGCGCAGCCCGTGCTCGGTGACGATCCGCCCGGCGTACGAGTGGTAGGTGGAGACGGTCGGCTCGCCCGCGAGCGGGTCGTCGTGCGAGTCCCGGCCCCGCCGGCCGAGCCGGCGGATGAGCTGGTCGAGCCGGGTACGCACCCGGTGCGCCAGCTCGCCGGCGGCCTTGCGGGTGAAGGTGAGGCCGAGGATCTGCTCCGGTCGCACGTACTGGTTGGCGACCAGCCAGACCACCCGGGCGGCCATCGTCTCGGTCTTGCCGGAGCCGGCACCGGCGACCACGAGCAGCGGCTCGACCGGTGCCGCGATGATCGCCGCCTGCTCCCGGGTGGGCGCCGGCAGCCGCAACAACTTCGCCAGCTCGACCGGGGTGTAGCGCGGGCCGGAGTCGGCGGTCCGCGGCGCCGGGGTGGTGGCGGCGCCGAAGAGCGCGGGCTGGGTCACGGCATCGTCCTCGCGCTCACTCTTCCCGGGGCGCTGGGTTGGTCGGCGGTTCCAGTACCTGGCGCCCCTGACCGGACACCGGGCAGCTCGTCCGGACCGGGCAGACCCGGCACTTCGAGTTGGCGACCGCGGCGAAGGTGGCCGCGGCCATGGTATCCGCGGTACGCCGGACCAGCGCCGTCGCCCAGCCGGCCGCCGGTCCCTCCCCGGCCGCGGCCTGGGCCTGCTCCTTGGCGTCCTTGGCCGACGTGCCGAGCTGCACGAGTGCGGCGCCCCCGGACTCGGCGCCGAACTCGGCGAAGCCCCCCGCCTCGACCGCTGCCTGGTACGCCCCGAGCTGCGGGTGCTCGGCCACCTCCCGCTCGGTGACGGCGGTCGACTTGCCGGTCTTCAGGTCGATCACCACGAGCCGCCCCTCGGCGTCGACCTCCAGCCGGTCCACCCGGCCGGCCAGCTCGACGGGCCGGTGCGGGTCGTCGAGGCGTACCGCGAACTCGTGCTCGATGGCGAGCAGCCGGCGCGGGTTGCCGGCCAGCCAGCGGAGCAGTTTGTCCACCATGGCCTCGGCGCGGGCGCGTTCCGGACCGACCATCCAGCGGGCGGCCAGCTCGATCGCGTCGAACCGGGCGGCCACGTACTCCAGCAGGGTGGTCCGGTCGACGCTGGCGTCCTCGGCCAGCATCGCGGCGGCGTGCACCAGGTTGCCGACGCCCTGCGCGGCGCTGGCCGGCGCGCTGCCGCCGTGCCGTTCGAGCAGCCAGCGCAGGCTGCACCGGAGCGCGCTCTCCATCGCCGACGGGGTGACCCGGACCGGCTCGCCCTCGTCGACCAGCGGCCGGTCGTCGGAGAGGCCGCGCAGCCCCCACCAGTCGTCGGGGTGGGCGCCGGGCACCCCGGCGGCGGCCAGCCGGGCCAGTTCGGCCGCCGCCGCATGCCGCCGGGTGGGCGGCGCCGCCGGGTCGGTGACCGCGGTACGCAGCTCCGCCACCAGCGCGGACAGGGTGAGCCCGCGCGGCGGCAGGGTGACCGGCAGGGCGGCCGGCGGCGCCCCCTGCGGGTCCTCGTCGACGGTCGGAACCGGCCCGTCGTCGGGTGGTGCGGAGCCGGGACCGGCCGGCTTCGGCGCCGGGTCGGGGCCGGCGGGGGCCGCGCCGCCCCCGGTCGCGGGCGGCTCGGTGGCACCCAGCTCGTGCAGGAAGCGGCTGGGCTGCTCCTCGTGGTCGTCGCCGCCGACCGCCGCGGACGCGACCGCGGTGACCAGCAGTCGACGCCGGGCCCGGCTGACCGCGACGTGGAACAGCCGCCGCTCCTCGTCGAGCAGTGCCGAGGTCTGCCCGACCAGGCTGGCCCGGACCCCGGTGTCGTCGGCCCGGCCGGCGAGCACGTCGACCAGCCGTTCCGAGCCGAGCAGGCTGCCCCGCAGCCGCAGGTCCGGCCAGACGCCCTCCTGCACCCCGGCGATCGCGACCAGGTCCCACTCCAGGCCCTTGGCGGCGTGCGCGGTGAGCAGGCGCACCGCCTCGCCCCGGTCGGCGCTGGCGGCCAGAGTGTCGGCCGGCAGGTCCTGCCCGAGCACGTGGTCGAGGAAGACCTCGGTACGCGCACCGGGCAGCCGGTCGGTGAACCGGGCCGCCGCGTCGAAGAGCACCAGCACCGCGTCGAGGTCCCGGTCGGCGGCCTCCGCCCGCCAGCGCTGCGCGGTCTCGTGCTCGCCGGTGGCCGCCCGGCCCCGGGTGATCGCGCCGGCCCAGCGCTCGGCCAGCCCGCTCTCCCGCCACACCGCCCAGAGCACGTCTTCTGCCGTGGCCCCGGGCGTGGCCGCGGCCTGCCGGGCGGTCGCCAGCAGGTGCGCCACCGCCTGGGCGGGCGCCGCCCAGCGCCGCTCGATGGTGGCCAGCTCGGCCGGGTCGCCCAGCGCCTCGACGATCAGCTCGCCGGACGGGCGGCGGTCGCCGGCGGCCAGCGCGAGCGCGCGCAGCCCCTGGCGCAGCCGCCGCTCGGCGAGCGGGTCGGCGCCACCGAGCGGCGAGTGCAGCAGGGCGACCGCGGCCTCATCGTCCAGCCGGTCCGGCTCAAGGGCGCAGCGGAGCAGGAGCAGCAGCGGGGCCACCGCGGGCTGGAGGTGCAGCGGCAGGTCCTCGCCGTGCACCACGGTCGGCACGCCGGCGGTGTGCAGGGCGCGTTGCAGCGACGGCAACTGCCGGCCGGTGGCGCGGACCAGCACCGCCATCCGGGACCAGGGCACCCCGTCGAGCAGGTGCGCCTCGCGCAGGGCGTGGGCCAGCCAGGCGGACTCGCTGGTCGCCGAGCGGAAGGTGCGTACCTCGACCGTGCCGGGCGGCGCGTCGGGCAGCGGTCGCAGCCGCCGGTGCCCCGCCGGGCCGCGCAGCCGGCGGGCCAGCCGGGCGGTCGCGGCCAGCAGCTCCGGACCGGCCCGGTAGGACGTGGTCAGCGTGACCTGCGCGGCCGGCGCCCCGGAGGCGGTGCGGAACCGGTGCGGGAAGGTGGTCACGCCGGCCGGGTCGGCGCCCCGGAAGGCGTACGTGGAGGAGTCCGGGTCGGCGAAGGCGACCAGGGACTTCCCCCCGCCGGCGAGGACGGCGAGCAGCTCGAGCTGGGCGGGGTCGGTGTCGGCGAGCTCGTCGACGTAGATGTGGGCCAGCCGGCGGCGCTCGGCCGCCAGCAGCTCCGGGTCGTCGCGCAGCATCCCGGTGGCGGCCCGGACCAGCTCCGCCGGGTCGTACGCGATCGAACCCCGGTTGCTCACGTCGCGCAGGGCGAGCACGGCCACGTACTCCCGGAGGAAGCGGGCGGCGGCCGGCCAGTCGGCGCGGCCCAGCTTCTCCCCCAGGCGGGCCAGCTCGACCGGGCCGACACCCCGCTCGGCGGCGCGCATCAGCAGGTCGCGGAGCTGCTGCGCGAACGCCCGGGTCCGCAGCGCGGGGCGCAGGTCCGCCGGCCAGCCGACGGGGTCGTCCGCGGGTTCCTCGCCGACCACGTCGAGCAGCTCGCGGATGATCAGATCCTGCTCGGGACCGGTGAGCAGCCGGGGCGACGGCTCGCCCCGCTCGGCGGCGGCCCGGCGGAGCAGGCCGAACCCGAACGCCGGGAAGGTGCGGACCAGTGGCTCGCGGACCACCCGGGCGGGCCGGGTCGCGGTGCTGCTCGCCGCGGGCGGACTGCTGGCCGCTCGCCCGCCCTGGTGAGGCTGGCCGGCGCCGGCGATCCGCGCCTCGATCCGGTGGCGCAGGTCGGTGGCGCCCCGCCGGCTGAAGGTGAGCACCAGGATGCGTTCGGGGTCGACGCCCTCCGCCACCCGCGCGGCGACCGCCTCGATGAGCGTGTCGGTCTTGCCGGTGCCCGGGCCGCCGAGCACCAGCATCGGCCCGTCGGTGTGCGCGACCACCTCGGCCTGTGCCGGGTCGGGCCGGCGCGGCGGCGGGTAGGCGGCATCGTCCGCCGACCCCCCGGATCGCGGCTCCGCCAAGGTCGCCCCAACACCGGGCCGACCGACCCCCTGCCCCGCCCCGCCGGCACGGCCGACCCCCGTCGCCGCGCCGCCAGGCCGGCGCACCAACCGGTACGCCTGCACCGCCTCATCCCACCACGCCGGTACGACACCCCACCGCCCCCACCCGCCCCTTCTGCTTGATCATGAGGTTGGCGGCACCCACAGAGATCAACTTCACGGTCAACCTCATGATCGACAGGCCTGGATCGGGCCCGGCCCGGGCGGGGGTGGGGGTGGGTGGTGGGTCAGGTGAGGTGGGTGTCGAGGAGGTCCAGGGCGGCGGGGACGGTGTCGGCGACCAGGAGGAGGTCGAGGCCCGCCGGCTTGAGGAAGTGGTGGTCGGCGAGGGTACGCAGCCAGTCGAGCAGCGGTCGGTAGAAGCCGTCCGCGTCGACCAGCACCATCGGCTTGGCGTGCAGGGCGAGGGTGGCCGTGGTCCACACCTCGAACAGCTCGTCGAGGGTGCCGAGCCCGCCGGGCAGCGTGATGAAGGCGTCCGACTTGTCGATCATCAGGGTCTTTCGGCTGGCCATCCCGTCGGTGACCAGCAGCTCGTCGGCGGCCAGGTCGGCGACCTCCAGGTCGACCAGGGCCTGCGGGATCACCCCGAGGGTGTAGCCGCCGGCGGCCCGCGCGCCGTCCGCCACCGCGCCCATCATGCCGACGCAGCCGCCGCCGCTGACCAGGGTGTGCCCGCGCCGGGCCAGCTCCGCGCCGGTCTCGGCCGCCAGGTCCAACCAGCGCTGGTCGAGGGTACGGGAGGAGGCGCAGAACACGCAGATCGCGGCCACGGTCAGCCCCGCCCCGCCGGGCGCTCCCCGGGCTGGTCCCCGGCCGGCCCCTCGGGCGCGGGCTCGGGTGAAAGCCCCGCCGACGGCTCGGCAGCAGCCCTGGCCCGATCCTCAGACGCGGGCTCGGGCGCGGCCTCGGCGGCGGCCTGCTGGTCGGCGGCGACCCGGGCGACCGCCTCCTCGCGGATCGCCTCCTGCTCGGCGGAGAGCACCGCCTCGGCCTCCACGATGTGCCGGACCGCCTCCTCGACGTCGTCGGTGAGGCAGATCAGCTCCAGGTCGGTCGGGCCGATCTTGCCCTCGCCGGCCATGCTGTCCCGCAGCCAGTCGATCAGGCCCCGCCAGTAGTCGATGCCCATCAGCACCACGGGGAAGCGGGTGACCTTGCCGGTCTGCACCAGGGTGAGTGCCTCGAACAGCTCGTCCATGGTGCCGAAGCCGCCGGGCAGCACCACGAACGCCTGGGCGTACTTGACGAACATGGTCTTGCGGGCGAAGAAGTAGCGGAAGTCGATGGCCAGGTCGACCCACTCGTTGATGCCCTGCTCGAACGGCAGCTCGATGCCGAGCCCGACGGAGAGCCCGCCCGCCTCGCTGGCCCCCCGGTTGGCCGCCTCCATCACCCCCGGGCCGCCGCCGGTGATCACCGCGTAGCCGGCGCGGGCCAGGGCGGCGCCCAACTCCTCGGCGAGCCGGCACTCGGGGCTATCCGGCTTGGCGCGGGCCGAGCCGAAGACACTGACCGCGGGCGGCAGGTCGGCGAGGGTGTCGAAGCCCTCGACAAACTCGGAGAGGATCCGCAGCGCCCGCCAGGCGTCCCTGGTCTTCCAGTCTCCCCGGCCCCGGGAGTCCAGCAGCCGCTGGTCGGCCGTGCTGGTCGGGATGGCCCGGTTGCGCAGCGTGACGGCACCCCGGTGCCGTTCTCCCCTCGGCCCGCGGCCGGGTTGCCGCCCGTTGCTCTGGCTCATGGAGCCACCGTAGTGGAGCCACCGCAGTGTGGTGCGGAGCCGGGCGAGCCGGAGAAATTCTTGGCGATCTTGGGCAACTAATTCGCTCGCTCGTACGTCTTACTATTCACATACGGGGTATGCCCCGGGCGCGACCTTCGGGGGAGGGAGCCAGCGTTGATCAGCAACACCGAGATGATCCGGATCCGCCGGCAGATGCAGCGGCGGATCCGCGACGTGGTGGCCGAGCGCCGCCGCGCCCGCATGATGGAAGCCCACCACACCGACCTCACCGGTGAGACCACCGAGCCGGACGCCTCGCTGACGACGGCCGGCTGACCGTCCGCCGGAACGACCCGGGGGGTCCGCGTCACCGACGCGGGCCCCCCGATCGCGTACCCGGGGTCAGGCGGCGAGCCAGCGGTGCAGCGTGGCCGCGCCGTCTCTGATCTTGGTCAGCTCGACGTGCTCGTCGGGGTGGTGGGCCAGGTTCGGGTCACCGGGACCGAAGTTCAGCGCCGGGATGCCCATGGCCGCGAACCGGGCCACGTCGGTCCAGCCGAGCTTGCCGATCGGGGCGGCGCCCACCGCGGCGAGGAACTCCTGCGCGGGGGCGGCCGTCAGGCCGGGCGGGGCGCCCGCCGCCGCGTCGGTGATCGCCAGCTCGAAGCCGGCGAAGACCTCGCGCAGATGCGCCTCGGCCTGCTCGGGCGTCCGGTCCGGGGCGAAGCGGTAGTTGACCTCGACCTCGCACCGGTCCGGCACCACGTTGCCGGCCACTCCGCCGTGGATACGGACCGCGTTCATGCCCTCCCGGTAGTCACAGCCGTCGATGGTGACCCGCCGCGCCTCGTACGCCGCCAGGCGCCGCAGCACCTCGCCGGCCGCGTGGATGGCGTTCACCCCGTGCCAGGAGCGCGCCGAGTGGGCGCGTACGCCGGTGGTCGACACGATCGCCCGCATGGTGCCCTGGCAGCCGGCCTCGACGATCCCGTACGTCGGTTCCAGCAGCACCGCGAAGTCGGCCTGGAGCCACTCGGGGTGGGCCTGGGAGACGAGGGTGAGACCGTTGTACTTCGACTCGATCTCCTCGGCCTCGTAGAAGAAGTAGGTGACGTCGTAGCGCGGGTCGGGCAGGGTCACCGCCAGATGCAGCGCGAAGGCCACCCCGGACTTCATGTCGGAGGTGCCGCAGCCGTACATCAGGTCGCCGCGCATGGTGGACGGGAAGTTGTTGTTGAGCGGAACGGTGTCCAGGTGGCCCGCGAGCACCACCCGCTGCGCCCGGCCCAGGTCGGTGCGCGCCATCACCGTGTTGCCGTGCCGGAACGTGGTCAGGTGCGGTACGCCCCGCAGCACATCCTCGACGCAGTCGGCAATGGCCTTCTCGTTGAGGGAGACGGACTCTATGTCGACCAGGGCGCGGGTCAGCGCCACCGGATCAGCCAAGACCTCGGGGGTCAGCGGGTTCTGCATGGTTGGCACGGTACCGTCATCTGCGGTGAGCACGAGGAGCGAGCGTTCCTGGGCGGCTCGCGTGGGACGCGGTCGCGCGGGAATGGGAGCCGAGCTTGCGAGCCCCCAGCCGCGAACGAAAGGTGCAACTGTGACGTCCTCAGAACCAGCCTGGGGCATCGGACTGGCCACCGTCACCGCTGACGACCAGGTGCTCGACACCTGGTACCCGACCGGCAAGCTGGGACTCGGCGAGCTGCCGCTGGTCCCCGGGGAGGACCAGGCCGACGTGCTCGACCTGCCGCCCGGCGCGGTCGGCGCGCGGGCGCTGCCCGGCCTGCGTACGGTCGAGGTGGTCACCGTGATCGGCTCGCTGGACGATCCGATCAAGGACGCCGCCGACGCGTACCTCCGGTTGCACCTGCTCTCCCACCGGCTGGTGCGGCCCAACGAGCTCAACCTCGACGGCATCTTCGGCAAGCTGGCCAACGTGGCCTGGACCTCGGCCGGGCCGTGCCCACCCGAGCGGGTGGACGAGCTGCGCGTCATCGAGCGGGCCGCCGGCCGCCACCTCGCCGTCTACGGCGTGGACAAGTTCCCCCGGATGACCGACTACGTGGTCCCCTCCGGCGTGCGGATCGCCGACGCGGACCGGGTCCGGCTCGGCGCGCACCTGGCCGCCGGCACCACCGTCATGCACGAGGGCTTCGTCAACTTCAACGCCGGCACCCTCGGCACCTCCATGGTCGAGGGGCGGATCGTGCAGGGCGTGCTGGTCGGCGACGGCTCCGACATCGGCGGCGGCGCCTCGATCATGGGCACCCTCTCCGGCGGCGGCACCGACAAGGTGCGGATCGGCGAGCGAAGCCTGATCGGCGCGAACGCCGGGGTGGGCATCTCGCTCGGCGACGACTGTGTGGTGGAGGCCGGCTGCTACATCACCGCCGCCTCGAAGATCACCCTGCCGGACGGCCGGGTGGTCAAGGCCCGCGAGCTCTCCGGGGTGGACGGGCTGCTCTTCTGGCGCAACTCGGTCACCGGAGCGCTGGAGGCGAAGCCGCGTACCGGCCGGGGCATCGAGCTGAACGCGGCCCTGCACGCCAACGACTGACGCGGGCCGGGGCTGTGGCCGCCCCGGCCCGTCCGCCGTCGGCTCCGCGGCGGGAGACCGCGGACCCGGACGGACACGGTGTTGCCGGCGCTGTCCCCGGGCACCCGACCGGGCATGATTTCGTCGTGACCACCATGAAGGAACGCATGCTCGCCGGCGAGCTGTACATCGCGGACGATCCCGAGATCGCCGCCGATCTGGACCGGGCGGCCCGGCTCACCGAACGGTTCAACACCAGCTCAGGCGACGACCCCGAGGGGCGGCTCGCCGCACTGCGCGAACTGCTCGGCACGGTGGGCGAGGGCGCGTGGGTCCGGCCACCGTTCTACTGCGACTACGGCTGGCAGACCCACCTCGGCCCGCGCACCTTCGTCAACTTCAACGCGGTCTTCCTCGACGTCGCCCGGATCACCATCGGCGCGGACGTCCAACTGGGACCGAACGTGCAACTGCTCACCGCCACCCACCCGGTCGAGCCGGAGCCCCGGCGGGCCAAGTGGGAGGCGGCGAAGCCCATCACGATCGGGGACAACGTCTGGCTCGGGGGCGGGGTCATCGTCCTGGCCGGAGTCACCATCGGGGAGAACACCGTGGTCGGCGCGGGTGCCGTGGTGACCCGGGATCTGCCCGCCAACGTGGTGGCCGTGGGTAACCCGGCGCGACCCGTACGCACCCTCGGCTGAGCGGCGGGCCCGTCACCGCGGCGGCGGTTGGGCCAGCCGGACCACCAGGTCGGCGTGCCCGGCGGTCTCGGCGACCAGGGCGGCGTTCGACTCGTCGCTGCCGAGCGCCCAGGCTCGCGCCTGCTCCGGGGTCTTTCCGTACGCCTCGTGCCGGGCGGTCAGCCGGCGCACCCGCAGCTCGGCGTCCAGGTCGAGGAACCAGACGTCGTGCAGCAGGGTGCGTACCTCCTCCCACGGGTCGTCGCGGAGCAGCAGGTAGTTACCCTCGGTCACCACCAGCCGGACCTCCGGCGGCACCTCGATCGACCCGGCGATCGGCTCCTCCAGGTCGCGCCGGAACGCCGGTGCCCAGACCGATGTGGGCTCGATCCGGCGCAGTCGGCGCAGGGTGGTGACGAACCCGTTGACGTCGAACGTGTCCGGGGCCCCCTTGCGTCCGTCCCGGCCCAGCCGGACCAGCGCCGACTGCGCCAGGTGGAAGCCGTCCATCGGCACCAGCCGGGCGAGCGGCCCGACCTCGGCGACGATCCGCTCGGCCAGGGTGGACTTGCCCGCCCCGGGCGCACCGGCGATGCCGAGCAGCTGCCGCGGGCCGGCGTCGGCGAGGGCGCGCGCCCGGGCCACCAGCTCCTCGACGGGGAGCACCTGCGCCGGAGCGTCCGCCATGTTTCTCACCCTAGTGGCGGGGCGGCCGGAAGGTGCGCCGTGTAGGTGACCGCCCCGGCCGCCACCCGGCAGCCCGTCAGGTGGCCGCCGGCCGCCCCCAACTCCCGCAGGTACGCCAGCTCGCCCGCGTGCTCCGCGCCGGCCGGGAACTCGCACCGGTGGGTGGTGAACGAGCGCTCACCCAGCGCCGCCCGGGCCGCCCGTCCCTCGTCGAGCCGGCCGGTGAGCGCCCCGGCGTCCCCGGCCCGCAACGCGTCGGCGAGCTCGTCGAGGACGGCGCGGACCGCGTCCAGCTCGGTCAGCACCCGCTCCCGGTTGCCGAGCAGCATGTTCGCGGTCCGCTCGGGCGGGCCGCCGGCCACCCGGGTGCCGTCGGAGAAGCTACCCGCGGCGAGCGACAGCACCGCGTCACGCAGCGCGGCCCGCTGCACCGCCCCGGCCAGCGCGCCGGCGAGCAGGTGCGGCACGTGGGAGGCGAGCGCCGCGGCGGTGTCGTGCTCCGGGGCGGACATCGGCACCACCCGGGCGTGGAAGACGTCGATGACCAGCGCGGCGAGCCGCCGGAACGCGTCCAGCCCGGTCGGCCCCGGGCAGAGCACCCAGGCGGCCCCGTCGAGCAGGGTCGGACTGGCGGCGGCGAGGCCGGCCCGGTCGGCGCCGGCCATCGGATGGCCGGGCACGAACCGGTGCCCGAGCCCGTGCAGCATGGCGGCGGTGGCGACGTCCGACTTGGTGCTGCCCACGTCGGTGAGCACGCACCGGTCGTCGGTGGCGGCAGCCACCCGGGCCAGCGTCCGGGGCAGCGTGGGCAGCGGGCCACAGAGGAAGACGACGTCCCGGCCGGCGACCGCCTCTTCCAGCGTGTCCGGGGCGAGGACGCCCTGCCGCTGGGTGTACCGCCGGGTCGCCGGGTCCGGGTCCCAGCCGGTCACGTCGAGCCCGGCGTCCCGGAGGCGGAGCAGCACCGAGCCACCGATCAGGCCGGTGCCGGCCACCGCCGCCCGCGCCAATCCGCCGGTCCCGCCCGTCATCGACCCACCTCGGCGTCCCGTCGTACGGGGGCCGGGTCGGCCCCGCTGGAAGTCCCGCCGAGGATAACGTCCGGGCCGCAGCCTCGACCCCCGGTCACCGTGCGCTTCCAGCGACGGCCACCTGCGCCGCCCTCCCCCGTGATCGTCGCCGCGAATCGCAGGGGCGGTCGGATGGGGACGGAAGGGGGTTGTCCGAGCAGCGCTCACGTCGTACGGTCCCCGGCGACCCGCCCGGCATCGACGGCGGGCGCTTCTCACGGGGAAAGGAAACACATGTCCGCGACGTACCGGGCACTCGCCTCGGTGGTCATGTTGATCGGTTTCTACGTCGTCGCGCTGCTGCAGCTCGCCGCGGTGGCCGCGCTCGGCGTGTGGTTGTTCCACCACACCACCGGCGTGCTGACCGTGAAGCTCCTGCTCCCGCTGCTGCTCGCCCTCGGTGCGGTGGCCGTCGGGCTGTGGAAGGCGATCAGGGTCAGGAGCGAGCCGGCACCCGGCCTGGTCCTGGCCGAGCAGGGGGCGCCGCTGCTCTGGGCGACCGTACGGGAGCTGGCGCAGGCGGTCGGCACCCGGGCGCCGGACGAGATCCGCCTGGTGCCGAACGTGAACGCCGCGGTCACCGAGCAGAGCCGCCTGCTCGGCCTGCTCGGCGGCCGGCGCACCCTCTACGTCGGCCTGCCGCTGCTCCAAGGGATGCGGGTCGACCAGCTCCGCGCGGTGCTCGCGCACGAGCTCGGCCACTACTCGGGCAGCCACACCCGCCTGGGTGGGGTCGCCTACCGGGGCCGACTGGCCATCGAGGAGACGATCGAGCGGATCAGCCCGCGCAACCCGATCGGGTGGGTCTTCAAGGGATACTCGAAGCTCTACCTGCTGGTCGACCGGGCCAACGTGCGGCGACAGGAGCTGGAGGCGGACCAGGCGGCCGTACGCCTCGCCGGCCACGAGGCGATGACCTCCGCGCTACGTACGCTGCCCGCGATCGGCGCGGCCTGGAACTTCTACGAGAGCCGGTACATCGAGCCGGGCTGGGCGGCCGGGCTGGCGCCGGACGACTTCTTCGGCGGTTTCGGCCACCTGCTCCAGGCGCGCCGCGACGAGATCGACGAGGTGCGGGAGAATGCCCCGGACCGGGAGCCGTCCCGCTGGGACACCCACCCGCCGGTCGGGGTCCGGGTGGCCGCGATCGCCCAGATGCCACCGGTGCCGGTGGCGCCGGACGACCGGCCCGCGTGGATCATGCTGGCCGATGTGGCCGCCGCCGGCCGCGCCCTGCAGGGCGCCGTCGTCGCGTACGGATCCCGGCGGCTGCTGCCCTGGGCCGAGTTCACCGCGGAGTCGGTGGCCGCCTCGGGGCAGGAGCAGGCGGACCACCTCTACCGGGCGGCCGGCCGGTTCACCGGCACGCCGTCGCCGGGCCTGCCGACCATCCTGGAGCTGGTCCGCGACCGCCGGCTCGGCGAGTTCGCCGAGCAGTTCTTCCCCGATGCCACCCGCAAGGAGGCCGCGGCGGCCTTCGCCGGGCCGATGGAGACGCTGCTCGACAACGCGGCGGTGCGCTCCGGGCAGGCGTACTGGCAGCTCTCCTGGTCCGGTCCGGCCCGGCTGGTCGGCCGCTCGGGCGAACCCTGGGACCTGGCCGAGATCGCGAAGCTGGCGGTCTCCCCGGAGACCCTGGACGAGGCGCTGGCGCGCCTGGCCGAACGCGGTGTCGACGTACGGCAGTCGACGGTGGTTCAGGCCCGCGCCTCCGCGCGCAACGCCGACCTGATCGGCGCCCTCGCCAACATCAAGATCGACGGCCGGGAGCACGACGTGTTCGTGCTCGACAACGGGCTGGTCCTGGTCCCCGACCCGGGGAAGTCCCACGAGGGTGAGAAGCGACTCAAGCAGGTGCTCGGCGCGACACCGATCGCCGAGCTGGCCGCCCGCAACCCCTACCTGCCGTACGAGGAGATCCGCTCGGCCGAGGTGACCAAGCAGGTGCCGCTGAAGGCGACGCTGACCCTGCACGACGGCCGGACGGTGCAGGTGCAGGAGTTGATGGCCAGCGAGCTGCTGGAGAAGCACAGCCGGGACACCCTGCTGCGGGTGTTCGCGCAGATCAACGACTGACGCGACGCGGCGGCCGGCCCGCAGGGGCCGGCCGCCGCGCGGATCCCACCTGGCCGGCAGGCACGTCAGGGCGGCCGGCCGCTGTGCGGGCAGGCCCTGGGCCGACCGCCGCCCGGCGAGGGTCAGGCTTGGGCGAGCCGGCCGGCGACCGCCGCGATGTGCTCGTCGGACTCGGTCAGCGCCGCCCGGACGTGCCGGGCACCGGCCGGGCCGTAGAAGATCCCGGCGGCGACCAGGATGCCCCGCCGGGCCAACCAGTCGACGGTGTCCCAGCAGTCCTCGTCCCGGGTCATCCACAGGTAGAGCCCGGCCTCCGAGTGCTCGACCGTGAAGCCGGCGCCGGTGAACGCCGCGTACAGCCGCTCGCGCCGGGCGCGGTAGCGCTCCCGCTGCGCGTCGGCGTGCGCCTGGTCGCCCAGCGCGGCCACCATCGCCGCCTGCACCGGGGCCGGCACGATCATGCCGGCGTGCTTACGGATCTTGAGCAGTTCGGCCACCAGCGCCGGGTCACCGGCGACGAACCCGGCCCGGTAGCCGGCGAGGTTGGAGCGCTTGGAGAGCGAGTGCACCGCCAGCACACCCTCGTACGACCCGCCGCAGACCTCCGGCGAGAGGATCGAGACGGGCTCGGCGTCCCAGCCGAGCGGCAGGTAGCACTCGTCACTGGCGACCACCGCGCCGCGCTCGCGGGCCCAGTCGACCACCTTGCGCAGGTGGGTGGCGGGCAGCACCCGCCCGGTCGGGTTGCCGGGCGAGTTGACCCAGACCAGCCGTACCCGGGGGGTAGGGCCGACCGCGGTCAGCGAGTCGGTGCGCATCGTGGTGGCACCGGCCAGCCGGGCCCCGTCCTCGTAGGTCGGGTAGGCGATGGACGGCACCACCACCACGTCACCCGGACCGACGCCGAGCAGCGTGGGCAGCCAGGCGACCAGTTCCTTGGAACCGATCGTCGGCAGCACCCCGAGCCCGTCGACGCCCGCGCCGCAGGCCCGGGCCACCCAGGCCGCGATGGCGTCCCGCAGCGCGGGGGTGCCCGCGGTGAGCGGGTAGCCCGGGGCGTCCGACGCGTCGGCCAGCGCCTGCCGGATCACCGGCGGCACCGGGTCGACGGGCGTGCCCATCGAGAGGTTGATGAGACCGTCCGGGTGCGCCGCGGCCGTCGCGGCCGCGGCGTCCAGGGTGTCCCAGGTGAAGTCGGGCAGCCGCGACGACACCGGCGCGGGCCGGTTCAGTGGCCCTCTCCGCGCGGCGGCTGGGCGGCCACGAACGTGGCGTCCTTCTCCACCTTGCCGATCTTGGAGGCGCCGCCGGGCGAGCCCAGGTCCTCGAAGAACTCGTAGTTCGCCCCGGTGTAGTCCTTCCACTGCTCCGGGACGTCGTCCTCGTAGAAGATCGCTTCGACCGGGCAGACCGGCTCACAGGCACCGCAGTCGACGCACTCGTCGGGGTGGATGTAGAGCATCCGGTTGCCCTCGTAGATGCAGTCGACCGGGCACTCCTCGATGCATGCCTTGTCGAGCACATCCACGCACGGCTCGGCGATGATGTAGGTCACCGGTCTTCTCCTCCGCAAGACTCATCGCGATCACCCGCGACGGTAAGAGCCTAGTATCTCGCCGGGGAGGGGGTCGATCGTGCTCCGACAGCAGGACGTAGGACACCGGATCGTGGTCCGCCGGATTGTGGGGATTCGCGAGGGCAGACCGCTCTTCTCCGACGCACTCGGTGATCTGGTCGAGCTGAGCGAGACCCACATCACGCTGGCCACCGACCATGGGCGGTTACGGGTCCCCGTCGGCGAGGTGCACCGGGCCAAGCGGGTCCCGGCGGCCCGCCGGCCCACCGCCACCGCGGTGGCCGCCCTGGAACTGGCCGCCGACGAGGCCTGGCCCGCCCCGGTACGCGGCCGACTCGGCGACTGGCTGCTGCGCAGCGCCGCGGGCTGGACCGGCCGGGCCAACTCGGCGCTGCCGGTCGGCGACCCGGACCGCCCGCTGCCCGCCGCGCTGGACGCCGTGCAGCACTGGTACGCCGATCACGGCCAGCCGGCCCTGGTGAACACCCCGCTGCCGCTGGCCGCGCCGGTCGGCGCGGAGCTGGACGCCCGGGGCTTTGCCGCCCGGCCACCGGTGCTGGTGCAGACGGCCGCGCTCGCCGCGCTGGCCGCGCCGCCTGCCGGGCGAGCGGGCACCGACCTGGCCCCGGGGTCCCGGCCCGGGCGGGGCGAGCCCCCGGTCGAGCTCACCCCGGCCCCCTCCGACGACTGGCTGGCGATCGCCGCGGGCCGCAAGGGCGGCCTGCCGGACGCCGCCCGACACGTGCTCACCGCCGTGGACCGGATCCGCTTCGCCCACGTGTACGCCGACGGCCGGCTGCTCGCCGCCGGCCGGGGCACGGTGACCGGCGGCGGTCGCTGGCTGGGGCTGACGTCGATCGAGGTGCTGCCCGAGGCGCGCCGGCAGGGGCTGGCCGGCCGGGTGATCCGATCCCTGGTCCAGTGGGGCCTGGCGGAGGGCGCCACGCACGCGTTCCTCCAGGTGGAGCAGCGCAACACCCCGGCCGTGAACCTCTACCGGGGGCTCGGCTTCACGACCCACCACACCTATCTGACCCGGGTCGCCCCGGCCTGACCGGGGGCGGCGCGGGGCACCGCCAGGATCAGCGACGGACCACCTTGCGCGGCTTGGCCGCCTTCAGCTCGGCGAACCGCTTGAGCTGCTGGGAGCGGTAGTCCCGGCCGAGCGCGGTGAGGCTCAGGTAGCCCACCAGCACGCCGGCCGCGGTGGCCGCCAGGTAGAGCCAGATCTGGGCGAAGAACAGCCCGGCGCCCCCGCCGAACGGGTTCTCGCCGACCAGCAGCGGACCGACGAACACGGTCAGCGCCAGCGCCACGGCGACCGCGGCGGCCAGGTCACCGGCCAGGCGGCCCAGCGGCCGGTCGGCACCCCAGCGGAAGGCGAGCACGGCGAGGATCAGCCCGATCACCAGGAACATCGCCAGGGAGACGCGGTCACTGGCGGTGTCGTTGTCCGGAAAAGCGAACTTGATCAGCAACCGGGCCACCACGTTGACCACGAACAGCGCCGCCGCCAGCACGCCGACCGCGCGCCACCGCTCCCTCATCGCACGCCTCCCGCCGTAGCGCCCGCCCCCACGGCGGACTCCTTGGCAGGAATATCTACCACCGCAACCTATGCGGCGTCTGCACCGTGGCACCGAGGCCGGGGCGCAACCGGTCCTCGGGCCCGGCCCGAGTCGGGGCCCAGGCCCGTCGTGCCGGCCGGTTCGGCCGCAACGGTCGCCATGTTCGACTACGCAGCGCGACAACCTGGGTCGATCACTCAGCGTGCACGCCCGCGTCGCCGCCGGTGGGACCCTCTCGGCGCTTTGCTCTGCAGCCACGGACGCAGCACCGCCTTGAGCTGGCCATTCGTCGCGTGCACGGGCACGCATCAGCCCCGGCTGAGACCACGCTACGTTACTGATGCGTGGATGGCTGCAGAGCAAAGGCAGCGACGAGCCGCCGCCTCGGCGAGCCACTCATCACCGTGGGTCATCGACCTGCGCCCCGCGTCCGGTCCGCCGGATGCGCCCACCGGGACGCCGCTCAACCGCATGGGATGCACGGTCGTCCTGCTCGTGGCGGCCGTGATTGCGGGCTGGCCCAGCGGCGACCTGGAGCGCATCGGCGTTACGCGGTCCATCCCGCGCGGTGCCAGCCTCAGTGGGCGGCGTTCGGCGGCACCACGAGCTGCCGGAAGCCCAGCACCGCGAAGGTGATCGCGCCGGCCACCACCAGCCCCAGGCCGAGCAGGTTGTCCCCGCTCAGCGCGAGGTCACCCTCGGCTGTCCGGATCCCGCCCGCGACGATCACCAGGAACCAGGGCAGGGCGGGCAGCGCCGCCGCCCAGCGCGTACCGACCGCGACGTGGGCGAACCAGCCCACCAGGATCGTCAGCACCACCACCGCGGCGATCCCGCCCACCGCGAGGGAGGTCCCGACCACCGCCTTGACCGCGCCGCCGGGCCGACCCTTGACCACCTCCCAGGCCCAAGTGGCGAAGAGCAGCTCCAGCACCGCGGCCAGCACGCCCGCCCAGACCGCCACCACCCCGCCGGCGACCCGCAGGGCGAGGTCCAGCACCCGCGCCGGCCGCGCGGGCGGCGGAGCGGGCTGCTGCTCGGGGGCGACCGACATCGGTACGGCCGGCACCGTCACCGGAGACCGGCCGCCGCGACCGGGGACCGGTCCGGTCCGTCCAGTGGCAGCCCGGCGAAGAGGTCGTCCTCCCAGCCGTACGGGCCGCTGCCCGGGCCCTTCTCGCCGACCGCGAGGGTGAAATATTCCACGCCCATGAACTCGGCGCCGAAGTTGCCGGCGATCGAGTAGAGCCAGGAGGTGGCCGGGATCTGGGTGGCGTGGGCCCGCATCGCCGCCTCCTTGGCGACGTGTCGCTCGGTGGCGTCGATCCGCGCGGCGATCTCCGGGTCCGGCGTGCCGAACGGCAGGTCGTCGACGCCGTCGATGCCGGCGAACGGGTTGTCCGAGGTCTCGGTGAACGCGTCAAGGCCCGCCTCCAGCACGCTGCGCGGCATCGCCGTCCAGTAGACCTTCGCCGGGGCGATCCCCTCGGCCACGGCCAGCTCGTGGGCGCGCATCGCCACCCGGTGGGCCTGGATGTGGTCGGGGTGGCCGTAGAAGCCGTTCGGGTCGTACGTGATCATGACCTGCGGCCGGATCTCCCGCATGATCTCCAGCAGGTGGCCGGCGGCCTCGTCGATGTCGGCCCCCCAGAAGGCCCGGGGGTGCTCGTTGGTGGGCAGGCCCATCATGCCGGAGTCGCGGTAGCGGCCCGCACCGCCGAGGAAGCGGTGGTCGGTGACGCCGAGCGCGGCGCAGGCGGCGGCCAGCTCGCCGATCCGGTACCCGCCGAGCTGGTCGGCCGCGGCCGCGGCGAGCTGGGCCAGCTCCGGTACGTGGATCTCGCCCTCCTCCCCCAAGGTGCAGGTGACCAGGGTGACGTGGGCGCCGGTGGCGGCGTAGTGCGCCATCGTCGAGCCGGTGCCGATGGACTCGTCGTCCGGGTGCGCGTGGACCAGCAGGAGGCGTCGATCGGGCAGCTTCGTCACGACCGTCACTCTAACCGGCGGTCCTCTTCCCCCGACGCTTACGCGTCCGCGCAGGTCGGCCACATCACGCACGACACGCCTCTACGATCCGAGGCGTGGACTATCCCGAGCTGGCCGCCCGTACCCGTCGGTTCAGCCACGGGGCGCCGCGCGCCGTCTCCGTCGCGGACGACGGTTCCCGGGTGATCTTCCTGCGCTCCTCCGGACCGGAGGACCCGGCCGACGCGCTCTGGCTGCTGGACGTCACCTCCGGCGAGGAGCGGCTGGTCGCCGACCCGGCGGTGCTGCTCGGCACGGAGGGCGACCCGACCGCGCTGGCCCCGGGCGAGCGGGCGCTGCGCGAGCGGCTGCGGCTCGCCGCTGGCGGCATCGGCTCTTACGCCCTGGACGCCGCCGGCCGGGTGGCCGCGTTCGCGCTGGCCGGCCGGCTGTTCCGGGCCGACCTGGTGCACGGCGACGTGGTCGAGGTGACCGCGATCGGCCCGGTGATCGACCCCCGCCCCGACCCCACCGGCGAACGACTGGCCTACGTCACCGACGCCGCCGAGGGGGTACGCCGGGGCCAGCTCCGGGTGGTCGAGCCGGACGGCACCGACAACCTCCTGGCCGGTGAGGACAGCGGCGTGACCTGGGGGCTCGCCGAGCACATCGCGGCGGAGGAGTTCGACCGGTTCCGCGGCTACTGGTGGGCTCCGGACGGGCGCTCGGTGCTGGCCGCCCGGGTGGACGAGTCCCGGCTGCCGCACTGGCACCTGCACGACCCGGCCGACCCGGCGAGCCCGCCGACGACCGTCGCGTACCCCCGGGCGGGCGGGCCGAACGCCGAGGTCAGCCTGCACCTGCTCGACCTCGACGGCGGCTGGGTCGACGTGCACTGGGACCGGGAGACCTACCCCTACCTGACCTCGGTCGACTGGGCCGACGGCGGGCCGCTGATCACCGTGCTGCGCCGGTCGCAGCAGCACGGGCTGGTGCTCGCGGTGGACCCGCGTACCGGGGAGACGCAGGTGCACGCGGAGCTGGCCGACCCGCGCTGGGTGGAGCCGATCCCGGGTACCCCGGCACACCTGCCGGACGGTCGGGTGCTGGTCGGCGGCGAGCTGGCCCACGACGGGTACGACGCGCGGTGCCTGTTCGCCGACGGCACCCTGCTCACCCCGCCCTCGCTCTACGTGCGCCGGGTGGTGGGGCGGCTGCCCGCCAACGGCGGCGCCCCGACCGACCTGCTGGTCGAGGCGAGCGAGGGCGAGCCGAGCCAGCGCCACCTCTACCGGGTCCGCACGGTGATCGGCGGCGGGGTGGACGCCCGCCGGATGGGCAGCGACCCGGGCTGGCACACCGCCGCGATCGGCGGCGCCACGCTGGTGGTTGGCATCGCGTCGCTGGAGCACCCGGGCACCCGCTGGACGGTGTGGCACGGCGACCGGGAGGTGGGCGAGCTGCGCTCGCGCGCCGCGACCCCGCCGTACGCGCCGCGGCCGACCATGGTCCGGGTGACCGACCGGCGGCTGCCGAGCGCGGTGCTCTACCCGGGTGAGCACGTCAAGGGCACGAAGCTGCCGGTGCTGCTGGACGTCTACGGCGGGCCGGGGCACCAGGAGGTGATCGCCGCCCGGGCGGCCTGGCTGGAGCGGCAGTGGTGGGCGGAGCAGGGCTTCGCCGTGGTGACCATCGACAACCGCGGCACCCCGGGCATCGCGCCGTCGTTCGAGAAGGCGATCCACCGCCGGGTGGCCGACGTGATCCTGGCCGACCAGGTGGACGCGCTGACCGCGCTCGCCGGCAAGCACCCGGACCTCGACCTGGCCCGGGTGGCGGTGCGGGGCTGGTCGTTCGGCGGCTGGCTGGCCGGGCTGGCGGTGCTGCGCCACCCGGAGCTGTTCCGCTGCGCGATCGTCGGCGCCCCGGTCACCGACTGGGGGCTGTACGACACCGCGTACACCGAGCGCTACCTGGGCATGCCGGACGACGGGATGGACGTCTACGCCCACCATTCGCTGGTCGAGCTGGCCGCCGAGCCGGTCGGCGACCCGGCGCAGGCCCGGCCGATGCTGCTGGTGCACGGCCTGGTCGACGACAACGTGGTGGCCGCGCACACGCTGCGGCTCTCGGCGGCGCTGCTGGCCGCCGGCCGGCCGCACGCGGTGCTGCCGCTCACCGGGGCCAGCCACATGGCCGCCGGGGGCGTCGCCGAACGCCTGCTCCGCCTGGAGCTGGACTTCCTCCGCCGGAACCTGTAAGGAAGGGCACCTGGTGCCGCCCAAGCGATAGCGCAAGAGCCCCTGCTCAACGCGCGGCGTTGAGCAGGGGCCCCTTGCTGTCAGGCCGTCACTGCTTCACGTAGGCGTCCACGAAGCTGGGCCAGCCGAAGATGCTGCCGATGAAGACACCACCGGCCTTCTCGCCGTGTGCGATGGAGGTGACCTCGTTGTACAGCGGCACCGCGGGCGCCGATTCCTTCATGAGCCGCTCGTCCAGCTTGCTCCACTCCTCGGCCTGCTTCGCCGGGTCCTCCGCGAGCACCCGGTCGAACTCGGCGTTGATGGCGTCGTTGTTGAGCTGGGAGGTGTTGTTGCTGCCCTCGGCCTTGATGGCGCGGCCGTCGAAGAGCACCGGCAGGATCGCCGCGCCGCTGGGCCAGTCGGCCGCCCACGAGTCGACCCAGATGTCCCACGGGTTGCTCTTCTTCTTCACGAAGTCGAGGTAGCCGTCCGCGGGGATGGGCTTGATGGTGACGGTGAAGCCGGCCTTCTCCAGGGCGGCCTTGACCTGGGTGGCGGTCTCCTGCTGCCAGGTCTCGTCGCCGGTGCCGAGCACCAGGTTCACCGACTTGCCGGCGAGCAACTCCTTGGCCTTGTCCGGGTTGCCGCTCTCGCCGGCCGGGTACGCGTCGAACTGCTTGTAGCCGAGCGTGGTGGGCGGCAGCAGGGTGGTGAGCGGCACGGCGCCGTACGGGCCGCCGAGGTTCTTGGTGATGCTGCTGCGGTCGATCGCGTAGTTGATCGCCTGCCGCACGGACAGGTCGGTGACCCGCGTCGTGTTGATGCTCAGCCGGAACGCGTTCGGCGTCGCCGCGACGATCATGCGCGCCTTGAGGGCCGGGTCACCGGTAACCTTCGCGATCAGCTCGGACGGCACGCCGCCGGTGGCCACCGCCGCCGCGTCGTTGCCGGTGCCGGCGAGGACCCGGTTGGTCTGGGTGGCCTGGTCCGGGCCGAGCGACCAGACGAACTTGTCCGGGTACGCGTGCCGCACCGGGTCCGTGGCCGGGTCCCAGTTCGGGTTGCGTTCCAGCACCATCTCCACGCCGGGCTGGTTCTTGGTGAACTTGTAGGGCCCGGACGAGAACGGCTGGTTGTCCAGGTTGACGCCGGTGTCCTTGTCCGGCGGCAGCGGCGCGGTGGCCGGCAGCGACACGGCGAACGGCAGGTCACAGCGCGGCTTGTTGAACTCGAAGCGCAGCGTCTGCGCGTCCGGGGTACTGAGGCCCGGCGGCAGCGAGGTCTTGTTGGCCTTGAAGTTCCACTTGGTGTCGTACTGCGGGCTGTCGGCCAGCCACTCCTGCAGGTAGGTGGGGCCGCCGGTCAGGTCGGGGTCGAACGAGCGGGCGATGCCGTACGCGATCTCCTTGGAGGTGATCGGACGGCCGTCCTCGAACTTGACGCCCTGCTTGATCTTGAATTCCCAGACCTTGCAGTCGTTGTTGACGTTCTTGCCGGGGGTCTCGGCCAGGTCACCGACCAGGGTCACGTTGCCCTTGCCGTCGTCCTTGAACGTGGTGAGGAACCGGGCGTAGAGCTGGCTGCCCATCAGCCCGGCGAACGAGTAGACCCGCTGCGGGTCCAGGTGGGAGATCTTGTTCTCCCGCAGGATGTAGAAGGTGCCGCCCTTGGCCGCGCCGGGCACCTCGGCCGCCGGGCCGAGCGAGTCCTTGGGGTCGGTCGCGATGGCGCCGCTGCGGGGCTTGTTGGTGTCCACCTTGTCGGCGTTGTCGCCGGTGTTCTTGCTGCACGCACTGAGGGCGACCACCAGTGCCATCGCACCGCCCATGGCGGTGGCGAGTCTTGCTCGCATACTCACTCCTCCGGGTCCAATGAAGGAAAGCTTCGCTCAGCTTTCATCTGCGGTAAATTTCGAGCAGATAACGAATCGACGGCGACACGCGAGCTCAGCCGAGGCGTACCCGCGGATCGATGTACGCGTAGAGCAGGTCGACCACGATGTTCGCGACGACCACGAAGAGCGCGGAGATCAGCACGGTGGCCATGATGGTCGGCAGGTCGCCCTGGCGGACCGCCTCCACGGCGGTACGCCCCAGCCCCTGGATGCCGAACGTCGTCTCGGTGATGACCGTGCCGCCGAGTGCCGCGCCCACGTCGATGCCGGCGATCGTCACGATCGGGGTGATCGCCGCCCGCAGTGCATGCCGCCCGTAGACCTTCCGCTTCGCCACGCCCTTGGCCCGAGCCGTGCGCACGAAGTCCTCGGAGAGCGTCTCGAGCATCTGGGCTCGGGACAGCCGCGCGTAGATCGCGGAGAAGAGCAGGGCCAGGGTCACCCAGGCGAGCACCAGCCCGCGCGCCCACTCCACCGGATTCTCGAAGATCGGCGTGTACCGGGGCGTCGGCAGGATCTTCAGCGAGTAGACGAAGATCAGCAGGAGCACGGCCCCGACGAAGTAGAGCTGCAACGAGGCGAAGGTCAGCGTGAGCCCGATCGAGACGCGGTCGAGCAGCGAACCTCTCCGGAGTGCCGAGATCATCCCGAGCCCCACCCCGATGGCTAGCCACAGCACCGCCGCCGGGAGCACGACGTTCAACGTCACCGGCAGCACCCGGGCGAAGGTATCGCTGACCGCCTCACTGTTGACGTAGGAGTAGCCGAGACAGGGTGCCTCGCACTTGCCGCCCTGCGCGCTGCCCAGGTCGCGGCCGACGAAGATGCCCTTCATGTAGTTGACGTACTGCTGGGGCTTCGGGTCGTTCAGCCCCAGCTCGGTACGCACCCGCTCCAGGCGTTCGGCGTTGCAGTTCTTCGGGCACATGCCGGTCACCGGGTCGCGGGGCAGCGCGAAGAACATCAGGAAGCTGACGACGCTCACCGCGAGCAGCACCGAGACCGCCAGCAGCAGCCGCTTCAGCAGGAACCGCACCATGTGCCGAACCCCTTACCGTGACGACTTCGGGTCGAGCGCGTCGCGCAGCGCGTCGCCGAAGAGGTTGAACGCGAGCACGAGCGCGAAGATGGTGATGCCGGGGAAGAAGACGTACGCCGGGTCGGTCTGCAGGTAGTCGATGCTGCGGTAGATCATCCGGCCGAAGCTGGGCACCGACTCGGGCAGCCCGACGCCGAGGAAGGACAGGGCCGCCTCGCCCGTCACGTACGACGGCACGGCGAGCGAGAACGACACCAGGATCGGGGCCCAGATGTTCGGCAGCAGTTGCCGGAAGAGCATGTGCCCCAGCCCGGCCCCGCTGGCCCGGGCCGCCTCCACGAACTCCCGCTCGCGCAGCGACACCACCTGCCCGCGTACCAGTCGGGCGGTGCCGGTCCAGCCGAACGCGGCGAAGACCACGATCAGCGTGGTGACCGCGAACCAGGTCGGGATCGCGTCCCGGGGACCGTAGAAGCGCAGCGAGAACGTCGGCACCACGGCCAGCGCGAAGACCAGGAACGGCATCGCCAGGGCGACGTCGGTGAACCAACCGATCACCGCGTCGACCACGCCGCCCAGGTAACCGGCGACGATCCCGAGCACGACACCCATCGTCGTGGTCACCACGGCGGCGCCGAGCGCGATCAGCAGCGAGGTGCGGATGCCGTAGATCATCCGGATGAAGATGTCCCGGCCCAGGCCCGGCTCGAGTCCGAACCAGTGGTCGCCGCTGACCCCGCCCACGTAGCCGAGCGGCATGCCGGTGGCGTCCAGCAGGTCCCCGAACTGCTGGCTCGGCGACGTCCCGTAGAGCCGCGAGATCAGCGGCGCCGCCAACGCCGCCAGGATGAGCACGGCCAGCACGATGCCGCTGACCAGCGCGGTGCGGTCCCGGCGCAGCCGGCTCCAGACCAGTTGGCCGGGCGAGCGCCCGACGAGCCTCTTCTCCTCGGGACCCGCACCGGTGGACTCGATCTCGGCGAGGGCCACGCCCTCGACCGGGGACAGGCTCACTTCGACACCTCCTCGGCGGTCGCGCCGGCCGGCCCGGAGTCCTGGCTGATCGTTCCGGTCTCCGGGTAGTGGCAGGCGGTGAGCTGCCTGCCGCCGTCGCGGGTGATCAGTGGGGGTTCTTCGGTGGCGCAGTGGTCCTGGGCTTTCCAGCAGCGGGTGCGGAAGCGGCAGCCCGATGGTGGGTTGAGGGGGGTGGGCACGTCTCCGGTGAGGCGGATGCGTCCGGCGGGGCCGAGGGTGGTGACGTCGGGGATGGCGGACAGCAGTGCTCGGGTGTAGGGGTGTTGGGGGTGTTGGTAGATGTCGTTGCGGTCGCCGATTTCGACGATTTTGCCGAGGTACATGACGGCGACGCGGTGGCAGAAGTGTCGGACGACGGCGAGGTCGTGGGCGATGAAGACGAAGGCCAGGTCGAGGTCGCGTTGCAGGTCGCGTAGCAGGTTGATGACCTGGGCCTGGATGGAGACGTCGAGGGCGGAGACGGGTTCGTCGGCGACGATGAGTTTGGGGCGTAGGGCGAGGGCGCGGGCGATGCCGATGCGTTGGCGTTGGCCGCCGGAGAATTCGTGGGGGTAGCGGTTGTAGTGCTCGGGGTTGAGGCCGACGAGTTCGAGCAGCTCTTGGACGCGTTTCTTGATGCCGCCGGGTGGGTTGATGCCGTTGACCTGCAGCGGCATGGCGACGATCCGGCCGACGGTGTGGCGGGGGTTCAGCGAGGCGTAGGGGTCCTGGAAGATGATCTGCAGGTCCTGCCGCAGCGGCCGCAACTCACCGCGGCGGGCGTGCGTGATGTCCCGTCCCGCGAACTCGATCGACCCGGAGGTGGAGTCCAGCAGTCGGACCAGCATCCGCCCGGTGGTGGTCTTGCCGCAGCCCGATTCCCCGACCAGGCCGAGCGTCTCCCCCGGCCGGACGTCGAAGTCCAGCCCGTCGACGGCGCGGACGGCGCCCTTGGCCCGAAACCCGTCGCGCACCGGGAAGTGCTTGGTCAGCCCGCGCACCTTGAGCAGTGGTTCGGTCATTGCGCGACTCCCACCTGGGCAATGTCCTGCTGGTAGAGCCGGGTGCGCTCCTCGGCCGGCAGGTGGCAGGCGACCAGGTGTCCCGCCTCCCCAGCCGGCCGCAACTCGGGCACCTCGGTGCGGGAACGGTCTCCGTTACGGTCGGCGTAACGGCAGCGCGGGTGGAAGGCGCACCCCGAGGGCAGGTTGATCAACGAGGGCGGATTGCCCTTGATCGGCACCAGGTCCGCGTCCGCGTCACCGTGCAACGACGGCACACTCGACAA
>NZ_JBIAHQ010000016.1:0-171007 GCF_042870725.1 Micromonospora sp. NPDC006431
TTGTCGAGTGTGCCGTCGTTGCACGGTGACGCGGACGCGGACCTGGTGCCGATCAAGGGCAATCCGCCCTCGTTGATCAACCTGCCCTCGGGGTGTGCCTTCCACCCGCGCTGCCGTTACGCGGACCGCAATGGCGACCGTTCCCGCACCGACGTGCCCGAGCTGCGCCAGGTGGTCGAGCGGGGGCATCTGGTCGCCTGCCACCTGCCGGAGGCCGCCCGGCAACGCATCTACCGCGACGAGATCGCCCAGGTGGGGGTGGCGAGATGAGCACGGTCAACGGCCGGCTGCCGGCCGCCATCGTCGGCGAACCCGAGCCGCGCGCACCCGAGGCGCTGCTGCGGGTGCGCGGCCTGACCAAGCACTTCCCCGTCCGGGGTGCCCTCGGCAGCCGCGCGCTCGTGCGGGCGGTGGACGGCGTGGACCTCGACGTCCGCCCGGGTGAGACGCTCGGCCTGGTCGGGGAATCGGGCTGCGGCAAGACCACCACCGGGCGGATGCTGGTCCGGCTGCTGGACTCCACCTCCGGGTCGATCGAGTTTTCCGGTCGGGACATCACGCACGCCCGCCGCGGTGAGCTGCGGCCGCTGCGGCAGGACCTGCAGATCATCTTCCAGGACCCCTACGCCTCGCTGAACCCCCGCCACACCGTCGGCCGGATCGTCGCCATGCCGCTGCAGGTCAACGGCATCAACCCACCCGGCGGCATCAAGAAACGCGTCCAAGAGCTGCTCGAACTCGTCGGCCTCAACCCCGAGCACTACAACCGCTACCCCCACGAATTCTCCGGCGGCCAACGCCAACGCATCGGCATCGCCCGCGCCCTCGCCCTACGCCCCAAACTCATCGTCGCCGACGAACCCGTCTCCGCCCTCGACGTCTCCATCCAGGCCCAGGTCATCAACCTCCTACGCGACCTGCAACGCGACCTCGACCTGGCCTTCGTCTTCATCGCCCACGACCTCGCCGTCGTCCGCCACTTCTGCCACCGCGTCGCCGTCATGTACCTCGGCAAAATCGTCGAAATCGGCGACCGCAACGACATCTACCAACACCCCCAACACCCCTACACCCGAGCCCTGCTGTCCGCCATCCCCGACGTCACCACCCTCGGCCCCGCCGGACGCATCCGCCTCACCGGAGACGTACCCACCCCCCTCAACCCACCATCGGGCTGCCGCTTCCGCACCCGCTGCTGGAAAGCCCAGGACCACTGCGCCACCGAAGAACCCCCACTGATCACCCGCGACGGCGGCAGGCAGCTCACCGCCTGCCACTACCCCGAACGCGGAGCACTGTCGGAAACCAAAGATGCTGTGGTGGGTTGAGCCGCCACCAACCGACCGAGCCGAACCACGACGGGAGTGGGGTCGACCCGGCGGAGGGATCAAGCCCGACCGCCCGAAGCCGGGCACGGTCGGCCCCACCCACCACCGAAACCCGCACAGCCGCGTGGTGTAACCGCCCCGCAGCGGGGTAGCCGTGCCGCATGGAGCTGGTCGAGGAGTCGCCGTACCGGTTCCGGATCGACCGGCATGACCCGATGCGGGTCCCGGGGGTGATCTTCGCGTCCCGGTCGCTGCTGCCGGACGCCCGGGCGGACAAGTCGCTGGACCAGGTGGCGAACGTGGCCACCCTGCCCGGCATCGTCGGCGCCTCGTACGCCATGCCGGACATCCACTGGGGCTACGGCTTCCCGATCGGCGGGGTTGCCGCCACCGACGTCGAGGCGGGCGGGGTCGTCTCGCCCGGCGGCGTGGGCTTCGACATCTCCTGCGGCGTCCGGCTGCTCGCCGCGCACCTCAACCGCGACGAGCTCCGGCCCCGACTGGACGCGCTGATGGACGGCCTGGGGGAGGCCACCCCGCGCGGCATGGGCAAGGGCGCGGTGTGGCACCTGAACGACCGGGGCGAGCTCGACGCGGTGCTGCGTGGCGGCTCCCGCTACGCCGTCGAACGCGGCTACGGCGTCCAGCGGGACCTGGACCGCTGCGAGGACTACGGCGCGGTCGGCGACGCGAACCCGGCCCAGGTGAGCGACCGGGCGGTGGAGCGCGGCGCCGGCCAGGTCGGCAGCCTCGGCTCCGGAAACCACTTCCTCGAGGTGCAGGCCGTGGAGGAGGTCTACGACGAGGCGGTGGCCGGCGCATTCGGGCTGCGCACGGGCCAGGTCTGCGTGATGATCCACTGCGGGTCGCGGGGGCTGGGGCACCAGATCGCCACCGACTACATCCACACCATGGAGCAGGTGATGCCCCGATACGGCATCCAGGTGCCGGACCGGCAGCTCGCCTGCGCGCCGGTGTCGTCCCACGAGGGGCGCGCCTATCTCGGTGCGATGGCCGCCGCGGCGAACTACGCCCGGGCCAACCGGCAACTGCTGCACCACTCGGCCCGGCAGGTGTTCCAGCGGATCACCGGCGGCGACCTGGACCTGGTGTACGACGTCTCACACAACCTCGCGAAGATCGAGACCCACGGCGTCGACGGCGACCAGCGGCGGCTCTGCGTACACCGCAAGGGCGCCACCCGGGCGTTGCCGCCGGGGCACCCGGACCTGCCGGAGGACCTGCGCCCGGTCGGGCAGCCGGTGCTGATCCCCGGGTCGATGGGCACCGACTCGTACGTGCTGGTCGGGACACCGGGGGCACCCGCGTTCGCCTCCACCTGCCACGGCGCCGGCCGGACGCAGAGTCGCAAGCAGGCCACCAAGGCGGTCCGGGGGCACGATCCGCGCCGCGAGCTGGAGGCGCAGGACATCGCGGTCCGGGGCAAGTCCCGGAAGGGACTGGCCGAGGAGATGCCCACCGCGTACAAGGACATCACCGCCGTCATCGAGGCCACCGAGGGGGCCGGGCTCTGCCGGCGGGTCGCCCGGCTCGTCCCGCTCGGCGTGGCGAAGGGCTGACCGCACCCCGAGGGGTCGCCGGTCACACGTCCAGCGTGACCGCGCAGGACCAGCCGTCCTGGTCCGGGCCGAAGCGCAGCTCGTGCAGCGCCACCGCCTTGGGCACCGCGCCGACCAGTTCCACCGCGTCGGTGTCCACCGTCCACCACCGCACCAGCAGCCCGCCGCCGTCGGTCGGGCGTACGTCGGTGGCCAGCGGCAACACGCCCGCGGTCTCCATCCTGAAGATCACCTCGTCGAGGACGGTGACCAGCATGTTCTCGTCGTTGCCCGGCGGAACGGAGAACTCGGTCTCGGTGGTGCCGTCCGCGCCGGCGGTGTCGACGAAGGTGTCGACCAGGGCGCTCACCGCCTCGGCCACGCAGTCCTCCCGGTCGGGCGCCCACGCCTCGATCCGTACGTCGGCGGTGTGCGGCACGTTCCGGTGCCCCCGCGCCGGTCGTCTGCCCATCTCCCGCTCCCATACCGGACGCCCGCGGCCGCCGCGCCGTACGCCGTCGCGGCGGGCGCGGTGGTGCCGCTGCCACCGTACGTGACGGCGGCCGCCTGGCGCGGGCGCTTCGACCGACCCGCGGCAACGGACCATTTCGGGCGGGCCGGCGCGGCGTTGACGCCTGTGAATCGCCAACCCTAGCCTGGTTGCGGCCATGACTGTGACCGAGTCGCCGCCTCGCCGGCGCCGCCTTCACCGAACCGATGGAAGGTTACGTGCAGCGCATGCTGTGGATCGCGGCCCACGAGGGACGCGTCCCGTCCCGGTACGCCGTCGACCCGTACGGTCCCGACCTGCCCGGCGCGGACCGGGCCCGGGTGCTGCAGTGACCGGCCACGAGCGGGAGGGCGCCCGGAGGCCGTTCGCGGCGGACGACCTTCCACCGGTCACGTTCGACGTCGACGTCCTGGTCGGCCGGTACGCCGATCGACCCGGGCCGGATGGCGACCCGGTCCAGGTACGTGCGGCGCTCGCCACCAACGGCATCGCCGCGGCGGCCGTGGCCAGCCTGCGGGCGGCCCTGTTCGACGTGCCCAGCGGCAATGACGAGGTGGCCGCCCTCGCCGGGCCGGACGTGCTGCCCGTGGGCGCGGTGGACCTGCGGGACCCGCTGGGTGCCGAGCGGGAGGTGGTCCGGCTCGCCGAGCGGGGCGTCCGGGCCGTTCGGCTCTT
The DNA here is from genome assembly GCF_042870725.1 of Micromonospora sp. NPDC006431. Taxonomy (NCBI): domain Bacteria; kingdom Bacillati; phylum Actinomycetota; class Actinomycetes; order Micromonosporales; family Micromonosporaceae; genus Micromonospora; species Micromonospora sp. NPDC006431. The sequence goes on from NZ_JBIAHQ010000016.1 coordinate 4,074, forward strand.
CCCCGACGAGCAGCGGGTGGAGCCGGACTTCCCGTCCGTGCGGCACGTCGCCCGACGCGCCACCGAAGCCGGACTGGTGCTGCTGGCCGGCGGCGACGTACGCCGGTTCTGGCGGCCCCTGCGCGGCACGACCGTGGTCTTCCTCGACACGCACTTCTACTACCTGGGCGACTTCGTCGTGGTCGCCCGCGACGAGCCCGGCTTCCACACCTCGACCCGGCTGCTCAACTCCCCGGACGCCTTGGAGACGGTGGCCGCGCAGGTCGGCGTCGAGCGCCTGCTCTACGGCTCACGTACCCCGTTCCACGAGGCCGTGGTGCCCCGGCTGCGCCTGCGCCACGCCGATCTGGACCCGCTGGCGGTGGCGGCGGTGGCCGGCGGAAACGCCCGACGGATCCTCGGGGTGGCCGTATGACCTCTCCCGGCTCGGCGTGGGCTGAGCGGCCCGGCGAGGAGTGAGCGGGCCGGCGGGACTGTCGCACCGTCCGGCTACCGTGCCGGACATGATCGCCGACGATGCCGACGCCGTGACCGTCCTCTTTCATCGGATGATGCGCGCCGAGTTGCGCGTCGAGAAGGTGGGTGAGGACACCCTCGGCCGGACGGTCGACCTCGCCCGGTCCTGGGGCACCAGCCCCGCCGCCGACGCCCGCCTCGCCGTGGCGCTGCGCGAGCTGCACGGCGAGCCGGTCGACCCCGACGACCCGCGCCAGGTCGCCGACGAGGCCCGGTCGCTGGCCACGGCGAGCGGCCTGGCGCCGGAGCCGGATCTCCGGGGCGCGGGCATGGTCCGGTTCGTCGCCAACGTCCGGCGGCTGCGCAACGGGGAGATCACCCGGGCCGAGTTCGACGAGATCCTCGGCCCGGACGCCGGGCGGGTCCGCTGGATCGAGGAGCCCGACCCCCGCTGGCCCGACGAGGACTGACGCCCTCGGTCGACCGGATGTCACCTCGCCGCCCACTCGTCGGTCGTACCGGGTGCGACGACGACACGGGAGGGGACGATGTGGACCCACAGCAACAGATCAGCGAGGTGTACGCCGCCTCGGCGGCCCGCCTGGTGGCCCAGATGTACGCGATGACCGGCGACTACGCGGAGGCGCAGGACGTCGTGCAGGAGGCGTTCGTCCGGGCCCTGGCGCGGCCCGGGCGCTTCCGGCTGGTGGAGAACCCGGAGGCGTGGCTGCGGACCGTGGCGTTGAACGTCGCCCGGTCCCGGCACCGGCGTCGGGTGGTCCTGGGGCGGATCGTCCGCTCCGGGCGGCTCGATCCGGCGCAACGCACCGCGCCGGCCCTGTCGCCGGACCACGTCGCCCTGGTAGCGGCGTTGCAGCGGCTGCCTCGGCAGGCCCGGGAGACCGTGGTGCTGCACCACCTCGCCGACCTCCCGGTGAGCGAGGTGGCGATCGCCCTGGGCTGCTCCGTGGAGGCCGTGAAGACCCGCCTGGTGCGGGCCCGCCGTGCCCTGGCCGACCACCTCGGCGACTCCGGCCCCGGCGACTCGGCGGAGCACGTCCGCGCCGATCAGACGACCTCCCCGACCTGTGCCGAGCGGGAGGTCCGTCATGCCTGAGCTGGACTTCGCCGGGCTGAACGTCGCCGCCCAGGCCGGCTTCAAGCCGCACTTCGAGCAGGTGGCCGCGCGTGCCCGGCGGCGGCGCCAGCGACACCGGATCGTCACCGTCGCCGTGGTGGCCCTGTTGGCGACCGGTTCGGGGATCGCCGTCGCGGGCCGCCCCGCGCCCGAGCGTCCGCCAGTGCCGGCTCCCGGCTTCGGCCCGGACCGCACCCCGGACTTCATCCCCACCCCGGGCCCCACGCTCACGCCCGGCCCGGGCCGGCAGTTCTCCACTGGGCGCCCGGGAGCCGGTGATCTCAACCACGTGTATCTGCGATACCACGAGTGCCGCGACGGCTGCCCGCCCCGTTGGGCGGGCACCGACGACGGGGGCCGGCACTGGCGTACCGGCGCGCTGCCGGTGCCGGACGACGCTCTGGTGGACCTGCGGGTGGTGGGACCCCGCACCCTGGTCGCCTGGTATCTGCCCCGGTCCAGCCCGGACAGTTCGCACGCCCGGTGGGCCGCCAGCAGCGACGGCGGGGCCACCTGGCGACAGGTCGAGGCGCGGCGGGTGGACGCGCTGCCGGCCGGGTGGCCGGTGCTGGCCCGTCAACCAGGCCCGGACCGCGAGGCGTTGGTCGCGGTGGACCCGGCCACCGGGGACGTCGCGCAGCTCGCCAACCGGTCCACGCTGCACAACGCGGCGACCGTGGCGAGCGCGCCGATCGGCGCCGGCCTCTGGGTCAGCGGCCGCACCGGGGAGAAGGCCGGCGACGGCGGTCGCGTGACCTGGACCGGTAGCGCCGTCGAGGTCAGCCGGGACGGCGGCCGAACCTGGCGGCGGCACGAGTTCCCCGACGGGCTCACCGCCTCCGACGATGTCGGCGGACCGGCAGTGGCCACCCAGGACGGTCGCACCGCCTACGCCGTCGGCCGGGTCCGGGGCGACCTGGTGATCTGGCGCAGCGCGGACGGCGGCCGCACCTGGGCGCGTACCACGGGAACGGCCAAGGTCGGGGAGCGCACGATCCGAGCGGCGGTGCGGCCGGACGGGGTGCTGATGGTCCAGGCCGGTGTCACCGCCCGCGAGGACCCCCTGATGTTCAACAGTTCCGACGGCGGCGCGACGCTGCGTCCCGCGCCCCTCGGGCCGGGCGCCGACCCGCTGCCGGTGTCCGGCGGGTACGTCCAGACCGGCTGGCCGGACAGCACGGGTGCCTGGCTCTCCGCCGACGGCGTCACGTGGCGCTGGCTGGACCCGCCCACGCTGTGACCGGTGGGGGCTCCCCAGCGACTCCGGTCGCCCGGGAGCCCCCTCAGCTGACCGCCGGCGCCCCCGTGAAGACCGGCGCGTCGGCGGTCAGCACCGCCGACCGGACCGGTGCCCGCCACCGGTCCGCCACGGCCGAGGCCAGCTCGGCGAGCATCCGGGGCACCGTCTCGGCCCCGCCGTCGTGCAGCGCCTCGATCACCACCAGCACCTCCGTGGTGTCCTCGCGGACCGCCGACCAGCCGCTCTGCCGGTGGGTCCAGCGGCGGGAGTGCGCCCGGCCGGCCGAGTCCGCGAAGACCGTCTCGCCCGGCTCGGGGCGTTCGTCGTCCCCGCCGAGGGTCAGGTACGTCTCCGCGCCGGTGGCCGGCCGCACCGCCAGGTCCCCGTCGATCCGGTCGACGTCGAGGACGGCCACCGGCACGGCGTACCCGAGGGAGAGGGCGTTGCCCAGGTCGACCAGCGGGTGCAGCCGGGGCAGGCGGCCGTCGCGGCGGAAGCGGCGCAGCAGCGACTCGGCGGCGCACCGGTAGCGGGTCGGTGCCAGCCCCATCCGGGCGAAGGCCCGCCGCCACGCCTGGATCTCCGGGAATCCGCTCTCCGGACCGGCGGCGAGGCGGGCCCGGGCAGCGTCGGCGTACCGGGTGAGCCACGGGCCGACGTCGGCGGTGGGGGTGATGCCGGTGACGTGCAGGACGCCGCAGGCCAGCTCGGGAAAGGTCGACCAGACCTGCGGATCGTGCCGGAAACGCACGGGAAACTCCTATCGGGCGGTGAGGGCCAGGCCGAGGCCCAGGGCGAGGAAGCTGCCGGCGAAGCCGCGCCGCAGCAGCGCGGTCAGCCGGGGCCGGGCCAGCACCCGGCGCCGGAGCGTGCCGGCCAGCACGCCGTACCCGGCGAAGACCACGAAGGTGGTCAGCATGAAGACCGTGCCGCAGGCCAGCATCCGGGCCGCCGCCCCGGGCGCGTCCGGGGGTACGAACTGCGGCAGGAATGCCACGAAGAACACGGTCACCTTCGGGTTGAGCAGGTTCACCAGCACCCCGTCGAGGATCAGCCGGGCGGTCGGGCGGGGCGGGGCGCCGTCGTCGAGCGGCAGTGGTCCCCGATCGCGCAGCGCGGACCAGGCCATCCAGAGCAGGTACGCCACGCCCAGCCAGGTCACCACCCGGAACGCCGGGGTGCCGGCGCGGAGCACAGCGGCCAGGCCGGTGACCGCGGCGGCCAGGTGCGGGACGAGGCTGACCGTGCAGCCGGCGGCGGCGACGAGTCCGGCGCGGCGGCCCGCGGCGAGCCCGGCGGAGAGCGTGTAGACCACTCCGGTGCCCGGGGTGGCCACCACGACCAGCGTGGTCAGCAGGAAGGCGATGCTCATGCGGTCCACCCTGCGGTCATAATGGTCCGATGGACAGGGCCAAAGCCCCGGTAGTCGAGGGGTCCATAGCGGCCGGCGCCGATTTCCTCCAGCTCGACGTCGGCGAGGCCCCGCCTGGCGGGCGCGCCGACTGGCTGGCCGGGCGGCTGCGGGCGGCCATCGCCGACGGCCGGGTGCCGGTGGGGGCTCGCCTGCCGGCCAGCCGGGTGCTCGCCGCCGAGCTGGGTGTGTCCCGGGGCGTGGTGACCGAGGCGTACCAACGGTTGACCGAGGACGGGCACGTGGTGGGACGGGGCCGGGCCGGCACCGTCGTGGTGGCCACCCCCGCCGCGGTGGTCACCCGCGCGCCGGCGGCACCTGCCCGGGTCGGGGTGTTCGCCTGCGAGCCCGACACCGACGTCTTCGACGCCCTGCGTACCGCCCCGGCGGAACTGGACCTGACGCCCGGCGTACCGGATCTGGCGGCCTTTCCCCGGGCGGCCTGGCTGCGCGCGGAACGGGCGGTGCTGCACCGCCTCGCGCCCGCCGCCTTCGGGTACGGCGATCCGACCGGAACCCCCGCGCTGCGGCTCGCGGTCGCCACCTGGCTGGCCCGCAACCGGGGCATCCGGGTCGACCCGGCCGAGGTGGTGATCGTCGCCGGAGTGTCCCAGGCGCTCGGCCTGCTCGCCCAGGTGCTGCACGGCGACGGCGTGCACACCGTCGCCGTGGAGGATCCCGGTTCCCTCGGCGTACGCCAGCACCTGCGCAACTGGCGGCTGGACACCCCGCCGGTGCCGGTCGACGCGCACGGGCTGCGGGTGGACCTGCTGGCGGCCAGCGGCGCCCCGGCGGTGATGCTCACCCCGGCGCACCAGTTCCCGACCGGGGTGGTGCTCGACGGTGACCGGCGCCGCCGGCTGCTGCGCTGGGCGCAGCGGGGCGGCCTGGTCATCGAGGACGACTACGACGCCGAGCACCGCTACGACCGCCCGCCGGTGCCGGCGCTGCGGGGCATGCTGCCCGAGCAGGTCTGCTACGCCGGCAGCGTCTCCAAGCTGCTCGCTCCCGCGCTGCGGATCGGCTGGGTGCTGGTGCCGCAGCGGTACCACCCGGCGCTGGTGGCGGCCAAGCGGATGGCCGACCTGGGCAACGCCGCGCTGCCCCAACTGGTGCTCGCGGAGCTGATGGACTCCGGCGCGCTGGAGCGGCACCTGCGGCTGCTGCGCCGCCGGCACGTCCGCCGCCGGGACGCGATGATCCGGGCGGTCCGTGCGCACCTGCCCGGCGCGGTCGTGCACGGCGCCGCGGCCGGCCTGCACCTGCTGGTCACCCTCGACGGCGACGTCGACGACGTCGGGCTGGCCGCGGCGGCGCTGCGCCGGGGCGTCAAGGTGCAGCCGCTGTCCTGGCACGGGCAGCGGCCGCAGGCGCCCGGCCTGGTGCTCGGCTACGCCGCGAACGTCGCCAGCGACATCGACCGCGGCCTAGCCACCGTCGCCGCCGCCCTCCGCGACCTCCCCTGACCGCCGACCGACCCGCTCCCGCGAACGCCCCGCCGGGAAGCTCCCGTTGATCAAGAGGTTTGCGTCTCCGTAGTGATCACCACCGACGCAAACTCCTTGATCAACTGGGTGAGGCGGGGGATGGCGGGTGGTAGAGGGTGGTTAGGGCGGTGGCGGTGGCGGCGAGGTGGTCGCGCAGGGCGGTGGGGGAGAGGACCTCCACCTCGGCGCCGAGCCGCAGCAGTTCGCCGTGGGCGTGGGTGAGCGACTCGATCGGGATTACCGCCCGGACCCAGCCCGCCGCGTCGGGCGGGCCGGCGCTGGCGTCCACCGCGGCGACCACCGGGTCACTGGCGATCTCCCGCAGCCGCTCCCGGCCGCGCGGGGAGAGCCGGATGGTGGCCTCGTCCCGGTGTAGCCGGGCCCGGAAGTCCGCCACGTGCGTCCGCCACCAGCCGGGCAGGTCGAACTCGGGCCGCTCGAACGGCTCGTCGAGCGGGGTGAGGTCGAGGATCTGGTTGACCCGGTAGGTCGCCGGCTCGGTCCGGTCCGGCCGGGCGGCCACCACGTACCAGCGACCGCCCTTGAGCACCAGGCCGTAGGGCTCCAGCACCCGGGTCACCTCGCCGGTCCAACTGCGGTAGCGGACCTCGATCCGGTGCTGCCGCCACACCGCCTCGGCCGCCGGCGCGAGGTACGGCGACGGGTCGCCGTCGGAATACCAGCCGGGGGTGTCCAGGTGGAAACGCTGTTGCAGCCGGGTCGCCCGGTCGGCCAGCGGGGGCGGCAACGCGGCCCGCAGCTTGAGTTGCAGCGTGGCCACCACCGACTGGTAGCCCAGTTCGGCGGCCGGCCCGGGCAGCCCGGCGAAGAGCAGCCGGTCGGCCTCCTCCGCGGTGAGCCCGGTCAGCCGGGTCCGCCAGCCGTCGACCAGGCGGTAGCCGCCAGCGTGGCCGGCCTCGCCGTACAGCGGAATGCCGGCGGCGTGCAGCGACTCGACGTCCCGGTAGATGGTGCGCACCGAGACCTCCAGGCGGCGCGCCAGCTCGGCGGCGGTGAGCCGGTCGTGGGCCTGGAGCAGCAGCAGGATCGACAGGAGGCGGCTGGCTCGCATCCACTGACAGTAGCTGTCAGCGGAGTGGTCCTACCGTCCCGGCATGGCATTCCGAGACAAGGAGCTGACCGTGCCGGGGACCGTCGAGGTCGCCGGCCGGCACGTCAAGCGCTACCACATCGACCAGCCGGACCGCCGGCTCGAACCGGCCGTGATCGAGGCCGCGTACGCGTACCTGCCGAAGCTGCTGCCCGGGTCGGACGGCGGCACCCCGCCGGCGAGCTGGGTGGTGCTGCACCGGGGCGCGGACACCGGGGCCTACCTGCTGGCGTACAGCTGGTTCTTCGACAACGTGCTGGAGTGCCGGATCGCGATCGCCGGCCAGCCCGCCCTGGACTGCCCGGACGACGACCCCGCACACTTCGTCCCGCTGGACCGCCCGGGGGTGGGGTGCGTGTGGGAACTGGGCGTGCTGGAGCACGAGCGGGCCGCCTGGGTCCGCCACCTGCTCGCGCCCGACCGGCCCGACCTGGCCGGTTACTTGGCCGACTTCCGGGCCGAGGGGCCGGTGGGCCGCTGATGGGCGACTTCGACTTCTTTGTGGGCAGCTGGGACGTGGCCAGCCGGCGGCTGCACAAGCGGCACGTCGGCAGCCAAGACTGGGACGAGTTCCCCGGCACGACGGTCGCGCACCGGTTCTTCGACGGCGCGGGCAGCTTCGACGAGATCCGCTTCCCGACCCGCGGCTTCTCCGGATCCACGGTGCGGATCCTCGACCCGTCGACCGGGCTCTGGTCGATCTACTGGATGAACAGCCGCCGGGGCGTCCTCGAACTGCCGCCGGTGGTGGGCCGGTTCGTCGACGGTGTCGGCACCTTCTACGCCGACGACACCGACGAGGGCCGGCCGGTCCGCTGCCGGTTCATCTGGTCCGGCATCACCCCCACGTCCTGCCGCTGGGAGCAGGCGTTCTCCACCGACGGCGAGCGCACCTGGGAGACGAACTGGATCATGGAGTTCACCCGCACGGGCTGACCGGTCCGGCCGGCGGGGGAGCGGTGGTGCGGTAAATCGCGGTCAGCCAGACGTCCAGCAGTACGTCGACCACGTCCCGCTCGGCCACCGCCGGCCCGTCGCCGGCGAAGGGTGGCGTACCACACCCGCTCGTTCATGGAGTTCAGCGCGATGGCGAGGTCCCGGGCGGGCAGCCCGTCCGGGGCCGCGCCGCGCCGGCGCTCGCCGTCGATGGCCGCCTCGACCGCGCGTACCCAGCGCTCCAGGACCTCGGCAGACCTGGGCGCCACCCCGACTCGTAAAACCCCTCACAGTCTTCGGTCGGCCGTTGGTGGGTAGTGTCCGGACCACTGCCGCCCCGAACCGGAGACACCATGGCTTCCGACCACGTCGACGTCCTCATCGTCGGTGCCGGGCTCTCCGGCGTCGGCGCCGCCGTCCACCTGCGCCGCAACTGCCCGGGGAAGACCTGCGCGGTCCTCGAGGCCCGCGGCGCCATCGGCGGCACCTGGGACCTGTTCCGCTACCCCGGCATCCGGTCCGACTCCGACATGTACACCCTCGGCTACTCGTTCAAGCCGTGGACGAACCCGAAGGCGATCGCCGACGGCGACGCCATCCGGGAGTACGTCCGCGAGACCGCCCGGGAGTACGGCGTGCCGGAGCACATCCGCTTCCACCACCGGGTGGTGCGCGCCGAGTGGGACAGCGGCACCGCCCGCTGGACCGTGCACGCCCACCGTGACGACACCGGCGAGGACGTCATCCTCACCTGCGCGTTCCTGTTCACCTGCGCCGGCTACTACCGCTACGACGAGGGCTACACCCCCGAGTTCCCCGGGATCGAGCGGTACGCCGGCCGGCTGGTGCACCCGCAGCACTGGCCCGAGGACCTCGACCACACCGGCAAGCGGGTGGTGGTGATCGGCAGCGGCGCCACCGCCGTCACCCTGGTCCCGGCCATGGCGGAGCGGGCCGGCCACGTCACCATGCTCCAGCGCTCACCCACGTACGTCATCGCGCTGCCGTCGCGCGACCCGCTCGCCGACGCGCTGCGGCGCCGCCTCCCGACAAAGGCCGCGTACGCCGTGGCGCGCTGGAAGAACGTGCTGCTCGGGGTGGTCAACTTCCAGCTCAGCCGGCGCGCCCCCGGCCTGGTCAAGAGGTTCCTGCGCCGGGCCGCCCAGGGTCGGCTGCCGGTCGGGTACGACATCGACCGCCACTTCGCGCCCCGCTACAACCCCTGGGATCAGCGGCTCTGCGTGGTGCCCGACGGGGACCTCTTCGCCGCGGTCAGCGACGGGCGGGCCGCAGTGGTCACCGACACCGTCGAGACCTTCACCGAGCACGGGATCCGGCTGGCCTCCGGCACGGAACTGCCCGCCGACATCGTGGTCACCGCCACCGGCCTCAACCTGCTCGCCCTGGGCGGCATGACCCTCGCCGTGGACGGCACCGAGGTCGACCTGGCGCAGACCGTCGCCTACAAGGGCATGATGCTCTCCGGCGTGCCGAACTTCGCCCTGACCATCGGCTACACCAACGCCTCCTGGACCCTCAAGGCGGACCTGGTCGCCACGTACGTCTGCCGGCTGCTGCGCCACCTGGACGGCACCGGCCAGCAGGTCGTCACCCCGGTCGCCCCCGCCTCCGGCGAGCTGGTGCCGCTCATCGACCTGAAGTCCGGGTACGTGCTGCGCGCCGTCGACCGGCTGCCCAAGCAGGGCCTGACGGCGCCGTGGCGGCTGCACCAGAACTATCCCCGGGACGTGCTGCTGATGCGGCACGGCCGGCTCACCGACGAGGGGGTCCGATTCTCCCGTGCCGGTGCGCCCGCCCCCGCCGAGCCGGCCGCGCCCGTCGCCTGACCGAGAGGAGCACGATGCGTGACTTCGTCTTTCCCGGCGGTACCGCGGTGGTCACCGGCGCGGCCAGCGGCATCGGCGAGGCCCTGGCGCACGGGCTGGCCCGGCGCGGCGCCGATCTGGTCCTGCTCGACCGGGACGCCGAGCGGCTCGACGCCGTGGTCGCCGCGATCCGCGCCGCCCACCCCGACCGGCGGATCGACACCCACCTCGTCGACCTCGCCGACGCCGACGCCACCGACCGGGTGGCCGCCGAGCTCCGCCGGCGGCATCCCCGGATCCGGCTGCTGATCAACAACGCGGGAGTCGCGCTGGGCGGTCGGTTCGACCAGGTCACCCTGGCGGAGTTCCTCTGGGTGATCGAGATCAACTTCCGGGCCGTGGTCCGGCTGACCCACGCGCTGCTGCCCGCGCTCAAGGCGGAGCCGGGCGCCCACCTGGTCAACATCTCCAGCCTGTTCGGGCTGATCGCGCCGGCCGGGCAGGCGGCGTACTCGGCCAGCAAGTTCGCCGTCCGCGGCTTCACCGAGGCGCTGCGGCACGAGCTGGTCGAGGATGGGGTGGGGGTCACCTCCGTGCACCCGGGCGGCATCCGCACCCGGATCGCGGCCAGCGCCCGGGTGGGCAGTGGCGTCTCCCGCGAGGAGTACGAGGCCGGCCGGAAGGAGTTCGAGAAGCTGCTCTCCATCGACCCGGCGAAGGCCGCCGAGGTGATCCTGCGCGGCGTCGAGCGCCGCCGGGGCCGGATCCTGATCGGCTGGTCGGCGAAGCTGCCCGACCTGCTGGCCCGACTCGCCCCCGCCTCGTACGGGAAGGTCCTGGCGCTGGGGATGAATCGGCGGGCCGCCCGGGTGCCGGCGCCGCGGCCCGCCCCGGAAGCCGTCGCGCCCGAGACGGAGGCGGCGTCGTGACCGTCGCCCTGCCGCCCGCCGACAGCGTGACCGTGGCCGGCCGCCCGGTCCGCTGCCGTATCGCTGGTGCCGGCCCGCCCGTGGTGCTGCTGCACGGCATCGGGCGCACCCTGGAGGACTTCACCGCCCAGCACGAACTGCTGGCGCGCGACCACCGGGTGATCAGCGTCGACCTGCCCGGCCACGGTGGCAGCGCGCCGCTGGACGCGCCGCACACCCTGCCCGCCCTCGCCCGGGCGGTCGCCGAGTTCCTGGACGCCGCCGGGGTCACGGGTCCGGCGCACCTGGTGGGCAACTCCCTCGGCGGGGCGGTGGCCATGCGGCTCGCCGCCGACCAGCCGGCCCGGGCGGCGAGCCTGGTGCTGGTCAACAGCGCCGGCTTCGGCCCGGAGGTCACCGTCGCGCTGCGGCTGCTCGCCCTGCGCCCGCTGGCCCGGCTGCTGCTGCGCCCGCACCCGGCGATCGCCCGGCGCACCGAGCGGGCCATCTTCCACGACCCGGCGTACGCCACCGAGGAGCGGATCGCGCTCGCGCTGGCGGTGGCCCGCCAGCCGCACGCCGCGCAGGTGATGTTCGAACTGGTCCGCAACCTGGGCACCTGGCGGGGCGTACGGCCACAGTGGCGAGCCGAGTTGCTTGCCGCGGTGGCCGCGCTGGACCTGCCCGTGCTGGTGGTCTGGGGCGACCGGGACCTGATCCTGCCCGCCCACCACCTGGCGGTGGCCCGGGCCCGACTGCCGCGGGCGCGGACCCACCTGTTCCCGGACACCGGGCACATGCCGCAGATCGAGCGGGCGCAGGCGTTCCACGCCCTGGTCACCGACTTCTGGTCGCGCCCCGCCGCCAGCTGACGCGTACGGTGCCTCAGCCCCGGAACTGCTCCTCGATGAGGGCCAGCAGGGCGCGGTGCGTGTCCTGGTCCGCCGCCACCAGCAGCCCGCCCGCGCCGGTGTGCAGCGGCTGACCCCGCAGGCCGGTGACCACGCAGCCCGCGGCCCGGCACAGGGCGATCCCGCTGGCGAAGTGCACGCTGTCCGCCAACTGGCCGTCGGTCACGTACGCCGCCCGCCGGCCGGCGGCCACCCAGGCCACCGCCAGGGTCGTGGAGACCACCCGCGGCCGGAACCGCGCCCCGAACTCCGGGTGCGCGAGCAGCCGGGCGGCCTGGAACGCGGGACCGTTCGGAAACGGCGGGTCGAGGTTGACGTCCACCAGCCGGGACTCGGCCGACGGGCTGAGCGGCTCGTCCACCCCGTCCCGGCGTACCAGGGCGGGGCCGCCGTCGGTCCAGAACAGCTCCCCGGCGAACGGGTCGGCCGAGGCGGCCACCGCGACGCCCGCGCCGGTCCGCAGCGCCACGTTCACCGCGACCAGCGGCATCCGCGCCGCATAGTTCAGGGTGCCGCAGAGCGGGTCGACCAGCCAGGTACGTTCGGCGCGCTCAGCCCCGGTGCGTCCGCTCTCCTCGCCGATCACCGCGTCGTCGGGCCGGGCGGCCCGCAGCACGTCGAGGATCGCCTGCTCCGCCTCCAGGTCGGCGGCGGTGGCGAAGTCACCCCCGGACTTCTCCACCCGCGCCAGCGTGGCCCCGTACCGGGACCGCACGACGGCGGCCCCCGCCTCCGCGGCGGCGATCGCCACGTCCCGATCCATGATCATCATGGCTGGAGCATAGAACGGGTGCGTCCGGCAGGTGCGGGAGCGCCCGGGGTGGGAAGACAACCACCATGCCCGAGGTGACCCTCTTCCTCGCCGGCGACGTGATGACCGGCCGGGGGGTGGACCAGATCCTGCCCCACCCGGGGCCGCCCGCGCTGCGCGAGCCGGCCGTCACCGACGCCCGCCGCTATGTCGAGCTGGCCGAGTCCGTCGCCGGCCCGGTGCCGCGCCCGGCCCCGCCCGACTGGCCGTGGGGCGAGGCGCTGGAACTGCTGAACGCGCTGCGCCCGGACGCCCGGATCGTCAACCTGGAGACATCGGTGACCGGCCGCGGCGAGTACGCCCCCGGCAAGGGCATCCACTACCGGATGCACCCGGCGAACCTGGCCTGCCTCACCGCCGCCCGGCTCGACGTCTGCGCGCTGGCCAACAACCACGTCCTCGACTTCGGCCCCACCGGGCTGACCGACACCCTCGAGGCCCTGCACACGGCGGGCATCCGGACCGCCGGCGCGGGCCGGGACGCCGACGAAGCGTGGCGGCCCGCCGTGGTACGGCTCACCGGCGGCCACCGGCTGCTGGTCTGGTCGGTGGGCACCCCGTCCAGCGGCGTGTACCCCCAGTGGGCGGCGGCCGGCGGGCAGCCCGGGGTGGCGTACCTGCCGGATGCCTCGGCGAGATCGGCCGAGGCGCTCACCGAGCGGATCGCCCGGGAGGCCCGGCCCGGGGACCTGCTCCTGGTCTCGGTGCACTGGGGGTCGAACTGGGGCCACGAGGTGCCGGACGAGCACGTCCGCTTCGCGCACACCCTGGTCGACGCCGGGGTGCACGTGGTCCACGGCCACTCGTCGCACCACCCCCGCCCGATCGAGCGGTACCGGGGGCGGCTCGTCCTGTACGGCTGCGGCGATCTGATCGACGACTACGAGGGGATCGGCGGGCAGGAGTCGTACCGGCCCGAGTTGCGGCTGCTGCACTTGCCCACGCTCGACGCGGAGACCGGCGAGCTGCGCCGGCTGCGGCTGGTGCCGGTGCGGATGCGGCGGATGCGGCTGCAGCGGGCCGCCCCGGAGGAGGCCCGCTGGCTGGCGGACCTGCTCGACGGGCTCGGTGCCCCGTACCGGACCCGGTTCAACCTCGGCGACGACGGCCTGATCACCCTGCGCCCCGACTGAGCGCGTGGGACGGGTCACGTTCGCGGGGGCGGCAGGGGGCTGCCACGCGCTCGGCACGCATCATAGATACATGACGCATCCCACCGCCTCGGCGCGTACCGCCGGGCCCTCGGCCGCCGAGCGGGCGTACCGGCACCTCAAGCGGGCCATCCTGGAACAGGTCTATCCGGGCGGGCAGTTGATCAGCGAGGGCGAGATCGCCGAGGCGGCCGGGGTCTCCCGTACCCCCGTCCGGGAGGCGCTGCTGCGCCTGGAGGCTGAGGGCCTGGTCGCCCTCTACCCGAAGCGCGGCGCGCTGATCCGGCCGGTCTCCGCCCGGGAGATCACCGACGTGATCGAGGCCCGACGCCTGGTCGAGCTGCACGCCGCCGAGCGGGTCTGGCCCCGCCGCGCCGAGATCAGGGCCGACCTGGCCCGCTGGCTCGACGAGATGCGGCGGGCGCACGCCGCCGGCGATGTCACCGCCCTGATGGCCGCAGACCGGGCCTTCCACGCCACCGTGGTGGAGGCGGCCGGCAACGAGATCCTCGCCGAGCTGTACCAGCGGCTGCGCGACCGGCAGCTCCGGATGGGCGAGGCCAGCTTCCGCCTCTCGCCGGGCTGGGCCGAGGTGGTGCTCGCCGAGCACGCCGGCCAGCTCGCCGCGCTCGACGGCGACGACATGCAGGCCTGGCTCGACGCCGTCGGCGCGCACGTCGACAACGCCGCGACCGTGCTGCGGACACTGCGGTGAGCGCCGCCGCCCCTACGGTCGCTTCACGCCGCTCCGCCGCCCTGGTCTACGCGGTCGCCGTCACCGCGTACGTGACCGCCGTCTTCCACCGCAGCTCGCTCGGCGTCACCGGGGTGGACGCGGCGGACCGCTTCCACATCAACGCCGCGGCCTTGGCGACCTTCTCCGTCGCCCAGCTCGCCGTGTACGCGGCCATGCAGGTCCCGGTCGGGGTGCTCCTCGACCGGTTCGGCTCCCGCCGGCTGCTGCTGGCCGGCGGCGCGCTCATGGCCGCCGGCCAGCTCTGCTTCGCCCTCGCCCCCGACGTCCGGCTCGCCGTCGCCGCCCGGGTGCTGGTCGGGCTCGGCGACGCGATGACCTTCATCAGCGTGCTGCGGATCGTGGCGTTCTGGTTCCCCGGGCGGCGCAACCCGCTGCTGGTGCAGCTCACCGGCACCGTCGGGCAGCTCGGCGCGGTGCTCGGCGCCGTACCGCTGGTGGCGCTGCTGCACCACGTCGGCTGGACGCCCGCGTTCCTCACCTCGGCGGCGCTCGGCGCGACCGTGCTGCTGCTGGTCCTCGTCGCGGTCCGGGACACCCCGCACGCCGACCCCGCGGCCGTCGCCACCGACCCGGCCACGGTACGCCGGCAGCTCGTTGACTCCTGGGCCCAGCCGGGCACCCGCCTCGGCCTGTGGGCCCACTTCGTCACCCAGTTCTCCGGCTCGGTCTTCGCGCTGCTCTGGGGCTACCCGTTCCTGGTCCAGGGCCAGGGCTTCGCGCCCACTGCGGCGGCGTCCCTGCTCACCCTGATGACCGTGGTGACCCTGATCTGCGGGCCGGTGATCGCGCACCTGTGCGCCCGGCACCCGTTCCACCGCTCGGTGGTGGTCTTCGCTATCACCGCGGCCACCGCCGCCGTGTGGGCGGTCGTGCTGGCCTGGCCGGGACGCGCGCCGCACTGGCTGCTGGTGGCCCTCGTCGTCGTCCTGGCGGTGAACGGTCCCGGCTCGATGATCGGCTTCGACTACGCGCGCACCTTCAACCCGGTGCACCGGATTGGCAGCGCCACCGGGATCGTCAACGTCGGCGGGTTCGTCGCCTCGATCCTGCTGATCCTGGCCGTCGGCGTGGTGCTGGACCTGGCCACCCCGGCCGGCCGCGGCACCCCGCCGCTGGACGCGTTCCGTTGGGCGTTCGCGGTGCAGTACCTGCTGTGGGGCCTCGGTGCGGTGCAGGTGCTGCGCTACCGCAACGCCACCCGCCGTCGGCAGGCGGCCGAGCGCACCGCCGCCCCGGTGCCCGCGCCGGCCGGCGCCTGACCGCCGGCCGGCCGGATACGCCCTCGGCGCGGCTGCCGCCGGCGGCGCGGCTCCCGCCCCACGGGCCGTCGAGCGCGCGGAGTGGCTCAGAGGTGCTTGCGGCGGTGGGTCAGCGCGTCCAGCACCAGGGTCAGCCCGGCGCCGACCAGCCAGACGTCCTTGGCCAGGCCGATCCCCGCCTGGGTCGGTCGCAGGCTGTTCTGCTCCCGCATGCCCGGCGTCTTCAGGTAGAGCTGCACCAGGCCGGCGCCGAACGCGGTCAGCCCCGCACCCGCCAGCAACGACGGCACGAACGGGACGAGCAGCGCGGCGCCCAGGGCCAGCTCGGCCCGGGACAGCAGCTTGGCGAACTGGTCCGGCGCGAACTGCTGCAGCTGCGGGATCGCGCCGACCGCCATGCCGTGCATGCCCGCGGCGGCCTCGCCCTCCAGGCTCCGCTTGCTGAGCCCGGAATTCAGGATGAACGCGCCGATGGCGACCCGCAGTGGCGCATGCGTCAGCTTCATGATCACTCCCGTCAGTGCCGGAGAAGCCCGGGCCCCCGCGTACCCCACGACGCGCGGGATAACCCGCCCCGCGTCGGCGAGCCGGTGCTGGTGATCGGGCGGTAGGTTCGCTCCAGGGACGTGATCGCATACCGACCGCAGGAGGGGCCTGTGAGCCAGGAAGTCCGGGGAGTCGTGTCGCGGCGCAAGGGCGCGCCGGTGGAGGTCACCACGATCGTGGTGCCCGACCCGGGGCCGGGCGAGGCGGTGGTCCGCGTCCAGTCGTGCGGGGTGTGCCACACCGACCTGCACTACCGCGAGGGCGGCATCACCGACGAATACCCGTTCCTGCTCGGGCACGAGGCCGCCGGTGTGGTCGAGCAGGTGGGGGCGGGGGTAACCGGGGTGGCCCCCGGCGACTTCGTGGTGCTCAACTGGCGGGCGGTCTGCGGGGTGTGCCGGGCCTGCCGCCGGGGCCGCCCCTGGTACTGCTTCAACACCCACAACGCTGCCCAGAAGATGACTCTCACCGACGGCACCGAGCTCACCCCCGCCCTCGGCATCGGCGCGTTCGCCGAGAAGACCCTGGTCCACGCCGGGCAGTGCACCAAGGTCGACCCGGCCGCCCGACCCGCCGCCGTCGGTCTGCTCGGCTGCGGCGTGATGGCCGGCCTCGGCGCGGCGATGAACACCGGTCAGGTGACCCGCGGCGACTCGGTCGCGGTGATCGGCTGCGGCGGCGTCGGCGACGCGGCGGTCGCCGGGGCGGCCCTGGCCGGGGCGACCACGATCATCGCGGTGGACACCGACTCCCGCAAGCTCGACTGGGCTCGCAGGTTCGGCGCCACCCACACGGTCAACGCCTCGGAGGACGACCCGGTCGAGGCGATCCGCGCCGCCACCGGCGGATTCGGCGCCGACGTGGTCATCGACGCGGTGGGCCGCCCGGAGACCTGGAAGCAGGCCTTCTACGCCCGGGACCTGGCCGGCACGGTCGTGCTGGTGGGCGTACCCACCCCGGAGATGAAGATCGAGCTGCCGCTGCTGGACGTCTTCGGCCGCGGCGGGGCACTCAAGTCCAGCTGGTACGGCGACTGCCTGCCCAGCCGGGACTTCCCGATGCTCACCGAGCTGTACCGGCAGGGCCGCCTCGACCTGGACGCGTTCGTCACCGAGGAGATCGCCCTCGACCAGGTCGAGGAGGCGTTCACCCGGATGCACCACGGCGACGTGCTCCGCTCGGTGGTGGTCTTCCCGTGACCGCCCGCGTCGACCACACCGTCACCTCCGGCACGTTCTCCCTCGACGGGCAGACCTTCGACGTCGACAACAACGTCTGGGTGATCGGCGACGACGTCGAGTGCGTCGTCGTCGACGCCCCGCACGACGTGGCCGCCATCCGCAAGGTCGTCGGCGACCGCCGGGTGGTCGCCATCCTGGCCACCCACGCCCACGACGACCATGTCCGGGTCGCGCCCGAGCTGGCCCGGGTCACCGGCGCTCCGGTGCTGCTGCACCCCGCCGACCGGGTGCTCTGGGACCAGGTCCACCCGGACACGCCACCCGACGGGGAGCTGACCGACGGCCAGACGGTGGCGGTCGGCGGCAGCACGCTGCGGGTGCTGCACACCCCCGGGCACAGCCCGGGCGCGTGCAGCCTGCACGCCCCCGACCTCGGCGCCGTCTTCACCGGCGACACCCTCTTCGCGGGCGGGCCCGGCGCCACCGGCCGCTCCTACAGCGACTTCGGCACCATCATCGATTCGATCCGGACCCGGCTGCTCACGCTGCCGCCGGGGACCGTGGTCCACACCGGACACGGTGACGACACCACCATCGGCGCCGAGGCACCGCACGTCGCCGAGTGGATCGCCCGGGGCCACTGAGCCACCGCCCGGCCGGGTCGCCGACCCGGTCGGGCTCAGCGCTCGCCGTCCAGTACCGGCTTGAGGTCGAGTACCGGGGTGCCGTCCACCGCTTCGAGGTCGGCCACCCGCACCCGCAGGCCGGCCACCTCGCGCACCCGTACCCGGTGCAGTCCGATCGGGTTCGGGCGGTGCGGCGAGCGGGTGCCGAACACCCCGGTCTCGGGCCGTGACCGGTCGCCCCGTGGGTGCACCACGAGCACGTCCCGCTGCGCCCGGTCCAGCCAGGTCAGTACCAGCAGGTCCGCACCGGGCGCCAGGCCGCGCAGCGCCGGGGCGTACGTCTCGTCGAAGACCAGCCACGCCTCCGGCGCGCCCTCGTCGCCCTGCTTCCGCGCCAGCGCCGGATCGGTCAGCGGGGACTCGACCCGGCCGACGGGCCGCAGCGCGTACAACGCGGCCTCCGGGCCGGACGGATGAGTCTGCATCCGTACAACGTCGCACAGGGCGGGCCGGATGACCAGGCCCGCCGCCCCTACCCGCTGGCGGCGACGGGGCCGCCGGGCCGGTCCGGGTCGGAGCGGACCTGCTCGGCGGGGGACAGGTCGGGGCGCAGCCGGGCGGCGCCGTTCAGATAGACGTGCGACAGGGCCGACGCCGGCCGGGCGGTGACGACGTGAGCCAGCAACCGGACCACCCGCGGCATGGCGCCCGGCACGGCGATCTCGGTGGCGCACAGCAGCGGCACGTCGGTGAGCCCGAGTCGGCGGGCGGCCACCGCGGGGAAGCAGCTCACCAGGTCGGGCGTCGCGGTGAACAGGATGCTGATGACATCGGCGGCGGTCAGGCCGTTGCGGCGCATCACCTCGGTGAGGAGCAACTGCGTCTGCGTGTCGACGACCTCGGGGTCGTCCCGCTCCACCTGGACCGCACCGCGCACCGCCCGGACGACGACGGCGGGCGGCCCGGCCCGGTGTCGGATCCGCTGTCCCGGCCGCATCTGGGCACCTCCGCTCGGGCGCGGCCGCCGTCGACGACGGCCGCGCGGTCGGTTCGCCGGCTGGTGACCGGCCCTGCCTAGGCCGTCCCGTCGGCGAACTGTCCCGGCTGCCGCCCGGCGCCGGCGGGGCCACGGTAGGCCTGGGCGATGTCGAGCCAGCGGTCCGCCTCGGCGCCGGTCGCGGTGAGCGCCAGGTCGTCCCGGTGGCGACGACGGGTCGCCAGGAGGCAGAGGTCGGCGGCCGGCCCGGTGATCCGCTCGCCGGAGTCGGCCGGACCGAACGTCCAGGATGCCCCCGAGGGCCCGGTCACCTCGAACCGCAGCTGCACGTCGGGCACGGCCAGGCCGCGGGACTGGTAGCCGAAGTCCCAGGTCCGGACCACGAACTCGACCAGATGCCGGATCCGGTCGCCGTACTGCCGGCGCACGCCCAGCGCGTCGGCGATGTCCTGACCATGGGCGAAGTGTTCCATCATGCCGGCCGCCGCGAGGACCGCCGCCGGCAGCGGGCGGACCAGCCACGGCACCAGCTGCCCGGGCGGCGTCGCGGTCAGCGCGTCGTCCACCGCCGCACGCTCGGCCCGCCAGCGCTTGAGCAGCACCTCCGGCGGCTCGGCGAGGTAGCCGGCCAGGGCGTGCTGGACGTTCGCGTTGAAGTCGGCGCTGAGCCCGGAGGTGAGCCGGGTGAAGGCGTCCGGGTCGCTGACCGCCAGCTCGGCCATCCGGAAGGTGGCCGCCAGGTGGGCGATCTGGTGGGCGATGGTCCAGCCGGGCGCCGGCGTCGGGCGCTCCCACCCGGCGGTGTCCAGGTCGGCCACCAACCTGTCCACGTCCTGGCCCTCGGCCGTCAGTTGGGCGTACACATCGGGTTGTGCGGTCACGGGTCTTCCTCTCGATCGGTCGGGCGCTGGTCAGGGAACCGGCCGGATGCCGGGTCCGGGATGGGCGACGGGCGGCCCGGGTGGGGCGGACGGGTCCGGTCCGGCGTGCCGTGGCCGGCGGGTCCGCAGCAGCATCGCCACCGCGCTCAGGACCACCAGGCCGTCGACCACCAGCAGCACCGCGCTGACCGGGTCGACGCCGTGCTGGTGTTCCGACACCGCCGCCGCCTCCGCCGGCACCGGTGCGGCCGGGGGTGGTGCCCCGGTGCCGACGCTGAAGCGCCGGCTGCCCTGCGCCTCGCCGCCGTCGGCGAACTCCACGTGGTACGCGATGGTGAAGACACCGGGCCGCTGGATCGAGACGGCCTGGACGAGCCGGCGCCCGGCGGCGGTCGGCGTGTCGGTCCGGTTGACCCGCCGGCCGTCCTCGGTGACGACGGCCAGGTGCGAGCGGGCCGCGACAGGGGTCCGGGAGAAGGTCAGCTCCACCTGCGTCGGCGCGGCGGACAGGGCGGCCCCGTCGGCCGGGACGCTGGCCGTGGCGTCGTCCCCGCCCGACGCCGCCGCGGGTGCGGCCGGCACGGCGAGCGCGACGGTGAGCACGGCCGGAACCACTGCCCGGATCAGGTGACGGCCGGCCATCTCAGGCGGGCATCGCCGAGGACGGCATCGGCTCGTGGTGCGGGCGGCGGCTCGCCGCGCACGCGCAGGACATGGCCGCGCTCTCGGCTGGGCTGGGCCTCAGGTGCAGGTACATCGCGACCACCATCGGGATGAAGACCACCGAGTTGTAGAACAGGTGCAGCTCCACCCTCGGCAGGACCAGCTGCAGGATGCTGGTCGGCACCTTCGCGCCGAAGAGGTAGGCGCCGGTCTGGGCCTGGATGAACAGCAGGGCGTGCTCGATGTGGTGCCAGAACTGCAGGGCGAGCGAGATCGTCCACCAGGTGCGGGCCCGCCCCACGAAGCCCGGTCGCAGCAGGAACAGGCCCACGAGCATGAGCAGGGCGTATCCGTAGTGGAGCCACTCCGAGGTGACCAGCCAGGGGTAGAACTGGCCGAGCACACCGCGGGCCGCCGGCCGGGGTTTGCCGAGCACCCAGATCTGGTAGGCCTGCACCAGGTGCTCGGCCCAGTGCGCCACCACGATGAGCAGGTAGAGCCGGAGCGCCGATTGGTGGTACCGGCCGTTGATCCGGGCGACGAGGCCTCGACCGCGCTCTGCCTCATGGACGAGCATGACTGTCTCCATCCGTGTGACTGGGGTGCACCAGCCACGCTAACGGCGTCCGGACACGCCATGCTCTTCGATGTTGCGCAGTTCGGCGGAGCGCCGGCTGAGGTGCCTCACACCGCTTCTGAACTGCTCGGTTCTGGTTAGCAACTGGGAAGATGCGGCGTCTGGACGGCGATTCGGACGATAGGACCGCCCGTACTGGGCCAGCGCCACCCGGCCCGTGCGGGGCGGCCGCTGCCGGTCCGTCCCGGCGCGCGGCGGACCGGGCCCGCGCTCCGCCGGCACCCCGACGGGTCGCAGCCGGGCGGCGTCCGCCCGCTGCCGCCGGACCAGGTGCCGGCACCCGACCAGTGCTCCTCACCGACGACAGGAGACACGCCAGTGCAACCGACTACCCCTGATGCCGACCCGGCAGTGACGATGACGTTGGAGGCGTTCGCCGACACGATCCTTCCCGGCGAAAAGCGGTCGCCCGACGATCGCAGCGTCGCCGGGGTCTCCGCCGGCGGCGGCGCGGTCGCGTCGGGCGCAGTGGACGTGCTGCGCACTCCGGAAGGCGGGATGGCCCCCGCCCTGGACGGCCTGGCCGAGGCGCTCAACGGCCACGCCCGCCGGTACGCCGAGGAGCACCGGCTGACGCCCGGCGCGGACGTACCGCCGTTCGTGGCGCTCGCCTACCCGGACCGGGTGGCGTTGGTGCAGGAGCTGACCGGCGCGGACCACCCCGAGCGGGAGGCCTGGGTGAGCCTGGCCATGTTCAGCACGATCGCCTTCGACGCCGCCGCGCACCTGCACACCACCGACGCGCTCGCCGCCGGCCACCCCGGTCTGGCCACCCTCGGCTATTACCCACCCGATCGGGACGGGATCTGGCGGTTCCCGGAGTACTCCTACGGCCGGGTGCTCGCCCGTCCGCACCCCGACACGACCCCCTCAGGGAGCCCGGCATGACGGTTACCGAGAAGACCGACGTCCTCGCGATCGGCAGCGGCTTCGGCGGCGCGATCACCGCGTACCACCTGGCCGCCGGCGGCGCCCGGGTGGTCGTGCTGGAACGCGGCCCGTGGCTGCAGGGCGAGGAGTTCGACCAGGACTTCAAGTTCGGCTCGTCCTCGACCCGGGTGTTCGACTTCGTCATCGGCGACGGGATGAGCGTGCTCAGCGGCAACTGCGTCGGCGGTGGCAGCGTCGTCTACTTCGCCGCCATGCCCCGCGCGCCCCGCTTCGTCTTCGACCGGCAGGGCAGCATCGGCCGTCGCATGTGGCCCGCCGCCATCTCCCGGGACGCCCTGGACCCCTGGTACGACCGGGTCGCCGAGGCGTTGCCGGTCAGCCAGCAGACCTGGACCGACGTGCCGTACTCCGGCGGGCTGTTCGGCGCGGCCTGCGCCCACGCCGGTCGGACCGCCAACCCGGTCCCGGTCGCCATCGACCGGGAGCGCTGCACCAACTGCAACTGGATGATGTCCGGGTGCCGCTTCGACGCGAAGCGTTCCCTGCTGCTGAACTACCTCCCGGCCGCCCTGGCCCACGGCGCGCAGATCCGGCCGATGCACGAGGTGCAGTACCTGGCCCGCACCGACGACGGCGGCTACCGGGTGCACTACCGCGTCCTGGACGAGGTCGACTACCGGGTCGAGGTGGGCGCCGGGGCGATCGACGCCCGGATCGTCGTGCTCGCCGCCGGGGCGGGCGCCACCCCGGTGATCCTGCAACGTTCCGAGCCGCACCTCGGGCCGATGCCGTCGGCCGTCGGCCGCTACTTCTCCGGCAACGGGGAACGGCTCAACACGGCCGTCTTCGACGAGGACCGGGTGCGCGACGTGCTCGGCCTGTCCCGGGCCGACGGCGTGCCGTACGAGGGCTACCAGATCGGCAAGGGGCCGTGCGTGGCCAGCTGGGACAAGTTGGACGGGTCATTGGCCGAGTACACCCGCTTCTCGCTGGAGCAGCTGTACTTCCCGCCCGGCTTCGGCACCATCCTCGCCCAGGTGCCGGACGCCGTTGGCCCCACCTGGTTCGGCGCGGAGAAGAAGGAACTACTCCGCCGCTGGCGGTCCTGGCTGACCATCTTCACGATGAGCGAGGACGACAACGAGGGGGTGTTCGGGCCGCCCCCGGAGTCCGGCAACTCGCAGCGGCTGTCCCAGCAGATGCTCGGCCGGGGGGCGCTGCGCTACCGGCCGACGCCCAACACGCTGCGCGGCTGGGCCGAGTCGGACGCGGCGGTGCGGGACATCCTCGAACGCGACGGGCTGTCCCGGGTGATGCCGTGGACCAACGAGGTGGTGGGCGCCTACACCGTGCACCCGCTGGCCTCCTGCCGGATCGGGGACGACCCGGCCACCTCCGCCCTGGACGACCGGCACGAGCTGCGCGACCACCCCGGCATCTTCGTGACCGACGGATCCGCCGTGCCGGGTGCCCTCACCGTCAATCCGGCCATGACCATCGCGGCGCTCGCCGAACGCGCGGTGCCGGGCATCGTGCGGGCCGCCCAGGAGCGGGGTGTGCAGGTCCGCTACGGCGCTCCGTCGCCGGACGGCGGCACGGCGGGTCGGCGCGGGGTCCTGCCCCTGGGGGCCGGCCGCACCGCGAACTGACCGGGTGGCGCGCCGTCGCCCGGGCCGCCGCGGCGGCCCGGCGTCACCGGGGCGGGACATGATCCGGGTTGGGGCGGGTGGTCACCTCCGCGGGGGTGAGTGGCCGCTCGCACTCGACGCAGTGCATCACGGCCTGGGCCGCGCCCCCGCAGCCGTCGTGCTCGGCGATCCGGGGCGCGCCGGCCGGGCCGGCGAAATGCCGGTCCCCCCACTGCATCAGGGCCAGGATCACGGGCACCAGCTCCCGGCCGCGGTCGGTGAGGTGGTACTCGTGCCGCAGCGGGCGTTCCTGGTAGGGCACCCGCTGCAGCACGCCCCCGTCCACCAGGGTGCCGAGCCGGTCGGCAAGCACGTTGCGAGCGATCCCGAGGTTGCGCAGGAACACGTCGAAGCGGGTCGCGCCGACCAGCGCCTCGCGGACGATCAGCAGGCTCCACCGCTCGCCGACCACCTCGAGAGAACGGGCGATCGAACAGGTCTGGCCTGCGTAGATCCGGTTGTACATCCGGTCATCTTAGTGACCATGTCGACATCGACCGATGATGACGGACCGCCGGGCGGCGCCGTCCGGGACGAGGGAGTGGACTGTGCGAGGCTGGCTGCTCAGGACGGCCGTACGCCGGTCGATAGTGGAGATCCGATACGTGACACCGGTGCTACCGGCGGCGGCCCCGCCGCCGGTGGCCGCGCTCTACGACCAGGTCGAGCGGGACTTCGGCGTACTCGCACCGCCGGTGGTGCTGCACTCGCCCGAGCCGGACGCGCTCGCGGCCTGCTGGGCGATGCTGCGCGAGACCCTGGTCGCCACCGGACGGGTGGACCGGGGGGTCAAGGAGGCGGTGGCGGCGGCCGTCTCCGTCGCCAACCGGTGTCCGTACTGCGTGGAGGTGCACGGCACGGCCCTGGACGCCCTGGCCGGCGGCCCCGACGCCACGTCGGTCGCGCGGGACCGGGTCGACCTCGTCACCGACCCCGGAATGCGCCGGATGGCGAATTGGGCCCGGCACAGCGGGGTCCGTGAGCCGTCCGAACCTCCCGCGCCCCCGTTCGGGCCGGCGCAGGCGCCGGAGGTGATCGGCGTCGCGGTGACCTTCCACTACATCAACCGCATGGTGAACATCTTCCTGGACGACTCACCGCTGCCGGCGGCGGCGCCGGTCGCCGTGCAGTCGGCGTTGCGCCGGCTGCTGCGTACGGTGATGCGGCACACCGGCCGGACGGCCCGCGCCGCCGGTACCGCGCGGGGCCAACTCCCGGCTGCCGCCCTCCCGGCGGATCTCGGCTGGGCGCGGGGTTCCGCGCCCGTGGCGGACGCCTTCGCCCGCGCCGGCGCGGCCATCGAGGCCGCCGGTGCCCGGGCGCTCGCCCCGCAGGTGCGGGACCGGGTGGCGGCCGAGGTGAGCCGGTGGGACGGTCGGCCGCTCGGCCCGAGCCGGTCCTGGGCCCGGGCGGCCGTCGCCGACCTGCCGGCGGCGCAGCGGCCGGTCGCGCGGTTGGCTCTACTCGCGGCCCTCGCCTCCTACCAGGTGGACGCGTCGGTGATCGACGACGCGCGCGGGGCCGGCCTGGACGACCGGGGGCTGATCGCGGTGACCGCTTGGGCCAGCCTCACCGCGGCCCGCCGGATCGGCACCTGGATGTGGGCCGGCGCCGGCCCGGCCACCGGGAGCCGGACCCCGGGCCAGCCCGCCGAGCGGTGAGCCGGCATGCCGCCGGCGTGCCGGGTCGGCACGGGTCGCGCCGTGGGCCCGCCGCAGGCGGCTCAGGTTCGCACTCTCGGAGTTCTGCCACCTCGGTGCGGTCGGTCATTCTGGCACCAGTCCCGCCGTTCCGGGGCGGTGACCGCCGGTCGGGGGCCCGACGGAGCCGACCACGACCGGCTGCCGTAGGTGACCGGACCTCCGCTCCGGCCCTGCCGGGACACCGTCCCGCCGGGGCCGGGACTAGTCGGACTCCGGTCCCGGCCCACATCAGCACAACCATGGAGGCGGAGTGCTCGCCAGCCGGGTCGTTTCATCGGTCGTCCAGCGTCAGGTCAAGTACGTCAAGCCGGTCCCGCGGGAGACCGCCAAGGGCATCGTCGCCGAGGTGTACGACCAGGTGGCGGGGGAGATGCGCCTGGTGGTCCCACCGGTGCTGCTGCACTCGCCGTCGCCGCCGGCCACCGCCGCGTACTGGATGCTGATGCGGGAGCCGCTGACCACCGGCGGCGTGGTGGACCGGTCGGCGAAGGAGGCGGTGGCCTCCGCCGTGTCGGTGGCGAACATCTGCCCGTACTGCCTGGACATGCACAGCACCAACATGTACGGCCTGGCGGGCCCCGACGACGCGGAGGCGATCGCCACGGACCGGCTGGACGACGTGCGCGACGAGCGCCTCCGGCGGCTGGCCGGCTGGGCTCGCGAGGCGCACCTGCTGGATGCGCCGATGCCGTCGGGAGCCGTGTTCACCGAGGCCGAGCGTCCCGAGCTGGTGGGGGTGATGGTCGCCTTCCACTACCTGACCCGGATGGTCAACGTCTTCCTCGCCAGCTTCCTGCTGCCGCCGCGGTTGTCGCCGGCCGCCCGCCGGCGGGCCAAGCAGGGCATCAGTCACCTGCTCAGCCCCACCCTGCGCGGCGCGTTCCCGCCGGGCCGATCGCTGTCGCTGCTGCCGCCCGCCGCGCTGCCGGTGGACGCCGGCTGGGCCGCCGGGAACCACGTGGTGGCCGAGGCGGTTTCCCGGGCGTACGCGGCGCTGGAGGCGGCCGGTGAGCGGGCGCTGTCGCCCGAGGTTCGGGCGCTGGTGCACACCCGGCTGGCGGACTGGCGGGGCGAGGAGACCGGGCTGAGCCGGCAGTGGTGCGAGGACCTGGTCGCCGGGCTGCCCGCGGCGGAGCGGGCCGCCGCGCGGCTGGCCCTGCTCACCGCTCTCGCCTCCCATCAGGTGGACGAGAGCGTGGTGGAGGACTTCCGGCGCCACGACCCCGACGACAGGCGCCTGGTCGAGGCGGCGGCCTGGGCCAGCTACGCCGTCGCCCGCCGGATCGGTGCCCGCTACGTGCCGGCCCAGTCGGGGCCCGCCGCGGGCTGAACGGCCCGGTGCGACCGCTCCCGGCAGGCCACCACCGAACCCTCCGCCGCGCCCTGCCGCGCCGAGCTTCTGAGGCACCCGCCCCAGACGACCCACACCCGCTGGAGGAACCATGTCGACCGTTCTGGGTGCCCTGCGCCGCCTTTTGCTGGCGCCGTCGCTGGCGGAGGTGGGCTTCGCCCGCCGGGGCTTCCCCGGCCCGCACCTCGCCGCCACCCACTGGCTGGAGGCCGTGCCGCAGTCCGTCGTCTGCGGCTTCGAGTGGGGCATCGACGCGCGTGACCAGTGGGAGCTGGAGCGCCGGCTGGAGCTGGTCGAGCCGGCCATGCGGGGCTTCGCCTACGAGGGGGCCACGATGGCCTGCACCGTCCTGGACGCGATGCCCGGCGGGCGCGGCACGCGTACCCGGGAACTGCTGCTGGGCCCGGGGCGGCCGCACATCTTCCTCGCCTACATCGGCATCGGCTTCGCGATGGCCCGGCTGCCGCGCCCGCTGTGGCGGACCGTCCTGCCGGACCTGCCCGGCATGCCGTACCACCCGACGATGAGCTGGCTGGCGGTGGACGGGTACGGCTTCGACCGGGCGTACTTCGACACCGGGCGGATCGTGGACGCACAGGAGCGCCCGAAGTCCTATCCCTGGCAGGGGTTCGCCGGCTACTTCCCGCGTGCGGTCGACCAGGGCATCGGCCGGGCGCTCTGGTTCGTCCACTCCGCCCGGCCGGCGGACGTGGACGCCGCGGTGCGTCGCTTCGCCGTCGACCGCCGCCCGGATCTGTGGAGCGGGGTGGGGCTCGCCGCCGTCTTCGCCGGCGGCTGCGGTCGGGAGGAACTGGTCCGGCTCCGCGAGGCGGCCGGGGAAGAGTGGCCCGAGCTCGCCCTGGGCGCGGTCTTCGCCGCGAAGGCCCGGGCGTTCAGCGGCACCGTCCCGGGGCACTCGGAGGCCGCCACCGAGGTGCTGGCCGGCATGTCGGTACGGGACGCGGCGGTCCTCGCCGACGACGTGGCGGACGACCTGCGCGGCAGCGGCGACGTGCCACCGTACGAGGCGTGGCGGCAGCGGATCCGGCAGCGCTGCCGGGACCTGCGGTCGGCCGGGCCGGTGCGCTGACTCAGACGTCGCGTCGATTGGTCGTGAAATTGCGATCAAGCCACCCGCAAAATTGTTGATTCGTGCTGCTGGCGGCCCTTCGCATCCTAGAAGAAGAAGTCCCGCCGGGCGGCTGGCAAAATCCATTCAGACCCGTCGGAATGACCGTTGGTGATATCCCCTGGGGGCGCTTTGACCAGTCACACGCGCGCGCTCCGGCGCCGAATTCTCACGCCGAACATCTCCGAGACCAGGCTTGACGTGCGTGGATTCCACGTGAAGAACCCGGCTTCCCGGGAATTGCTGGAAACCATCGGTCAAACCTTTCTCGCCGGTTACGCATTCGCCGTCGAGGCGGAAAGGCACGACGACGCCGTCCATCGGCTGGAAGGTATTCCCAATCGTTTTCGGGGGTTCGCCTACGAGGGCGCGACGATGGGCTTCGCCGTTCTCGACGCCCTGCCCTTCGGCGGGTCGACAAACGTGTCGCGCTTCCTCGCCGGCGCCGCCGACAAACACGTCTACATGGCGTACGTCGGGATCGGCTGGGCCATGGCGCGGGTCCCGCGCTTCCGGTTCCGCCGGCTGGCGCTGCCGGACCCGCTGCTGCGCTGGCTGGCCCTCGACGGCTACGGATTCCACCAGGCGTACTTCAAGACCGACCGGTACGTCCGGGCCCACTACCAGGAACCCGCGTTCCCGTGGCCCGCCGGCGGGCCCCGGTCCTACGTGAACCGGGCCATCGACCAGGGCATCGGCCGGGCCCTGTGGTTCGTCTGCGGCACCGCGGCGGACCGGGTGGCCGACACCATCGACGGCTTCCCCGAGCACCGGCGGGCGGATCTGTGGAGCGGTGCCGGCCTGGCCGCCACCTACGCCGGCGGGGCCGACGAGGACGAGCTGCGCTCCTTCCTGCGCCGCGCCGGCCGCTACCGCCCGCAGGTGGCCCAGGGCAGCGCCTTCGCGGCCGCCGCGCGGGTCCGGGCCGGCCTGGTCGTGCCCCACGTCACCACCGGCACCGCCGTCCTGTGCGGCATGACGCCCGCGGAAGCGTCCGCGCTGACCGACCAGCGCCGTCCGGAGGGACCGGACGGCGACCAGCTACCGGCGTACGAACTCTGGCGACAGCGGGTCGCCAACGACCTCGTGGCCATCGGGAGGAACTGACACATGTCCATGACAGTCGGCTGGCTTCGTCGGCACCTCGCCGGGGTCGTCGCCCTCATCCTCGTGGTGAGCCTGTTCTTCGCGTCCCGCCTGCCCAGCGCCTCCGCGGCGGAGCGGGAGCAGCTGGCGGACGGCTTCGCCTTCACCCCCACGGCCATCGCACTGCCGGGCGGCTTCCCCCAGCAGAGCATCCGGAAGGTCAACCAGCGGTACCGCAACATCGACGCCTGGATCTCCTCGGTCGGCTCGGCCATCGCCATGAACGACCTGGACGGCGACGGGCTGGCCAACGACCTGTGCGTGACCGACCCGCGTACCGACCAGGTGACGGTCACCCCGACGCCGGGCGCCCGCAGCGACCGCTACGCCCCGTTCGCGTTGCGGCCGGAGCCGCTGCCGATGAAGAAGGCGATGGCGCCGATGGGCTGCGTCCCGGGCGACTTCAACGAGGACGGCCGGATGGACCTCCTCGTCTACTTCTGGGGCCGGACGCCGATCCTCTACCTCGCCCGCTCCGACGCCCGGGCGCTGTCGATGGACGTTTACCAGCCGACCGAGCTGGTGCCCGGGTCGACCACCGAGTACACCGAGCCGCAGTGGAACACCAACGCGGTCGCCGTCGACGACTTCGACGGTGACGGCCACGTGGACATCTTCGTCGCCAACTACTTCCCGCACGGCCCGGTGCTCGACGACACCGTCTTCGGCGGCGTCGAGATGAACCACTCCATGTCCAACGGCCTCAACGGCGGCGAGGACTACTTCTTCCGGTGGACCGGCGCGACCGCCGGGCTCCGCCCGACCGCCACCTTCCAGAAGGTGGACAACGTCCTGCCCCGGGAGGTGTCGAAGGGCTGGGCGCTGGCCGCGGGGGCCAACGACGTCGACGGCGACCTGCTGCCGGAGCTGTACCTCGCGCACGACTTCGGCCCGGACCGCTTCCTGCACAACCGCTCGGTCCCCGGCAAGATCGCCTTCGAGCTGGTCCAGAGCGCCCGCAGCAGCGCCGTGGTGCCCAAGTCCAAGCGGGTCGGGCTCGACTCGTTCAAGGGCATGGGCATCGACTACGGCGACCTCGACGGCGACGGGCTGTACGACATGTTCGTCAGCAACATCACCACCTCGTTCGGCATCGAGGAGAGCCACTTCGCGTTCATCGGCTCGGCCAAGGACCGGGAGGACCTGCGCCGGCAGTTGACCGCCGGCCGGGCCCCGTTCGACGACCGCAGCGCGCCGCTCGGGCTGGCCTGGTCCGGCTGGGGCTGGGACGTCAAGATGGCCGACTTCAACAACAGCGGGCAGCTCGTGGTGGCGCAGGCGACCGGCTTCGTCAAGGGCGACGTCAACCGCTGGCCGCAGCTGCAGGAGCTGGCCACGGCCAACGACGACCTGCTGGACAACCCGCTGTGGTGGCCGCACGTCAAGTCCGGTGACGACATCGGCGGCAGCCAACGGCTGCACTTCTTCGCCAAGGGACGCGACGGCCGGTACGTCGACCTGGCCGGCGAGCTCGGCCTGGCCATCCCCGTGCCGACCCGGGGCATCGCCACCGGGGACGCGGACGGCGACGGTCGGTTGGACTTCGCCGTCGCCCGACAGTGGGACGAGCCGGTGTTCTACCACAACGACAGCCCGTCCGTCGGGGCGTTCCTCGGGCTGCGCCTGACCCACGAGCCGGCGGCGGACGCCGGCCAGACCAGCGCCGGTCGGCCGGTCTCCGGATCTCCCGCCGTGGGCGCCCAGGTGACCGTCACCACCTCCGACGGCCGCACCTTCATCACCCGGGTGGACGGCGGCAGCGGGCACTCCGGCAAGCGCAGCAACGAGGCTCACATCGGCCTCGGCAAGGACGTCTCCGGCCCGGTCGGCGTGCAGCTGAACTGGCGCGACCGGGACGGCCGGACCCACGAACAGAAGCTCCAGTTGTCCCCGGGCTGGCACGACATCCAGCTCGGCTCCCAGGCTCAGGAAAGGTGACGTTGATGGCCGCGACCACGATCGGCGCGCCTCGTCATGACCCGAAGGTCATCAAGGCTCTGCGCAACTTCGCCATCTCGATCACGGTGTTCAACATCGTCGGCTACACCCTGCTGGGATTCGAGCAGCCCTTCGTCTGGCCGTTCGTGGCCCTGGCCACCGGCTACTCCCTGGAGATCGTGCTCGAGGTGATCGGCGCCCGCGCCGAGGGACGCCGCCCCCGGTTCACCGGCAACGGCTTCCGCGGCTTCGTCGAGTTCCTCTACCCGGCCCACATCACCAGCCTCGCGATGAACATGCTGATCTACGTCAACGACCAGATCATCGCGCTGATCTTCGGGGTCTGCGTCGCCATCGGCGCCAAGTGGGTGCTCCAGGCACCGGTACGCGGGCGGATGCGGCACTACATGAACCCGTCGAACTTCGGCATCACCGTGATCCTGCTGGTCTTCCCGTGGGCCAGCATCGCCCCGCCGTACCACTTCACCGAGCACATCTCGGGGCCGCTGGACTGGGCGCTGCCCGCCCTGATCATCGTCGGCGGCACCATGATCAACGGAAAG
Source organism: Micromonospora sp. NPDC006431 (assembly GCF_042870725.1). NCBI lineage: Bacteria > Bacillati > Actinomycetota > Actinomycetes > Micromonosporales > Micromonosporaceae > Micromonospora > Micromonospora sp. NPDC006431. The sequence continues at coordinate 35,416 of NZ_JBIAHQ010000016.1, forward strand.
CTCACCGGGCGGATGTGGCTGATCCTCGGCTGGGTGCTCGTCTTCGCGCTCCAGGCCGTCGTCCGGGGCCTGATCCTGGACACCTCAATCCCCGGCGCGCTGGCGATGATGACCGGCACCGCCTTCGTCCTCTTCACCAACTACATGGTCACCGACCCGGGCACCAGCCCGTCGAAGCCCTGGCCCCAGTTCATCTTCGGCGCCAGCGTGGCGATCGTGTACGCCTTCCTCACCGGCGCGGGGATCGCGTACGGCATCTTCTTCGCCACCGCGCTGGTGTGCCTCGGCCGGGGCATCTTCCACTGGTCGCTGCACTTCGTGAACAAGGCCCGCGAGCGGGCCGACAAGCCGCCGGCCGCCCTGCGGGACGCGCCGGTCTCGCCCGCGCCAGCGGCGAACGTCAACGGCACTCCGATGGGCGGAGAGAAGAAGGCGGTGCCGGCATGAGCGAGCGTCAGCGAGCGAATCATCAGAGCAGGATCGCCATGGTGGGTATGGCGTGTCGCTACCCGGACGCCACCTCACCGAGGGAACTGTGGGAGAACGCGATCGCCGGGCGCCGGGCGTTCCGCCGCCTGCCCGACGTGCGGATGCGGCTGGACGACTACTGGGACGCCGACCCGGCCACCCCGGACCGGTTCTACGCCCGCAACGCCGCGGTGATCGAGGGGTACGAGTTCGACCGGGTCGCCTACAAGGTGGCCGGCAGCACGTTCCGCTCGACCGATCTGACCCACTGGCTGGCGCTGGACGTCGCGGCCACGGCCCTCGCCGACGCGGGCTTCCCGATGGCCGAGGGGCTGCCCCGGGACCGGACCTGCGTCATCGTCGGCAACAGCCTCACCGGTGAGTTCTCCCGGGCCAACCAGCTGCGGCTGCGCTGGCCGTACGTCCGGCGGATGGTCGCCGCCGCGCTCAAGGAGCAGGACTGGAACGACGACCAGCTCGCCGAGTTCCTCGCCGACTTCGAGACCCGCTACAAGTCGCCGTTCCCGGAGATCGACGAGGACACCCTCGCCGGCGGCCTCTCCAACACCATCGCCGGGCGGATCTGCAACCACTTCGACCTCAAGGGCGGCGGCTACACCGTGGACGGCGCCTGCTCGTCCTCCCTGCTGTCCGTGGCGACCGCCTGCAAGACGCTGCTCGACGGCGAGGTCGACGTCGCCGTGGCCGGTGGGGTGGACCTGTCCATCGACCCGTTCGAGATCGTCGGGTTCGCCAAGACCGGCGCGCTCGCCCGCAACGAGATGCGGGTGTACGACCGCAACTCCAACGGGTTCTGGCCCGGCGAGGGGTGCGGCATGGTCGTCCTCATGCGCGAGCGGGAGGCGCTGGAGGCCGGGCACCGGATCTACGCCACGATCGCCGGTTGGGGCATCTCCTCCGACGGCAAGGGCGGCATCACCCGCCCGGAGGTCAACGGCTACCAGTTGGCGCTGCGCCGGGCGTACGAGCGGGCCGGCTTCGGCATCGAGACGGTCGGCCTCTTCGAGGGGCACGGCACCGGGACCGCGGTCGGCGACGCCACCGAGCTGCGGGCGCTGTCCACCGCCCGGCAGGCGGCCGACTCCGCCGCCGCTCCGGCCGCGATCAGCTCGATCAAGGGCATGATCGGCCACACCAAGGCGGCGGCCGGCGTCGCCGGGCTGATCAAGGCCGCCATGGCCGTGCACCACGAGGTGCTGCCGCCGGCGATCGGCTGCGTGGACCCGCACGAGCTGCTCACCAGCGACGACGCGGCGCTGCGGGTGCTGCCGAAGGCGGAGCGCTGGCCCACCGACGTGCCGGTCCGCGCCGGCATCACGGCGATGGGCTTCGGCGGCATCAACACCCACGTGGTGCTGGAGAAGCGTCAGACGCGCCGCCGTTCCACCCTGGACAGCCGGACCCGCAGCCTCGCCTCGTCCCGCCAGGACGCGGAGCTGCTGCTGCTGGACGCGCTGTCCGTGGCAGATCTGCGCGAGCGGGTGGCCAAGCTGCTCGAGTTCGTGCCGCACGTGTCGTACGCGCAGCTCGCCGATTTGGCCGCCACCCTGCACGGCGAGCTGCGCGACCTGCCGTACCGGGCCGCCGTGGTCGTCTCCTCGCCCGAGGAGGCCGAGCGGCAGCTCCAGCGGATCGCCGAGGCGCTGGACGCCGGGGAGGCGCGGCTCTTCTCCCCGGACGGGCGCTGCTTCCTCAACCACGCCACCGGCACCGCCCGGATCGGCTACCTCTTCCCCGGTCAGGGCTCCGGCCGAGGCACCAGCGGTGGCGCCCTGCGGCGGCGGTTCCCGGAGGTCGACGAGGTGTACCGGCGGGCGGCCCTGCCCACCTCGGGTGACATGGTGGCCACCGCGGTCGCCCAGCCGCGGATCGTCACCGGCTCGATGGCCGGCCTCACCGCCCTCACCGACCTCGGGCTGGAGGCCGCCGTGGCGGTCGGGCACAGCCTCGGTGAGCTCTCCGCCCTGCACTGGGCCGGTGCCATGGACGGGGAGACCCTACTGCGGGTCGCCGGCGTACGCGGCGGCACCATGGCCGAGCACAGCGCCTCCGGCACCATGGCCGGCATCGCCGCCTCGGCCGAGACCGTGACCCGGATGATCGACGGCACCGCACTGGTCGTCGCCGGCTACAACGGCCCGGAGCAGACGGTGGTGGCCGGCCCGGTCCAGGCGGTGGAGGGGTTCTGCGACGCGGCCCGCCAGGCGGGCCTCGGGGCGACCCGGCTCAACGTGTCGCACGCCTTCCACTCGCCGCTGGTGGCCCCCGCCGCCGCGGCCTTCGCCGAGCGGCTCGCCGCCGAGGACTTCGGTCCGGTCGGCCGCCCGGTGGTCTCCACCGTGACCGGTGAGGTGCTCGGCCCCGACACCGACATCCCGGCGCTGCTGCACCGCCAGATCACCGACGCCGTGCTGTTCCAGCAGGCGGTGACCGTGGCGGCCAAGGACATCGACCTGTTCGTGGAGGTCGGGCCCGGGCACGTGCTCACCGGTCTGGCGGCCGCGACGACCGAGATTCCCGCGGTGGCCCTGGACACCGACGACGAGTCCCTCGGCGGGCTGCTGCGGGTGGTCGCGGCCGCGTACGTCGTGGGTGCGCCGGACGTGCACAGCGGGCTGTTCCACGGCCGGCTGGTGCGACCGCTGGCGGTGGGGCAGACGTTCACCTTCTTCGGCAGCCCCTGCGAACAGGCCCCCGAGGTGACCGTCCGGCAGGCCGCCCGGCCCGCCGAGGCACGGCCGGCCGGGGTGGTCGAGCCGGCCCGCGAAGGCGAGTCCAGCCTGGACCTGCTCCGCCGGCTCGCCGCCGAGCGGGCCGAGCTGCCGGTCGAGATGGTGCACGGCGACAGCCGGCTCCTCGACGACCTGCACCTCAGCTCCATCACGGTGGGACAGGTGGTCAACCAGGCGGCCCAGCAGCGCGGGATCGCCGCCTCGGCCACGCCGACCAACTTCGCCACCGCCACGGTCCGCGAGCTGGCCGAGGCGCTGGAGGAGTTGGCGGCGACCGCCCGGCCCGGCGAGACCGGGGCCGCGCCGGTGGTGACCGGCGCGGCCCCCTGGGCGAGGGCGTTCCGCGTCGACCTGGACGTGGCGGCGCTGCCGGCGGTGCGCGCCGAGGAGAGCGACGGGCGCTGGCAGGTGTTCGCCCCCGACGACCACCCGCTCGCGGCGCGGCTGCGCCAGGCGTTGCAGCAGCGTGGGGTCGGCTCGGGGGTACTGGTCTGCCTGCCACCCGACTGTGCCGAGGAGCAGCTGGAGCTGGCGCTGCTCGGTGCCCGCGCCGCGCTGGCGGCCGGCCCGGGCACCCGGTTCGTCCTGCTGCAGCACGGGGCCGGAGCGGCCGGGTTGGCCCGGACGCTGCGGCTGGAGGCGCCCCAGCTGCGGGTGACGGTCGTGGACGCCCCGCAGGCCGGCGAGATGGTCGACCGGGTGCTCGACGAGGTCGCCGCGACGGCGGACTACGCCGAGGTCCACTACGACGAGACCGGCGTACGCCGGGTGCCCGTCCTGCGTGCCCTGCCGGTCCGGGCCGGCCGGACCGAACAGCCGCTGGGCGCCGACGACGTGCTGCTGGTCACCGGCGGAGGCAAGGGCATCACGGCGGAGTGCGCGCTCGCGCTGGCCGCCGATGCCGGGGCGCGGCTGGCCGTGCTGGGCCGGTCCGACCCGGCCGAGGACGACGAGTTGGCGACCAACCTGCGCCGGATGGCCGACAGCGGCGTCACCGTCCACTACGCCCGCGCCGACGTCACCGACGCCGAGCAGGTCCGCCGGGCCGTGGCCGAGGTGACCGAGGCGCTCGGACCGGTCACCGCGGTGCTGCACGGCGCCGGCCGCAACGAGCCGGTCGCGCTGACCGGCGTCGACATGGCGGCGGTACGGCGTACCTTCGCGCCGAAGGTCGGCGGGCTGCGGGCCGTGCTCGACGCGGTCGACCCGGACCGGCTGCGCCTGCTGGTCACCTTCGGCAGCATCATCGGCCGCGCCGGCCTGCGCGGCGAGGCGCACTACGCCACCGCCAACGAGTGGCTGGCCGGCCTGACCACCGACTTCGGCCGCCAGCACCCGAAGTGCCGCGCCCTCTGCCTCGAGTGGTCGGTCTGGTCGGGCGTGGGCATGGGGGAGCGGCTGTCCGTGGTGGAGAGCCTGGCCCGGGAGGGCGTCACCCCGATCTCACCCGAGCAGGGCGTGGCGCTGATGCGGCGCCTGGTCGCCGACCCGGACGCGCCGCCGGTGGTGGTGGTCAGCGGGCGGACCCAGGGCATCGACACGGTCCGGTACGACCGGCCCGAGCTGCCGCTGCTCCGGTTCGTCGACAAGCCGCTGGTCCACTACCACGGGGTGGAGCTGGTCTGCGAGACCACGCTCAGCGCCGGATCCGACCTCTACCTCGCCGACCACCTGCTGGACGGCAACCTGCTCTTCCCGGCGGTGTTCGGGATGGAGGCGATGGCCCAGGTGGCGACCGCCCTCACCGGCCGCCGCACCGTGCCCCGCATCGAGCAGGCCGAGTTCAGCCGGCCGATCGTCGTGCCGCCGGACGGTGCCACCACGATCCGGATCGCCGCGGTGGTCACCGACGACGACACCGCGGAGGTGGCCATCCGCAGCGCGGAGACCGGCTTCGCCGCCGAGCACTTCCGGGCCCGGCTGGTCTTCTCCACCGATCCGACGCCGGCCGGGCCGCCCGACCAGGTCGGCGCGGGGCTGCCGGAGGTGCCGCTCGACCCGCAGCGTGACCTGTACGGCGACACGCTGTTCCAGGGCGGCCGGTTCCAGCGGCTGCGCCGCTACCACCGGGCGGCGGCCCGGCACGTCGACGTGGACGTGGCCGTGGTCGGCGGCACCGACTGGTTCGCCGGGTTCCTCCCCGGCGACCTGCTGCTCGGCGACCCCGGCATGCGGGACGCGTTGATGCACGGCAACCAGGTCTGCGTGCCCGACGGGACGCTGCTTCCGGCGGGCATCGAACGGATCCACCCCGGCGGTCCCCGGCTCGCCGCGGATCGGGAACTGCGCTACTGCGCCACCGAGCGCAGCCGGGACGGCGACACCTACGTCTACGACATCGCCGTCCGGGACGACAGTGGCGAGGTGGTCGAACGCTGGGCGGGCCTGCGCCTGCACGCCGTACGCAAGAAGGGCGGGGCTGGTCCCTGGGTGGCGCCGCTGCTCGGCTCCTACCTGGAACGCGCCCTCGGCGACCTGGTCGGCGCCGCGGTGGCGGTCGCGGTGGAGCCGGACGGTCCGGCGGAGGCCGACGGGGTGGCCGGGCGGCGGGCCCGCACCGCGGTGGCCGTCGGCCGGGCCGTCGGCGCCCCGGTCCAGGTGCGGTACCGGCCGGACGGGGCACCCGAGATCGACGGTGACCGGGTCGTCTCCGCCGCGCACGGCGCCGGCGTGACGCTCGCGGTGGCCGGGGCCGGGCCGCTGGCCTGCGACGTGGAGGAGGTCCGGCCGCGGGACCGGCAGGCCTGGCGGGATCTGCTCGGCTCGCACGACGACCTGGTGGAGCTGATCGCCCGGGAGGCCGGCGAGAGCGTCGAGGTCGCCGCGAGCCGGGTCTGGACCGCCGTCGAGTGCCTGCAGAAGGCGGGCCTGCCGGGCGCCCCGTTGACCCTGACCCCGCCGAGGCGGGACGGCTGGGTGGTGCTCACCGCCGGCACCGTGGCGGTGGCGACCCTGTCGACCCGGCTGCGCGACCGCGCCGAGCCGGTGGTCTTCGCGATCCTGACCGGCAAGGGGGAGCAGCGGTGAGCGACTACTTCGAGTACCCGCACGTCGTGGGATTCGAGGAGACCAACATCGTCGGCAACGTCTACTACGTGAACTACCTGCGCTGGCAGGGACGGTGCCGGGAGATGTTCCTCAAGCGCAACGCCCCCGAGGTGCTGGCCGATCTGCAGGGCGACCTCAAGCTGTTCACCCTGAAGGTCGACTGCGAGTTCTTCGCCGAGATCACCGCGTTCGACGAACTGTCGATCCGGATGCGGCTGGTGGACCTGGCGCAGACGCAGGTCGAGTTCAGCTTCGACTACGTACGCCTGGACCCGGGCGGCGGCGAGACCCTGATCGCCCGGGGACGGCAACGGGTGGCGTGCATGCGCGGGCCGAACACCCGCACCGTGCCCACCCGGGTGCCCGAGCCGCTGATCCGGGCGCTGGAACCGTACCGGGCCCTGACCCGGGCCTGACCCGACAGGGACCGCGAGGAGGGGACCAACGTGAGCGTCGACCACCAACCGTCCGGGCAGGCCACCGATACCAAACAGCTACGGGGAGCCTTCGGCACCTTCGCCACCGGAGTCACCGTGGTGACCGTGGGCGGCCCGGCTCCACACGGCATGACCGCCAACTCGTTCACGTCGGTCTCCCTGGACCCGCCCCTGGTGCTGGTCTGCGTGGAGCGGCGGGCGGTCATGCACGAGGCCCTGCAGGCCGCCGGCACGTTCGGGGTGTCGGTGCTGGCCGCCGACCAGGAGAAGGTCGCCCGCCACTTCGCCGACAAGTGGCGGCCGCTCGGCCGGGCCCAGTTCGACGCCGTCGACTGGGTGCCCGGCCGGGCGACCGGGGCACCGCTGATCGAAGGCGCCCTGGCCCGCTTCGAGTGCACGCTGTGGCGGGCCTACGACGGCGGCGACCACACCATCTTCATCGGTCGGCTGCTGTCGATGGAACAGCAGCGGGAGGAGGAACCGGTGCTCTTCCTCCGCGGCCGGTTCCGTCAGGTCGGCGCGGAGCACAGCGAGGTGGGGCGGTGACCGTCACCAGGAGCAGGGCCGTGCCGCCGGGCCCCTCCGGCGTCGCCCTGCTACCGACACTGTGGAAGTTCGGCTTCGACCGGCTGGGGCTGATGACCTCGGCGGCCCGTACGTTCGGCGACGCCGTGCGACTCGCCCCCGAGCCGAAGCCGTTCTACTTCTTCAACCATCCGGACCACGCCAAGCACGTGCTGGCCGACAACAGCCGGAACTACCACAAGGGCATCGGCCTGGTGCACGCCCGGCGGGCGCTCGGCGACGGGCTGCTGACCAGCGAGGGCGAGCTGTGGCGCAAACAGCGGCGGGCGATCCAGCCGGTCTTCCAGGCCAAGCGGATCGCGCAGCAGGCCGGGGTGGTCGCCGAGGAGGGGGCCCGGTTCGTGGACCGGATACGGACCACCGCGCCCGGACAGCCGGTGGACGTGATCGAGGGACTGACCGACCTGACGCTCGGCGTGCTCGGTCGTACCCTGCTCGACACCGACCTGAGCGCCTACCACTCGGTCGGCCGGTCCTTCGAGGCGATGCAGGACCAGGCGATGTTCGAGCTCGCCACGATGAGCGCCGTGCCGATGTGGGTGCCGCTGCCCAAGCAGGTGCGGTTCCGGCGGGCGCGGCGCAACCTGCAACGGGTGGTGGACCGGCTGGTGGCCGACCGGATCGCCCGGGACGGGGAGAGCGTCGCCGGCGACGACGCCCTGTCCCGGCTCATCCAGTCCACCCGGGAGGAGCGCGACCTCCGGGTCGGCCGGCAGCGGATGCGGGACGAGCTGATCACGTTGCTGCTGGCCGGGCACGAGACGACGGCCAGCACACTGGGCTGGTCGCTGCACCTGGTCGACGAGCACCCCGAGGTGCGGGAGGGGCTGCACGCCGAGGCGGTCGAGGTACTGGGCGACCGCCTGCCGACATACGAGGACCTGCCCCGGTTGCGCTACACCACCATGGTGGTGGAGGAGGTGATGCGCCTCTTCCCGCCGGTGTGGATGCTGTCCCGCAAGGCGCAGGGCCCGGACACGGTGGCCGGCTACGACGTACGGGCCGGTGCGGACGTGCTGATCTGCCCCTACACGTTGCACCGGCACCCGGCCTTCTGGCCGCAACCCGAGCGGTTCGACCCGGGCCGGTTCGACCCGGCGCACCGGCCCGACCGACCGCGCTACGCCTACCTCCCGTTCGGCGCCGGCCCCCGGTTCTGCGTGGGCAACCACCTGGGCATGCTCGAGGCAGTCTTCGTGCTGGCCCTGATCTCCCGCGAACTGCGGCTGACCAAGGTGCCCGGTCACCGGGCCGTACCCGAGCCGATGCTGTCGTTGCGGGTCCGGGGTGGCCTGCCGATGCACGTCCATTCGGTCCGCTGAGGCGGCGACCGACGCCCCCGCACCGACACCGGTGCGGGGGCCGTGTCACGCCGCGCTAGCCGTGGCGCGCGCCGATCGTCCGCCGTCGCGCCCGCTCCCGCCGCAGCGCCGATTGCCGGGCGTCCAGCAACGCGAGCAGTACGGGCGGGTCGACGATCCGCATGGGCTGGAGCGAGAGGTCCACCTCCAGGGATCTGTGCCGGGTGATCAGCAGGGGCCCGATGCTGCCGACCCAGGTGGCGTCCGCCGCCGGCACCTTCTCCTCGTCCGGTCCGACCGAGTGGGCCAGCAGGTGCCACGCCCCGACGGGTACCGGGTCGAGGGTGAACTGTCCCGGGGTGTCGAGAATGCGGCACTGCACGGGCCGGCCCTCGGGAATCCGCTGCGGGAACATCCCCACGAAGACCCGGTTCGCGGGCATCCCCGGAGCTCCGGTGATCCGCCCGCGTACCGTCCCGCCCGGCCGGTCGGCGACCGCGTGCCCGTCGGCGATGGGGACGTGGGTGGTGAATCCCCCCAGGCGCCGGAATGTGGTGGGTGACAGTCCGACGCTGCGGGTGAACCGCGAGCTGAACGTCCCGACGCTGGAGTAGCCGACGCGCAGGCTGACGTCCGCGACGCTGAGCGAGGTGGACCTCAACAGGCGCTTGGCCTGCTGCAGTCGCAGGGCGGAGAGGAACCGCCCCGGTGAGACTCCGGTGGCTCGTTGGAAGATACGGGTAAAGTGGAACTTGCTGAACAGGGCCGTCTTTGCCATGTCGTCAACAGTCAATTGATCTGCAAGATTCTCTTGCATGTATTCAATGACTCGTTCGGCAGCCCTCACGCTCGGATCCTTCAAAGCCTCCCCCTTGCCGAAAACGGCTAGACAGTGGCTCTCGGTGCAATGCGCTCCCATTCTGAATGGCGGAGACGGCTGACTCATCCCCATCGCGGGCCGCCCTTTCCGCTCGTATCAGATGGGCGTGAGCAATTGGCGTCCACCACTGTCCGTGCCGAGATGATGCTAGCGGGGGCCTGCTGGAGGGTGCAACATCCACGGCGACGGCGCGACTACCGTCCGTGATGATCGAGGCGGACTGCAAGGGTGACGCAGCGCGACGACAGTGGCCGCGTGGCCGTGAAAATGATGATTCACGGTTCCTATTCTTCATCTGGCAACAGCTCGTTGAAGTGCCCTTAATGGTTGCTGGACGCGCCTCGAGTGCGAGGCTGATCGCTGTCGCAAACTTGTCACAACCTTTGCTATATCAAATAGTCCAACTTCGATGCCTCCCTCGAAAATCCGGCAACTGCGGTGAGTTGTCGATAGCAACCATCAAGCGTCTGGCGGCTGCACTACGCGTAATCCGGCGCCGTGCGGCGAGACCAGCTGTCGCATCGCGAGCCATTCCGGCGCCCGCGCCGTGATGGTCCGGTTGCGGCGGGCGTCCGCCGGGAGAGGGGTTCGCCGCGGTCGAAGCGGCGCCCGCCCGACGCGGGCTGTCGTCGTCACCCGGGTCCGGTCAACCACGTCAGTTGTCGGACGAAACCGAGTGCTCGGCGTCGGCGTCCACCTCGACCGGAGGCCGCCGGCCGGCGGCGCGCCGGCGTCCCCCACCAGCCAGGTCACCGAGCTGCCGCCGGAGCCCAGAGAGGTGGCGCTGTCGGTGCGGGTGCCGGCGGCGACTGAACGGGAGACGGCGGCGGGTCGAGCCGCGGCGGGCTCGGTGGGTGTGAGATGCGGCGACGACGGCACGCTGCTCGACACCGGCATCTCGCCGAGCGTGTTTAACGCCGGTGGCGACCACAGGTTACGGCCTGTAGCGAGGTCGGCGCGTTTGAGCAACTTTGAAGAAGCCCAGCCAACGTGGCGCGGGGCCTCGCCCGGACCCCGTCAGACCCCGCCACACGTCGACCGAGACCGCGGGTCGACGCCGAATTCGATCGCATGGCCTAGCGGTTCGCCCTTTCGGCGCCCGGCAGGGCGCGTCCGGACGCGACTATGATCGGCTGCCATGACCGCAGCGGGAAACGACCAACCACCGACCGTCCGCCAGTTGCGCCTCGTCGTCGAGGCCGACGACTACGACGCCGCGGTCGCGTTCTTCCGGGACGCCCTGGGCCTGCCCGAGCAGGCGGCGTACTCGGGCGGTGACGGTGCCCGGGTGGTGATCCTGGAAGCCGGCCGGGCCACCCTGGAGCTGGCCAACCCCGCGCAGAAGCGGATGATCGACGAGGTGGAGGTCGGCAGGCAGGTCGCGCCCCGGCTACGGGTGGCGTTCGAAGTGGACGACAGCCGCGTGGTGACCGAACGCCTGGTCGCCGCCGGCGCCACGGAGGTCGCCCCGCCGACGGTCACCCCGTGGCAGTCGCTCAACGCCCGCCTCGACGGACCCGCCGGCCTGCACCTCACCGTCTTCCAGGAACTGCTCGACCCCGAGGAACGCAGCACCCGGGACGGGTTCGGCACCGACGCCTGACGGCCGAAATCCGCCTGCGGTCGGCGTTTCCAGTCGCCATAATCGCGGCCGTGCCCGATCCCGCCACCACACCCGTGCTCACCCCGGCGCAGACCGCCGCCCTGCGGTACGTCCGCGAGGTGGCGCTGCGGGACCGACCTGCGGCGCTGGGCGCCATCGCCGGACAACTCGCCAGCGCGGACACCACGTACCGGACCGAGGAGGTCGTCGCGGCGGTGGCCGCACACGGGCGGTTGACGCTGAACTTCCACCCGGACCGGCTGCTGCCCGGCGGCCGCGCGGTGGCCGAGGCGCTCGACCAGGAGGGCGTCTACCGCAGCCAGTTCGAATCCGGCATCTCCAACGGCGGTCTCACCGCGTTCCCCGGCGGGGACCGGGACCGCTGGGAGGAGACGCTCTTCGGCGGGGCGTACCAGCGGCCCGGTGTGCTCCCCGCGGAACGCCCGAAGTACGGCGGCCTGAACCTGCTGGACCACGCCGACGGCGCCTGCCCCCGGTTCGGCTCCTGCCACCTGCGGCTGCGCCCGGAGGCCCTGGCCAGAGCCACCTTCAGCTTCGGTGACAGCCACACGCAGCCGACGGACTTCGGCACGCTCGACATCTTCGAGCCGGTGCTCGCCGCGCTGCTGTCCGCCACTGCCGGTACCGGCGTCTGCCTCGGCGTGGCCGGCATGGACACCAGCACCCTGCTGCGTGCGCTGCTGCGCCGGCGGGAGCGGCGGTCCAGCGTGGCCGGGCGTGCCCTGGACGACTACATCGAGGCCCAGATCCACGGGGAGTTGAGCCTGGCCCGCGACGTCGAGGCCCTGGTGGTCGACCCGTCGTTCCGGGGCACCGAGGTGGGGCGCATCCTCGCCGGCATCGCCCGGCGGCACGGCTTTCCACTGCGCTGGCACGCCGGCTTCGAGCTGCCGGTCGACGGCATCGACGCCGAATTCCGGGGTCCGGCGATCCCGCCGCTGGCCGCGCGGGTGCACGCCGAGTTCGCCCGCCCGGGGGAGCCTGTCGACGCCGCTCTGATCGGCCGGGCCGCCGCCTCGGTGGTGCGGGAACCGGACCGTTGGGCCGACCGGGGGCCGATCGAGGTCACCCTCCAGCACCTCAAGCAGCTCTGGCACGTCCTCGTCCGGTTCGGTACCCCGACGACCGCCTGAACGCTGTCGGCCCCTGGGGGTCTTCGTCCCATTCCGGTATGACTCGGTCGGCCCGTCCCGCACCCCATGTGACCTGGACCGCAGCCAGGGACCACTCCGGCATGTCCGGAATGACGGACACGTCAAGCTGGTTGTGTCCCCCGTACGGCCGGAACGTAAACCCGTACCGGGCAGTACTTCCCCCGAGGCTCGCTCACCCCGGAGCGCGTCGTAACGATCGAAAGGGCAACCATCGTGAAGCAGCACTTCACTCGATGGCTCCCCGCCATCGCCAAAACCGCGCAAGGTAAGGCCGAACTCGTCGCCCGCCGGCTCCCCGGCCTCGCGAAGACCGCGCAGGCCGAGCTCGTCGCCCGCCGGCTGCCCGCCCTCGCGAAGACCGCGCAGGACAAGGCCGAGCTCGTCGCCCGATCGCTTCCCGACATCGCCAAGAACCCGCACCGCAAGGCCGCGCTGAGCATCGCCGGCGTGGCCGCCCTGGGCGGGCTGGCCATCGGCCCCAGCGCCTTCGCCGCGCCGGTCACCACCGGCCCGCACGCCGGCGCCGTCGCCGCCATCGACCTGGCCACCGGCAACAAGACCGCCACGGTCGAGTCCGGTCTCACCACCGGCAGCGACAAGGTTCCCACCAAGGCCGACCGGCCCAGCCGGGACGAACTCATCCCGCACGGCGTCGAGGGCGCCCAGTCGCGCATCCCGCTCAACGACGAGCAGGTCTCCAACGCCAAGGCCATCGTCAAGGCGGCCAAGGACACCGGCGTGGGGGAGCGGGGCGCCGTGATCGGCGTCGCAACCTCCCTCCAGGAGTCGAAGCTGTACAACCTCGGCCACCTGGGCACGTACAACGACCACGACTCGGAGGGGCTGTTCCAGCAGCGCCCGTCGTCCGGTTGGGGTACGCCCGAACAGATCACCGACCCGGACTACGCGTCCAAGGCGTTCTTCGGTGCGCTGAAGAACGTCGGCGACTGGCAGGACCTGCCGCTGACCGCCGCGGCGCAGACCGTGCAGGTGTCCGCCTTCCCGTACGCGTACGCGCAGTGGGAAGAGCAGGCGGCGGACATCGTCCAGCAGGTCTGGTGACCTCCCGCACCTCGTGAACCGGCCGGCCCTTCTGGGTCGGCCGGTTTCGTCTGCGCTGTCCCTGGTTGCGGTTGGGGTGCGGCCCGCCGTGCCCGGCTCCGGGCGGTCAGGCTTGATCCCTGCGCCGGTCACGGCGGGCCACACCTCGCGTCGTGGTCCGGCGCCGTTCGGATGTGCGGCCTGCGTGGTTCGCGTCCGGTGTACGTCGTGGCATTTGCCGTCCGGATTGTGTGGGCTGCGCAGTTCGTGCCTCTGCTGCGGGCTGGCTCCCCTTGGTTGGTTGGCTGGCCTGTCCTCGGTTCGCCGCGTGTGCTCAGGGGCGCATTTTCGCCGAAGGTGGGCCCTCGCGGCGTTCTCAGGGGCCACTTTCCCCGAACGTGTCGCCTCGTTTGTTGCGCCGGGGCGGTGATCGACTCCGTGGGCGGCATGTGGTGGTGTCGCGGGTGCCGGATACCGCCTCGTGGGGTACCTGGAGTGGATCTACGGGGGCTGCCGGCCGTTCGCCGGGGTGTTGTGGCCGGCGATGTCCGATCTGCGGGTGGCGGCCGGCGTCGTGGGCCGGGAATGGTGGGCGGCCGGGGGTCGTTGAACACGGGTGCACGGCCGAGGAAGGCACCCGGCGAGCCGGGGTCGCCCGGGCCGGGTCGGAATGACGATGGGCCGCCGGTTGTTGCAGATGACTCGCGATCGAGGAAGCCGCCCTGTGTGGTGGGGTGGTCGGGCCCGGAATGTTGGCGGGCCGCCGGTCGTTGGATATGGTCCCGGCGCCGCGCAGAGGCGAACCCCCGCCCCGCGAGCTGCTGGTCGACAGACTTTCCCCCCCTTTTTTGAGCGCCTGACGGTGCTTGCGCACGCTGTCCGACCCCCGCCGGGCTGTGGTGCGCCAACCCCCGAATGGAGCTTTGATCATGAACTCGATGCTGCGTAAGAGCATTCTTGGTGTTGCTGGTCTGGCTTTCACCGGTGGTGTGTTCGCCGGCCCCATCGCCGCCCACGCCGCCGATGCCCCGGCCACCGCTGCCAAGCCCGTCGCGGCCGTGCAGGCCGACAAGCCGGACATGGGCAAGCTGGTCCCGCATGGTGTGCAGGGCACCCAGTCGAAGATCACCCTGAACGACGAGCAGACCGCCAACGCGAAGGCGATCATCGCCGCCACGAAGAAGGCCGGGCTGCCGGAGCGGGCCGCGGTGATCTCGATCGCCACGAGCCTGCAGGAGTCGAAGCTGGAGAACCTGGGCCACCTCGGCGACGCCAATGACCATGACTCGCTGGGCCTGTTCCAGCAGCGCCCCTCCAGTGGTTGGGGTACGCCGGAGCAGATCACGGACCCGGAGTACGCGACCCTGGCGTTCGAGAAGGGTCTGAAGCAGATCGACGGTTGGCAGGACATGCCGCTGACCAAGGCCGCCCAGACGGTGCAGGTGTCGGCCTACCCGGATGCCTACGCCCAGTGGGAGCAGCAGGCCGCTGACCTGGTCGCCCAGCACTGGAACAGCTGACCCAAACAGCCGACCCAAACAGCTGAGCACCACAGCTGACAACCGAACAAGCACACAACGCCGCTGGCCGGCACCCCAAGACGGGTGCCGGCCAGCATTGTCTCTGCATGCTCTTGTCTCCAGATCTTGGACAGTTGCCGTCAGCAGCAGAACAGAGCACTGCCCAAGATCAGCAGGCCACTGCGGTGCGTACCAGAGGAAGACCGCGACGCACGGGCGGGCAGGGCGCACGACGGGGCTGGGGCGAGGGTGACCGGCGCAGGGATCAAGCCTGACCGGCACCGCGACGGTCGGCTTTCGGGCCACCTGCAGCGGCGCCAACACCGCGCCGGCCGACTTCGCGCTGAACGGCATGTCCTGCACGACCGGCTGAGCGCTGCTCTACAGTGACCCGACCGGTTGCATTTCGCAATCGGTTGGGTCTCGCGGCGGAGGTGCGCGATGGGCAAGCTGATCTACTCGATGATCACGTCGGTGGACGGGTACGTGAGCGACCGCGACGGCAACTTCGGCTGGGGCGCGCCCGAGGCGGAGTCGCACGAGTTCATCAACTCGATCTCCCAGGGCGTCGGGACCTACCTGTACGGGCGGCGGATGTACGAGACGATGGTCTACTGGGAGACCGCGCACACGCTGCCGGACCAGCCGCCGTACATCCTCGAGTACGCGCGGGTGTGGCAGGCCGCCGACAAGGTCGTCTACTCCACCACGCTGGACGGTGTCACCAGTGGACGGACGCGGCTGGAGCGTACGTTCGACCCGGAGGCGGTGCGCCGGCTCAAGGCGGAGTCCGACCGCGACCTGACCGTGGACGGCCCCACTCTGGCGGCGCACGCGATCCGGGCCGGGCTGGTCGACGAGTACCAGCTGATCGTCGGCCCGGCGGTGGCCGGCGGCGGGCACCGCTTCTTCCCCGGCGACGTGCCGGCCGACCTCGACCTGCTCGACCACCGCGTCTTCAAGAACGGCGTGGTTTACCTGCGCTACGGCATTCAGGACAATGCCTGACATGACACCCCGGGCGTACGCGCTGACCGCGGCCGCCTTCGCCCTGCTGGCAGCAGCCATCCGCCCCGCGCCGACGCGCCGGTGGCCCGCCGCACGGTGACCCAGCGCCCGGCGTTCCGGCGCGCGGCGACCCCGCCCACGACATCCGGCCGCGACGCGACAACCAGGCGCGGGGACTCGGCCCTCCCGCCGCCCCGGCTGCTCGGCTAAGCCCGACCCGAACGCGGCTTCGCCATCAACTCCAAGATCAGAAGCCCGGACTGGCAAACCGATTACCAGGCCAACGTTTCATGCTGAGCCACTAGGCTGACACCGGTTGCAAGATGCAACCAGATACTTAGGCGGAGAGATGGCCAAGCTGATCAACACGGACATCGTGTCCCTCGACGGGTTCGTGAACGACGAGAACGCCAAGTTCGGCTGGAGCGAGCCGGTCGAAGAGGTGCACCGCTTCCTCAACGACCTGGACCGGGGCATCGGCACCCACCTGTACGGCCGCCGGCTCTACGACGTGATGTCCTACTGGGAGACGGCGCACGAGGAGCCCGGCCACCCCGACTTCATCCTCGACTACAGCGAGATCTGGCGCTCCGCCGACAAGATCGTTTATTCGTCCACGCTGGAGGAGCCGCGCAGCGCCCGCACCCGCATCGAGCGCAGGTTCGACCCGGAGGCGGTCCGCGCGCTCAAGGAGTCAGCCTCGCGCGACCTCGCGATCGGCGGTGCCAACCTGGCCGCCCAGGCCCACCGGGCCGGCCTGGTCGACGAGATCTGCCTGGTCATCTGCCCGGTGCTCATCGGCGGTGGCACGCGCGCCCTCCCCGACGGCGTCCGCCGCAACCTGACCCTGCTCGACCAGCACACCTTCTCGAAGGGCACGATCTTCGCGCGTTACCGCGTGGACGGCTGACCCAGCATCCGCGCGCAGGCTGCCGCCGGGCAAGGCCCCGCGATCCGCCAGCTCGAACAGCGCCGCGAGCAGCTGCAGGCCCGTAGGCTCTCGACGTACTCGTTGCCGGTGGCCGGGCGCGTCACCGGCGCTCGCGCTGCAGCCGTAGCTGGGTGAACCCGCGGTTGGCCACGGTGGTGAGCAGCACGGCGGAACTGGCGTGCGTGCGTCCGGTGGAAAGGTCCCGCCAGACCCGTTCGAGGCGTTCCCCCTCACGCACGGCTGTGCTGCCGGCCGTCGGCTGGATGATCTCGTCGACGGCCCGCCAGGCTAGCTGAGTGGCCTCTCGACAGGTCATCGCGATCCGCAGGTCCTCCTCGGGGGTGAACGCTCCGAGCGGTTGCTCGGACAGCTCGTGCCAGCGCCGCGCCGCGGCAAGCACGAGCGTCTCGGCGGCGTCGATCATGCCGCTGGCCTGCCCGTACCAGAGCTGAAAGTCGGGGTCCTCCACTCTGGGCGGGAACGGCGGGAGCATCGTGGTGCGGGAGAACATCAACTCCGTGTACGCGTCAAGCGCGCCCTGGCACATGCCGACCGCGATGTGCGCGCCCTCCAGGGCCATCGAGCTGGCCGGCGCACCGCCGTACTGCGGGTGCTCGTGCAGGTCCCGCCCTGGGGTGCCGCCGGTCACCGAGATCTCGGTGAAGTCCACCTCCAGGCCGAAGTGGCTGGGGATGTGCCCGTCGGAGATCCGGATGCTGTGCGACCCGCTGCCCTTGAGACCCAGCTGCCAGCCCCAGTCGTCGAGCATCTCCCACTGATCACGGGGCACGATGAACAACAGCGGGCGTGGCGGTTTCCCGTCACCCTCGGCGAGCATCGTGTTGCCGATCAGGTGGGTCGCGTACGGCGCGCCGGAGCAGTACTTCCAGACGCCGTCCAGGATCCAGCCGCCATCCGCGGCGCGCCTGGCTGTCCCGTGCGGGGCGTTGACGAGCGGCGCGATGAAGTCGCCGCCCCTGAAGATCTCGGCCTGCGCCTTCTCCCCGAACATGCTGCCGGCGAACAGCGAGTGCGCCGCGCCCAGGCAGTACATCCAACCGGTCGACGGGCAGGCCCGGGTCAGGATCATCACGATCTGCAGGAAGGTGTCGAAGCCGAACTCGTAGCCGCCGTAGCGCTTGGGCACCGTGATGCGGTAGAAGCCGGCGTCTCGGAACGCCCGATGGGTGTCCTCGGCGTAGTAGGTTCGCTCCTCCGTCTCACGCTGGCGGGCCACCAGGGCGGGCGCCATGGCCCTGGCCCGCTCGATCAGCACGGCCGGGGTGACGTCGGGCTCGGATGGCAGGGCCATGCCCTGCACGTCGTTCGCGGTGACGGTCATGGTGTCAACCTCTCAGATCGTCGAATCCGGGTCGGCCACCATCTCGCCGATCACGCTGAGATACCCGGCCACCTGCTGTTCGATCTCGGCGCGATCGAACAGGTGGCGGCTGAAGCTGAGCCCGCCAACCACTTCGGTGTTGCTCAGGTGCATCGACCAGATCATGCCGTCCGGGGTCTCGGAGCCGACTGGCTGCGGGATGACCCGCCGCCAGATCGCCGTGTACTCGAGGTCGCCGATCCGCTTGCCCTGCATCAGGTAGGGCGGCTGGACGGCCTGGAACAGGCACGGCACCGCGTCGGGGCCGACCGATGCCATCAGCTCGGGCGCCTCGGCGAGCACGTGCAGCAGCGGCAGCTCATGCTTGAAGGCGCCGACGCAGGCCGTCCTGGTGCGGGCGACGGCATCGCGGAAGGTCCGGCAGTCGCGCAGATCCACCCGGAGCGGGAGGAAGTTGAAGAACGACCCGACCGTGGACTGGAAGCGGTGCTGGCGGCCCGGCGCGAACGTGGGCACCACGATGTCGGTCGCCTGGGTGCGCCGGTTCACAAAGACGGCGAACGCGGCGAGCAGCACCATGAACGGGGAGCTGCGCGTCTCCCTGGCCAGCCGAGACACTTCCGTGCTCAGGTGTGCGTCGGTGGCGAAGCGGTGATAGCTCGTCGCCGGGGCCACCTGCTCGTCGCGGCGCGTCGGCGCGACCAGGATCCGGGCGTCGCGCAGCGTTTCACGCCAGTAGGCGCGTGAGGCAGCCACCGTCGGCCCAGCGGCCTCCTCCTGTTGTGCGGCGATGTAGTCGCGGTACTGGGTCACCTCGGGCAGCTGGGGCTCGTCCCCGGCGGCGCGAGCCGCGTAGCACTCCGCCAAGTCCCGCAGGATTACCTGGAGCGACCAGACGTCCGCCGCGCTGTGGTGGGTGCAGAGCACCAGCACGGAGTCCCGCTCGTCGAAGCGGCCGAGCACGGCCCGCAGCAGCGGGACCTCGTCGATCGGGAACGGCCGGGTCTCCGCCTCGATCATGAGCTGCTCAGCGCGCCGGTCCCGGTCCGCGCCCGGCGACCCGTCCAGTTCGATCAGCTGCAGCTCGGGTTGCCGGGCGGGCAGCACGCTCTGCGTGCCGCCGCCGTTCTCAAGGTGCAACACGGTACGCAACGCCTCGTGCCGCTCGACCACGTCCGCCAGCGCCAGCCGCAGAACCTGCACGTCGACGCGGCCGTGGAGCCGCCACCCGCCGACCTCCACGTAGTGCGGCCCGAACGGCCCGGCTTCGAAGCCCTCGGCGAACAGGCAGAGGAACTGCTGCTGCAGTGAGAGCGCCGTAGGTGCCTGCTGGACTTCCGGAAAGGTTGTCATGTGGGATCTCTCCTCAGTGGAGGCTGGCGCCGGCGTTGTGGAGGGCATCGATCAGCGCGCCGCCTTCTAGCTCGTCGGCGACCAGCTGGAGTTCGTCTGCCAGGTAGCGGTCGTCCTCGAGGGTTGGCACGAGCGACCGGATGGTGTCTGGAAGGCCGAGCGTCTCGCCGTCGAGATCGACGTTGACATCGGTTCCGACCGTGGTCATTTGCGCTCCCTAGTGGTGTAGCGAACTGGTCACTGCCCTGCTACGTGGCCGCGCCTCGATTGTCATCACCGCCGGGAGGGCCGCCGCATCTTCGTGGTTGCCGCAGCCTGCCCACCGGTCGAGAGGTGAGCCAGGTGGACCCATGACGCGCGCCACGGCGGCGCCCCGCAAAGATGGAGAGCCAGCACGCCGTTGCGGAGGACGGCGTCCGCGCGGGAGGGCCGCCGGGCTGCGCAATCTTCCCTCCAGATCCTGGAGGGAAGATTGCGGCTGGGTCCTGGCCCCGAACATCGCCGTCGGCCCGCAGGCCTGGTGTCGGCTGCTGGGCCTTATACGACCAGGACGGCCTGTCAGGCGCCGAGCCGGATACGCTCCGCTTCCGCCTGTGGCATCTTCTGCGGACCTTGGCCGTCGTTGGCGGTGGCCGATTCCACATGTTGCGCGTACTCGTCAAGCAGCTGCTGAGCCTGGGCGTTAGCCCGGCTGAATCGCGCGGCCAGATCCTCGCCGTCGACCAGCACGTCGTGCATGGCCTGCATGCCCGCGCTTTGGATGGGCAGGAAATTGCCAAACACCGCGCCACGGGTGGCGGGGGAGTCGGGGCTTATGCGGAGCTGGTCGATGGCGGGCCGGTAGTGCGGATTCTGGTCGAACCAGCCCTCGCTGGCGAGCAGGTCGATCGACGCCTCGGTAGTAGGGACAAAGGTCCGCCCATGGTCGTAGATGCTGGTGGCGTTGCGGGGGTTGTTCAGGAACTGCATGAGGGCCAGCGCGCCGTCGCGGGTCGGTTCGTCCAGCCCGTCGCGCAGCCACAGCGACTCACCGGCAATGAGGTTCCCCGCGTACCCGGCCCGCTCGTTGTAGGGCATCCGGCTGACCTGCACGCGGAACCCGGCCTTGCGGGCCGCCCGGACGATAGGCCCGGTCTCGACCGATGAGCTGACCAGCATCGCCGCGTCTCCGTTGGCGAACGCTTCCATGCAACCCCACCAGTCCGACTGCTTGCCCGTGTAGAGGTAGTGGCCTGCCCGGTGCAGGTCCCTCCACCAGGTCACGTAGGCCAGCATCTCGGGCGACATGAAGTCGACCTTCTCGCTCCGGCCCGACCTGCCGTTCTCGTGGTCGGCGAGCAGCCCCCCCTGCTGGGCCACGGACTGCTGGAAGAGCCAGCCGAAATTGGGCCAGGTGATCCCGGCGCGGCGCGCGCCGTCCCGTCCGGCCAGGGCGGCGCACGCGGCCTCCACCTCCGCCCAGGTGCTCGGTGGTTCGGCGATCCCGGCGGCGCGCAGCGCGTCGATGTTGGAGTAGAGCAGGACGGTGGAGGTGTTGCGCGGCATCGAGCTCAGGTCGCCGTCGAACGTGTAGTACGCCCGCATGTTGGCCACGATGTCGTCCAGGACCACGGGCTCACCGAGGATCTCCTCCCGCCCGCCCACTGCCTTGGTCACCGAGGTGAACAACGGCCGCCCGTCCGGGTCGCGTATGTCCTGGGCCTCCTGGAGGTACGTGTACTGGTACGCGGCAATGTGCGGCGCTGTTCCTGCACGCGCGGCCCGCGCCACCTCTCGGGGGAAGGCACCCACGTTGACGGCTTCGACGACAGCCCGGTACTGCGGGTGCCTGCGGTTGAACTCCGCTGCCTGTTTCCGGATCGGGTCGACGAGCTGTTGCCACATCGGCCAGCGATTGAGCCAGACGTTGATTGTGATCTTTTCGGCTGGTTCATGCATGAGTCTCGCCATCTCAGGTCGGTACCGGGAGCTTCATCGGAATTTCATGCTCCGCGCCGCCGTCGGCGGTCGCATCTCCACGCTTGCTTCGGGCCGCAGGCGCGTGAAGAGGACTTGCCCGGCACAGCGGGCCAGACTCTCAGGCCTGGAGGCCGGACGAGACGGGCAAGGTCGACCACCGCCTGCTGGCCGAACTGGGCCAGCAACCGGCGCACCCGGCCGACGGCCGAGATAGCAGCTCAGAAGATGTGTCGCAGTGACCCCGGCTGCCAGAGTCATACCCGACGCCGTCCTGACTCGAGGAGGGTCAATGGAAACAGTCACCATGCTGCCGCGAACCGAACTGCTGAGGCGCGCGGTCGAGCTCGTCCCCGTGCTGAGGGCCAATGCGCAGGCGTCGGAGCGGCGCAGGCGGCTCAGCGATGAGATGCTCGAAGCGCTGGGCGGCTCCGGTCTGCTGCGCATGCGAGTGCCGCGGCGCTACGGGGGCTACGAGTCGGACATGCGTACCGTCGCCGAGGTGGTGGCCGAGCTAGCGCGCGGCGACGGTTCCACCGGCTGGACCGCCGCGGTCTGGCTGATCAGCAGCTGGATGGTCGGCCTGTTCCCGGACGCCGTGCGCGAGGAGGTGTTCGCCGATCCGGACGTGCGGATCGCCGGGATCCTCAGCCCGAGCGCCGTGGCCGTGCCGGTCGACGGTGGCTACCAGGTCAACGGCAAGTGGTCGTTCAACACCGGCGCCCAGCACAGCGACTGGAACGTCAACGCCGCGGTCCGGCCCACCCCGGACGGGCAGTACGAGCCGATCATGGTGCTGATCCCGATGAGTGACCTGCAGGTGATCGACGACTGGCACACCGTCGGGATGCGCGGCTCCGGCAGTGTCACGACGGTGGCCGAGAACGTCTTCGTGCCCGCCGAACGAGTGGTGTCGATGGGCCCGGTCATCGTCGGTGCGCACCCGCTGCAGCAGGACCCGTCCGCGCTGATGTGGCGGGCACCGTTCATGCCGATCGCCTGCACCACCGTCGGAGCGGTCGCGTACGGTCTGGCGGTCGCTGCCAGGGACGCGTTCCTGGAGCGGCTGCCCGGCCGCAAGATCACCTACACCGACTACGCGGAGCAGAGCGCGGCGCCGTTGACCCACCTGCAGGTGGCCGGCGCGACGGTACGGGTGGATGAGGCCGGATTCCACATCTTCCGTGCGGCCGACATGATCGACGCGAAGGCGGCCGCCGGCGACGCGTGGACGCTCGAGGAGCGTGCCCGGGCCCGGCTGGACCTCGGCGCCGTCTGCCTGCGGGCCAAGGAGACCGCCGACGTGCTGGCCGACGCCAGCGGCGGCTCCTCGCTGCACACCGACGTGCCGATCCAGCGCATCGAACGCGACATCAAGGCGCTGAACCTGCACGCGATCATGCACCCCGACACCAACTTCGAGCTCTACGGACGGCTGGCCTGTGGCCTGCCGCCGAACACCCAGTACCTCTGACCTCGCCTGGAGGAGACATGAGCACCCAGCAGCAGTCGGCTCTCAGCACGGCAGAAATCACCCAGCGTGTCACGGCGATCTGGACCGAGGTCCTGGGCCCCGGCTCCGATCGGCCCGGCGCCACGTTCTTCGAGCTCAACGGGCAGTCCATCGCCGCCGTGCAGATTGCTGCGGCGATCGAGGAACAACTAGGCGTCACCCTCGACATCGGCGATCTTTTCGAGGACCCGGACCTGGAGACCCTGACCCGCGTCGTCCTCGCCACGTCCAGCGACTCGGCCGGCTGACCGTGGGGACCGCGAAGGGGACCGCGATGCAAGAACTGACTCACGTGCGGCCGGATGCGGACCTCGACCACGTGGTGGCGATTCTCGAGCGCGACGGAGCGGTGATCGTTGAAGGATTCACCGACGCGGTGACGCTCGCCGGGCTCCGAGCGGACCTCGGACCCGGCCTCGAGGCGTCTGGTTACAGCGAGAGCGGTTACGACGGGCAAAAGACCAAGCGGCTGTCCAGCCTGTTCCGGCGGACGACGCACATGACGCCGGTCGTGACCCAGCCCCTGTTCCTCGGTTCGGCGCGGCGGCTGCTGCAACAGCCAAGGCACATTTGGATCGGCAAGGTCCGGATGGAGGTGACGCCGAGTATCCAGATCAGCTTCACCCAGGCGATAAGAATCGATCCGGGCCAGGGCCGGCAGCCGTTGCACCGCGACGACGCGATGCATCTGTGGCGGCATCCGGGACCACCGTGCCGGCTGCAGCTGATGCTGGCCATGACCGACTTCACCAGCGCCAACGGCGCGACCTTGGTCATCCCCCGCAGTCACCACTGGGACGACGAGCGGGCGCCCACGTACGCCGAGGCGGTCCCGGCCGTCATGCCCGCCGGTTCCGCGCTGCTCTGGCAGGGCGGTGTCTACCACGGCGGCGGAGCCAACACCACGGACTCGCCGCGGCAGAGCCTCTCCGTCGCGCTCGACCTGGGCAACCTGCGGCAGGAGGAGAACCAGTACCTCGCCGTTCCCCGAGAGACCGTGCTGACCCTGCCGGAGGAGGTGCAGCGGCTGCTCGGCTGGGACCGCTGCCCGCCCGGCCTTGGCCAAGTCGAGACCCAGGACCCGCACCTGCTGCTGGAGCGGACACTGCAGGAGCTCGCCATCAGGCCACGTGGTGCAAATCCGTTGATGTAGCGCGCCTGCCCGAGGTCCCACCCAACCTGGTCGGCCTCGGCAGCCCGCCGATCGTAGGCTGACCCGCGCCTTCGCCAAAAGCAGCCGGTGCGCTCTGCGATAGCAGGTGCACCGGCTGCGGCGTTTACGCTTGGCGGATTGCGCTGTTCGCCGAGTACGCGGCCCTCGGCCCCGCCCCGGGCCGCACCCGGCGGCTGCTCACCGGGGTCCTGCTACCCGCCGCCCCGGCCCGGAAGGCGGATCCGGCCGGAAAGCCGACGTCCGATCCCGGTCAGGAGGTTGTCCGGGGCCTCAGGTGACCTCCGGCGATGTCGACCACGGCGGCGATCAGCGCCAGCACGACGATCCCGGCGGCCAGCAGCAGCGAGTGCCGGAACGCGGTCGCCCAGTCGCCCCGGGTGCTGCCGAGCACCGAGAAGAACAGCGCGCCCACCCCCGCGATGCCGGCCGCCGAGCCGATCCGCTGGCCGGTCTGCAGCATGCCGGCCCCGCTGCCGGCCTGCGGCACCGGCACCTCGGACAGCGTCAGCGTCTGGTTCGGCGCGATGACCAGGCCGCTACCCAACCCGGCCAGCAGGAACGGCACCGCGGTCAGCAGCGGCACCGAGACGTGCGACGAGCCGCCCAACACCCAGACGACCGCACCGAGGCCGATCACCACCCCCAGCAGCCCGACGGCGACCAGCGGCCGGCCGTACCGGGTGACCACCCGGCCGCTCAGCGCCGACGCCGCCGCCGAGCCGAGCGCGAACGGGGTGATCGCCAGCCCTGCGGCGAGGGCCGAGTAGTTCAGCCCGATCTGCAGGTAGAGGGTGAAGATGAAGAAGATCGCGGTGAACCCGGCGAAATAGAGCAGACCGATCAGCGTCCCCAGGGTGTACGAGCGCAGTCCGAACAGCCGCAGGTCGAACAGGGGCGGCCGGTGGCGGGCGTACCGCCGCTCCCAGAGGCCGAAGGCGACGAGGAAGAGCAGCCCGGCCGGGATGAGCAGCCACTTCGCCGCGCCCTGCCACTGCTGCCGCTGCACCAGCGGGAGCAGCACCAGGGTCACCCCGACCCCGAGCAGCAGCACGCCGACCGGGTCGAGTCGGTGGCGGTTCTGCGCGCCGGTCGGGCGGGCCGGCATCAGCCGCCAGCCGAGAAACACGGCGAGAATGCCGACCGGGACGTTCACGAAGAACACCCACCGCCAGCCGTGCTGCTCGCCACCGAGCTGGATGAGCAGCCCACCGAGCAGCGGGCCGATGGCGGTGGAGATGCCGATGGTGGCGCCGAGCAGCCCGAACGCGCGGCCCCGTTCGGCGCCCCGGAACAGCTGCTGGATCAGGCCGCTCACCTGCGGGTTGACCACTCCGGCGGCGGCGCCCTGGACGAGCCGGGCGATGATCAGCCACTCGGGGGAGCGGGCCAGCCCGGCCAGCGCGCTGGTCACCGTGAACAGCGCCACGCCGACCACGAACCCGATTCGTCGGCCGCGCGCGTCACCGAAGCGCCCCGCCGACACCAGCACCAGGCCGAAGGTGAGCGCGTACCCGGACAGCACCCACTGCAGGTCGCTCGGCGTCGCCCGCAGGGCCCGGTCGATCGACGGTACGGCGACGTTGACGATGCTGACGTCCAGCAGCGTCATGAACGCGGCGACCAGGCCGACGCCGAGCGCCTGCCAGCGGCGGCGGTTGTCGTACCCGGTGTCCGCCGGTGGCGGCGACCGATCCGCGCTCATCGTGCCCCCCGATGACCGTCGATCACGCATTCCCGATCGCTACCCGGTCCCCGAAGGGGCAAACGACGCGTCACGCCATCTGACGCGCGCACCACCGCGGGCCGAAGTCCAGACCGGCCATGGGGGAGTCCTCGCGGTGCAGCAGACCCCGCTCGGTGAGCAGGTGCAGTGGCTCGCGCAGCTCCTCCTCGGTCATCCCGGTCTCCTCGGCGATCAGGTCAGGGTAGGGGACGTGACCCCGCACCTCCAGCGCGGTCACCGCCTGGTACACCCGCTCCTCGACCTCAGACAGCTGTACCCGCTGCATCGCTTCCCTCCTCGGTGACCCGCCCGAACCCGCGGGCGGTCTGCGCCCGGCGGTTACCCGGCCGGCGTCCGATGATGCCCACCCGTTCGGGCGGTCGCGTCGGGCGCGTGACCAGCGTGCGCGCCCGCTCGTGCCCTAGGCTGCAGCAGTGATCAACTGGGATCTCGTCGTCGTCGGCGGCGGCCCCGCCGGGCTCACCGCCGCCCGTGTCGCGGCCGGTGCCGGCGTCCGCACGCTGGTGGTCGAGCGCGCCACCCATCCCCGCTACAAGACCTGCGGCGGCGGGCTGATCGCCACCTCGCTGGCCGAGGTGGCCGCCCGGATCGAGGTGCCCGTCCACGACCGGGTCGACCGGGTCACGTTCACCCGGGACGGGCGACGCGCCTTCACCCGCCGGCACCCGTCGCCGCTGGTGAGCATGGTCCGCCGCGAGGAGTTCGACGATCGGCTGCGCGCCGCCGCGGTCGCCGCCGGGGCCGAGATCCGCGAGGGCGTCGCGGTCCGCGCCGTCGAGCAGGACCCCGACGAGGTACGCCTGCGGCTGACCGACGGCGAAACCGTGCGCGCTCGCACCGTGATCGGCGCCGACGGCTCCTCCGGCGTCACCGCCCGGCACGTCGGGGTGGCCTACCGTCAGGTCGACCTGGGGCTGGAACTGGAACTGCCGGTCCCGCCCGTCGAGCAGGACCGCTGGCGAGGCCGGCTGCTGATCGACTGGGGGCCGGTCCCCGGGTCGTACGCCTGGGTCTTCCCGAAGGGGGACCGGCTGACCGTCGGCGTCATCTCCGCCCGCGGCGAGGGCGAGCGGACCCGGGCCTACCTGCGCGACTTCGTGGCGCGGCTGGGCCTGTCCGGGGTGACCCCGGAGCAGGACTCCGGCCACCTGACCCGCTGCCGGGCGGCCGACTCGCCGCTGCGCCGCGGCCGGGTGCTGGTCGCCGGCGACGCGGCCGGCCTGCTGGAGCCGTGGAGCCGGGAGGGGATCAGCTTCGCCCTGCGGTCGGGCCGGCTGGCCGGGGAGGCGGTCGCCGGCGGCGACCCGGACGCCTACGAACGGGCGGTACGCCGGGAGCTGGTGCCCGCCATGAGGGCCGGACACCGGCTGCTGGAGATCTTCGAGCGCCGGCCCGACGTGTTCCACGCGATGCTGGCCACCCCGCCGGGCTGGCGGATGTTCGTCCGGTTCTGCCAGGGCCGGGCCAGCTTCGACCGGACCCTGGCCCGCCGTCCGGTCCGAGCCGGCCTCGCCCTGCTGGACCGACTCCCGCCGATGCGGCGGAACGGATCGACAGTCCGGCAGCCCTGAATGAGGGGCCGGTCAGGGCAGGGATGACCTCAGCGCGATCACCTCCCGCAGCTCGGCCCGGGTGCCCCAGAACGGCACCATGACGCCGGTCTCCATGGGCGGTGGCTCGTCGGCGACCGGCCGAACGGGCAACCCGCCCCCGGCGAGGCCGACCAGCATCAGCTGGCCGCCGGTGGCAACCACCTGCCGGGCGGTGGAGAGGGTGGGATCCGCCCCCACGAAGTCGAGCACCACGTCCGCGCCGTCCGGAGGCGCGCCGACCAGCGCCCGGATCCGGTCCACGCTGCCCGGCCCGGCCTGCACCACCTCGTGCGCGCGCCCAGCCGGGTCGCCAGGTCGAGCGCCGCCACGCTGGTGTCCACCGCGATGATCCGTACCGCGGTGGTGGCCGCCAGGATCTGCCGGGCCATGTGCCGTCGTACTCCAGCCCGTCGCTGCCGGTCGTGGCGGCGGTCTACCCACCCGGCGCGGGGTTGATGCCGACGGTGGACGGGCAGGCGCACAATGCCCTCATGAGCGAGCCGAGCGAGTCGTTCACCGACGAGGAGTACGCGTTCCTGCGGCATGTTCGCTTCGGCGAACTGCCGCCCGCGGTCCGCCCCGAGGAGCGGGTCGAACTGACCGAGACCGACGCCCGCCGGGACCGGCCCGAGCCGACCGGTGGCCCCGAGGAGTGGGCCCTGCGCAACAGTCCGGGCTGAGCCCGGAAACGGCCGACGGGCCGCAGGGGTGACCCCGCGGCCCGCCGAACCGGCACGGATCAGAAGACCGGCACGCCCGCGCGGACCAGCTTCCAGTTCGGCACGAAGAAGTCGGCCGGGTTGATGGCGCCCTTGGCCTGCGCCCATTCGATGAGCAGCTGGCGGATCTCCTGCTGCTCGTTGTAGACCTGGGTCTTGACGACGCCGGGGAAGTTGCCGCCACCGCTGCGCCGGTAGTTGTTCACCGCGATGACGAACTGGGCGTCCGCGGCGACCGGGGTGTCGGTGCCCGGCAGGACCAGACGGGTGATCCGCTGGCCGACCGGCTTCGAGATGTCGATGTCGTAGTCGACACCCGAGATGACGTCGTAGTTGTAGTCCGGCACGGCCGGGTCGCTGATGTTCGCCGGGTCGACGGTGTCGCCCACCGCGAAGGTCTTGAAGTACTTGGCCGAGTACTCCAGGTACGCCTTCACCTCGGCGCCGCTGATCACGACGGCCTCGAGGGTGTTGTCGTAGACATACAGGCCCGCGAGGTCGCGGATCCGCACGTCACCCTGCGGGAAGACGGCGGTACGGCTGAACGGCGCCGCGATCGACAGCACCGGCAGGCCCGCGTACGCGGTGCCGGACAGGGCCTTGGTGACCACGTCGGTCTGGACGTGGTTGATGAAGTCCAGGATCGGGGTGTCCTTGTACCGCGACTCGACGGCCGACAGCTCCACGGTGCACTGGGCGACGACCTTGTTGACGTAGTCGACCGTCTTGGTGTGCTGGCCGCGCACCGCCGCGAGGACCGTCGGGTCCTCGACCACCGTGTTGGTGTTCAGCATGGTGGAGCCCTTGGCGACCACCTTCCAGCGGCCCTTCTCCCGGGTCAGGGTGAAGTCCATCCGGGTGAGCCGCTGGCCCCACCGCGACGGCTCCGAGGTCAGCACCTGCTCGCCGGTGGTCTTGTTGGTGACGAACTTCTCCGGGACCTCGTTGTGCGCGTGGCCGAAGAGGATCGCGTCGATCCCCGGGACCTGCTCGGCGATGAGCGCCACCGGGTTCTCGTTCGGCAGCTCCGGGCCGTAGCTGGAGGTGCCGCTGTCGCCGCCGTGCGCGGAGATGATGACCAGGTCGGCGCCGCGGTCCCGCATGATCGGCACCCACTTGGCCGCGGTCTCGATCATGTCGGCGAAGATCAGCTTGCCCTCGACGTTGCCCTTGTCCCAGATGGCCACGCCCGGGTTGGTCAGGCCGAGGATGCCGACGTTCAGCGCCGGCGCGCCGTGCCCGCCGAGGTTGACCGGCTTGATCACATACGGCAGGTAGGCCGGCTTGCCGGTCTTCTCGTTGATCGCGTTGGCGGCGAGGGCCGGGAAACCGAGCTGCTCGATCCACTTGGCCAGCAGCGGCAGGCCGTAGTTGAACTCGTGGTTGCCCAGCGTGACGGCGTCGTAGTTCAGCACGTTCATCGCGTTGGCCATCGGGTGCGTCTCACCGGTGACGGTGATCGGCTCCTGCTTGGCGTAGTAGGTGGCCAGCGGGGTGCCCTGGATGGTGTCTCCGGCGTCCAGCACCAGGGTCGCCTTGCCCTTGCGCTCCGCGCGGATCTGGTTGACCAGGGTGGCCAGCTTCGCGACGCCGACGTCGTTGTGCTTGCTGTCGTCGAACTCGGCGTCCTTGTAGTAGTCCCAGTTGTAGACGTTGCCGTGGGTGTCCGAGGTGCCCAGGATCGTCAGGTCCCAGGTCTTCGCAGGGGCTGCGCCGGCGGCCCGGGCGGGGGCGCCGGCGAGCAGCGGAGCGGTCGCGGCGGCGGCCGCGACGGCCAGCACCTGGCGGCGCGAGGCGCCGGAGGAGGAAGTCATGAGGTGCCTTTCCATGGGGGTGTAGGCGCCTCGCGGGCGCCGTTGCGCACCATAACGACCTGCTGCCCCCTGCGCCACATCGCCCTGTGGTGTTTCACCACGTCAGCGCCGGACGTGGCCTGGCGGTAACACCCGGTACACCCGAAAGTCGTTTCCGCCTCCCGCCCGGGGGTAGGGCGGAACCGGACCGGACCGGATGAAGCGGCACGAGGAGAAGCCGGTGAGCGAGGACCAGTACACCCAGCAGGACCCCACCCGCCAGTACGGCCAGCAGCAGGGGCAACCCACGCAGCAGCAGTCCCCGCCGGGTTCCGAGCAGCGGATGGGACCGAAGCCCGACCACGGCGAGGAGTCCTACCGGGGCAGCGACCGGCTCGCCGGCAAGCGCGCCGTCATCACCGGGGGCGATTCCGGCATCGGCCGGGCCGTCGCCATCGCGTACGCCCGGGAGGGCGCCGACGTGCTCATCTCCTACCTCGGCGAGCAGGAGGAGGCAGACGCCCGGGACACCGTCCGGCTGATCGAGTCGGCCGGACGCAAGGGTGTCGCGGTGCGTACCGACCTCACCGACGAGCGCCACTGCCAGCAGCTGATCGACCGGGCGCTGGCCGACCTCGGTGGCATCGACATCCTGGTCAACAACGCGGCCTTCCAGATGGCCCAGGACAAGGGCCTCGCCGGGATCACCACCGAGCAGTTCGACCGGGTGTTCAAGACCAACGTGTACGCCATGTTCTGGCTGTGCCGGGCGGCCGTGCCGCACCTGCCCGAGGGGTCGGCGATCATCAACACCTCCTCGATCCAGGCCTTCAACCCGTCGCCGCAGCTGCTCGACTACGCCACCACCAAGGCGGCCATCGCGAACTTCACCAAGGCGCTCGCGCTGGACCTGGCCGACCAGGGGATCCGGGTCAACGCCGTCGCGCCCGGCCCGATCTGGACGCCGCTGATCCCGGCCACCATGCCCCCGGAGAAGGTGAAGCAGTTCGGCACCGACGTGCCGATGGGCCGCCCCGGCCAGCCGGCCGAGCTCGCCCCCGCGTACGTCTTCTTCGCCTCGCAGGAGTCCAGCTACGTGACGGGGGAGATCCTCGGGGTCACCGGCGGCAAGCTCACCCGGTGAGGCGCTGCCGGAGCCGCCCGGTCAGCGGGGCCAGGCGGCCATCCGGCGGCGCACCTCGGCCACCCGGTCGGCGTCCAGGCCGTAGCGGCTGAAGCGCCGGTCCGGCACCTCGTCCAGGTAGCGGCCCGCCGCCCGGACGTCCTCGAGGTCCAGCGCCGGATCGACCTGCCCGGCCAGCGCCAGCAGCTCCGTCACGTCGTACCGGTCCAGGGCGGCCGAGACGTCGATGTAGTCGCGTACCTCCCGGCGGTTGACCAGCGCGGCGGTCTTGTTGGCGATCAGGTCGCGGACGTCCATCACCGGACCCAGGTCCATCACCACCGGGCTGCGGTACCGGTCCAGCCGGGCCAGGCTGAGCCGGATCTGCCGGCCGTCCCGGCTCACCACGAAGTCCCGCATGTCCCGGTCGAAGCCGTCGAAGAGCTCCGCCAGCTCGCTGCCCGGATCCGCGTCCACCACCTGGTAGCCGGCCCGCTCCAGCGCGGCCCGCACCCCGGCCGCTGCTGCGGCGGCGGCACCCTCCACGTCCGCGAACAGGTCCACGTCCTCGGTGGGGCGGGTGACCAGGCCGTGCGCCGCCCACGCCACGCCGCCGCCGAGCACGAACCGGTGCGGGCCGGCGGCAGCGAGGGCCACCCGGGCCACGTCCCGGTAGAATTCGTGCAGATGGCTCACGCGGTACGCAGATCCCGGTGCCGGCTCTCCCAGGCCAGGCGGACGCCCCGGGGCAGGTTCAACCGCCGCCACACCCGGCGCAACGTCCGCCCGTCGATCAGCTCGCGCAGGTCGTCGACGCGGGTGGTCTCCCGCAGTACGTTCTCGTACATCCAGAGCAGCTCGTCCGGCTCGCCGAGATCGAAGGCGCGCTCGCTGCTCCACATCAGCCGTACCGGCAGCTCGACGATGCCGCGGGTGGGGCCGGTGAGCTCGGCGAGGGTGCGGGCCACCACGGCGGGACGCCCGGGGCGGGCGAGGTACGCGCTGGTGACGGCCGACATGCTGTCAGGGTAACCCCTGTCTCCGGTTTTCCCGATGTCCTGTTCGTCGATGTGGTGCGGATGTGGCCCGCCGTGCCCGTCACGGGTCGCTGCCGGCGTTGGTCGCGGTTGAGGGTGTGGCTTGCCGTGCACCTGTCGCGAGTGGCTGCCGACTGTGGGTTGTGCCCGCCGTAGCCCGCATGGTCGCTGCTGGGGGTGTGGCCCGCCGTGCCCGGCTCCGGGCGGTCAGGCTTGATCCCTGCGCCGGTCACGGCGGGCCACACCCGCGTCGTGATCCTGCGCCGTCCGGCAGTGCGGCCTGCGTGGTTCGCGTCAGGTGTACGTCGTGCGCCTTCGCCGCCAGGCTTCTGTGGGCTGCGCGGTTCGGCCTCGGGGTACGTCGTGCGATTCTGCGTCCGGCTTGTGGCGGTTGCGTGGTTCGTGCCCGGGTGCGGGCTGGGCTCGCCCTGGTTGGCCGGTCGTGGCTGGCCTGTCCTCGGTCCGTCCCTTCGTTGCCCCAGGGCGCGCTTTCGCCGAAAGTGGGGCCTCGCGGCGTTCTGAGGGGCCATTTTCCCCGAACGTGTCGCCTCCGTGGTGGGGCAGGGCGCGGTGATCGACTTCGTGTGCGGTATGTGGTGGTGTCGTGGGTGATGGATACCGCCGTTTGCGGGATCTGGAGTGGATCAACGGAGGGCGTCGGCCACCTGGCCGGGGGTTGTGTGGGTGGTGTCCGGTTTGCGGGTGGCGGCCGGCGTCGTGGGCCGGGAATTTTGGGCGGCCGGGGGTGGTTGAACACGGGTGCACGGCTGAGGAAGGCACCCGGCGAGCCGGGGTCGCCAGGGCCCGGGTCGGAATGACGATGGGCCGCCGGTCGTTGTATATGAACCCGCGACCGATGCCCCGTGAGGCGGGGTCGGCCAGGCCGGAATGTTGGTGGGCCGCCGGTCGTTGCAGATGACTCGCGACCGAGGAAGCCGCCCCGTGTGGTGGGGTGGTCGGGCCCGGAATGATGGTGGGCCGCCGGTCGTTGCACATGACTCGCGACCGAGGAAGCCGCCCCGTGAGGCGGGGTGGTCGGGCCCGGAATGATGGCGGGCCGCCGGTCGTTGGATATGGTCCCGGCGCCGCGCAGGAGGCGAACCCCCCTCGCCCCGCGAGCCGCTGGTCGAAAGACTTTCCCCCCTTTTTTGAGCGCCTGACGGTGCTTGCGCACATGTAGCCGACCCCCATCGGTGTGTGCGCCAACCCCCGAATGGAGCTTTGATCATGAACACGATCCTGCGTAAGAGCATTCTTGGCGTTGCTGGTCTGGCCTTCACCGGCGGTGTGTTCGCCGGCCCCATCGCCGCCCACGCCGACGCCCCGGCCACCACTGCCAAGCCCGTGACGGCCGTGCAGGCCGACAAGCCGGACATGGGCAAGCTGATCCCGCATGGTGTGCAGGGCGCCCAGTCGAAGATCACCCTGAACAACGAGCAGACCGCCAACGCGAAGGCGATCATCGCCGCCACGAAGAAGGCCGGCCTGCCGGAGCGGGCCGCGGTGATCTCGATCGCCACGAGCCTGCAGGAGTCGAAGCTGGAGAACCTGGGCCACCTCGGCGACGCCAATGACCATGACTCGCTGGGCCTGTTCCAGCAGCGCCCCTCCAGTGGTTGGGGCACGCCGGAGCAGATCACGAACCCGGAGTACGCGACCCTGGCGTTCGAGAAGGGTCTGAAGCAGATCGACGGCTGGCAGGACATGCCGCTGACCAAGGCCGCCCAGACGGTGCAGGTGTCGGCCTACCCGGACGCCTACGCCCAGTGGGAACAGCAGGCCGCCGACCTCGTCGCCCAGCACTGGAACAGCTGACCCAAACAGCTGAGCACCACAGCCGAGCACCACAGCTGACAACCGAAGAACGTGAAAACGCCGCTGGCCGGCACCCCAAGACGGGTGCCGGCCAGCATTGTCTCCGAATCCGGGACAGCCGCCGTCAGCGCTGACCGGAAACCGTCCAAGATCCCGAAGCGCTCACTGCTGGCGCAGAAGCGCCCGACGGCCAACCCGGCAGGAGATCGCACCAGAAACGGAACCGCAACGCACGGCCGGCGAAGGTACACGACGGGGCTGGGGGCGACCGTGACCGGCGGAGGGATCAAGCGTGACCGCCCGGAGCCGGGCACGGTCGCCCCCAGCCCACAAGCGCAACCACCGCCCAACAGCAACCAGCCATAAGAAGCGAAACCCAGGTGACAGCGGTCACGAACCGCAGCGGAAGAACAAGGCCCCTCGTACCGTTGTGCAGAGCGTCGGTGTGTCCAGTGTCCCCGGGCCTCACCCAAATTGCCTTCGCGGAATACCGTCCGGCTGGAGCCGCGTCGTGCCACTCGCCGAGAGGCGACCTGCACACCGACGCCCAGCGGCGCCCCGGCCATCCGGTCGGGGCGCCGCTGTTTTCCCCACGCTGAGGATTGCCGAAAATGATCCCCGGCTCGACTCGCGGGGCCCCGGCGGCTGGCCTAATGTTCAGGAGGTCAGCTTCCGCCAGCGGGGGAGGGGGTGTCGCGGGATGGGTCTGAGGACCTTCATCGAGGGTTGGCCGGTCTACCGGCAGCTCACCGGCACGGACCCGCTCGGGCGGGGCGCGGCGGCCCAGTCGGCCCGTTCGGCGGCGCTGACCGCGCGCACCGAGACCGCCGACAGCATGGCTCGTTCGGTCTGCCCCTACTGTGCGGTGGGCTGCGGGCAGCGGGTGTTCGTCAAGGACGGCCAGGTCACCCAGATCGAGGGCGACCCGGACAGCCCGATCTCCCGCGGCCGGCTCTGCCCGAAGGGCTCCGCCAGCAAGAACCTGGTCACCAGTCCGCTGCGGCAGACCACCGTCCGCTATCGCCGGCCGTACGCGAGCGAGTGGGAGGACCTCGACCTCGACACGGCGATGGACATGATCGCCGACCGCGTGCTCGCGGCGCGGGACGCCACCTGGGAGGACACCGACGAGCAGGGGCGGGCGTTGAACCGCACCCTGGGCATCGCCAGCCTCGGCGGCGCCACGCTGGACAACGAAGAGAACTACATCATCAAGAAGCTCTTCACGGCGCTGGGCGCACTACAGATCGAGAATCAGGCGCGGATTTGACACTCCGCCACCGTCCCCGGTCTGGGGACCAGCTTCGGTCGCGGTGGCGCGACGGTCTTCCAGCAGGACGTCGCCAACGCTGACGTCATCGTCATCCAGGGCTCGAACATGGCCGAGGCCCACCCGGTGGGCTTCCAGTGGGTGATGGAGGCCAAACGGCGGGGCGCGAAGGTCTTCCACGTCGACCCCCGGTTCACCCGTACCAGCGCGCTGGCCGACACCTACCTGCCGATCCGAGCGGGCACCGACATCGCGTTGCTGGGCGGCATCGTGCGCCACATCCTGGAGAACGAGCTGGACTTCCGGGAGTACGTGCTGGCTTACACGAACGCGGCGACCATCGTCAGCGAGGAGTTCGTCGACACCGAGGACCTGGACGGCCTCTTCTCCGGCTACGACCCGAAGACCCAGACGTACGGGCAGCGCAGCTGGCAGTACGCGGGCCACGAGAAGAACTCCGGCGACCGCAACACGCACAAGGAGCGGGAGACGGCCGCCGGCCTGCGACACGAGTCGCACGGCATGCCGGTCGGCGGCCAGGTCCAGCGGGACGAGACGTTGCAGCATCCGCGCTGCGTCTACCAGCTCCTCAAGCGGCACTTCTCCCGCTACACGCCGGAAATGGTGGAGCGGACCTGCGGCATCCCGCAGGACAAGTTCCTGGAGCTGGCCAGGGCGTGGACGGGGAACTCCGGCCGGGAGCGGACCGGGGTGCTGATCTACTCGGTGGGCTGGACCCAGCACAGCGTGGGCGTGCAGTACATCCGGACCGGCGCGATCATCCAGCTGCTGCTGGGCAACATGGGGCGTCCTGGCGGCGGTGTCCTCGCCCTGCGCGGCCACGCCAGCATCCAGGGTTCGACCGACATTCCGACGCTGTTCAACCTGCTGCCGGGCTATCTGCCGATGCCGCACTACACCGACCACACGAGCTTCACCGACTGGGTGGACAGCATCCGGCACCCGGGCCAGAAGGGCTTCTGGGACGACGCCCGAGCGTTCGGCGCGAGCCTGCTCAAGGCGTACTGGGGCGACGCGGCGACCCCGGAGAACGACTTCTGCTACGGCTACCTGCCCCGGATGACCGGCGACCACGGGACGTACCAGACGGTGCTGAACATGATCGACGGCAAGGTCAAGGGATACTTCCTGCTCGGCCAGAACCCGGCGGTCGGCTCGGCGCACGGCAAGGCCCAGCGGCTGGGCATGGCGAACCTGGACTGGCTGGTGGTCCGCGACCTCTTCATGATCGAGAGCGCGACGTTCTGGAAGAACAGCCCGGAGGTGGAGACCGGCGAGATCGTGCCGGAGGAGTGCCGTACCGAGGTGTTCTTCCTGCCGGCCGCCTCGCATGTGGAGAAGGAAGGCACCTTCACCCAGACCCAGCGGCTGCTCCAGTGGCGGGAGAAGGCGCTCGACCCGCCGGCCGACGCTCGCTCCGAGCTGTGGTTCTTCTTCCACCTCGGCCGGATCGTCCGGGAGAAGCTGGCCGCCTCGGACAAGGCCCGCGACCGTGCGGTGCGCGACCTCGCCTGGGACTACCCCACGCACGGCGACCTGGCGGAGCCGAGCGCGGAGGCAGTGCTGCGGGAGATCAACGGGTACGAGGTGGCGACCGGCCGTCCGCTGTCGGCGTTCACCGAAGCCAGGGACGACGGCTCCACCGCCATCGGCTGCTGGATCTACACCGGCGTGTACGCCGACGGGGTCAACCAGGCCGCCCGGCGCAAGCCCGGACGCGACCAGGACTGGGTGGCCGCCGAGTGGGGCTGGGCCTGGCCGGCCAACCGCCGCATCCTCTACAACCGCGCCTCCGCCGACCCGGAGGGCCAGCCGTGGAGCGAACGCAAGAAGTACGTGTGGTGGGACGCCGACCGGGGCGAGTGGACCGGCTACGACGTGCCGGACTTCGAGAGGAAGAAGCCGCCCACGTACCGGCCACCGGAGGGCGCCTCCGGTGTCAAGGGGCTCGCCGGCGACGACGCGTTCATCATGCAGGGCGACGGGAAGGGCTGGCTGTACGTGCCGACCGGGCTGCAGGACGGACCGATGCCGACGCACTACGAGCCGGCCGAGTCCCCGGTCCGCAATCCGCTGTACGGGCAGCAGGCCAACCCGACCCGCAAGGTCTACGACAACCCGGTGAACTCGGTGAACCCGAGCCCGCCGCAGCCGCACAGCGACGTCTTCCCGTACGTGTTCACCGTCAGCCGGCTCACCGAGCACCACACGGCTGGTGGGATGAGCCGGATGGTGTCACGGCTGGCCGAGCTCCAGCCGGAGATGTTCGTGGAGGTCTCCCCGGAGTTGGCGGGTGAGGTCGGCCTGGACCACCTCGGCTGGGCGCACCTGATCAGCGGGCGGGCGGCGATCGAGGCCAAGGTTCTGGTCACCGACCGGCTCACCCCGCTGCGGCTGGACGGCCGGGTGATCCACCAGGTGTGGCTGCCGTACCACTTCGGTCGCGAGGGCATCGTCACCGGCGATTCGGTCAACGACCTGTTCGGCATCACTCTCGACCCGAACGTGCTGATTCAGGAGAGCAAGGTCGGCACGTGTGACATCCGGCCCGGCCGCCGGCCGACGGGACCCGCCCTGCTCGAACTGGTGGACGACTACCGGTGCCGGGCCGGGCTGGTCGGGGGCCGCCCGCCGATCGTCACCACCGACGCGTCCGAACGGGAGGTCGGATGATCGAGGCCAACAGCCTCTACGGGCCGCTCGATCCCGCGCCGGACGCCGGGTGGACCGACGCCCCGCCCCGGATGGGCTTCTTCACCGACACCAGCGTCTGCATCGGCTGCAAGGCGTGCGAGGTCGCCTGCAAGGAGTGGAACGGGGTACCTGACTCGGGCTTCGACCTGCTCGGCATGTCGTACGACAACACCGGCGCGCTGACCGCCAACTCGTGGCGGCACGTCGCCTTCATCGAGCAGCCGCGCCCGGCCGGGCACCGTACCCCGCCGTTCGAGGGGAACCCGACCGGTCCGGCGGCCAGCCCGGCCAGCGCCGCGACGGCCGCCGGGACCGGCACCGACACCGGCACCGACCCCGGTCTGCCTCCGGGTCGGCCGGATGCCGCCACCCGGATGGCCGCCGGGCCGGAGTTCCTCGGCATGCCCGGCTCCGAGCCGCCCGGCCGGGCCGCCGGCGTCGAGTCGCGCACCGACTTCCGCTGGCTGATGATGTCGGACGTCTGCAAGCACTGCACCCACGCCGCCTGCCTGGACGTCTGCCCGACCGGGTCACTGTTCCGCACCGAGTTCGGCACCGTCGTGGTGCAGGAGGACATCTGCAACGGCTGCGGCTACTGCATCTCCGCCTGCCCGTACGGGGTCATCGACCAGCGCAAGGGCGACGGCCGGGCGTGGAAGTGCACGCTCTGCTACGACCGTCTCGGCGCCGGCATGACCCCCGCCTGCGCGCAGGCCTGCCCGACCGAGTCGATCCAGTTCGGGCCGCTGGACGAGCTGCGGGAACGCGCCGCCGCGCGGGTTGCCCAGCTGCACGACCGCGGGGTGCCGGAGGCGCGGCTCTACGGCCACGACCCCACCGACGGTGTCGGCGGCGACGGCGCGTTCTTCCTGCTCCTCGACGAGCCCGAGGTGTACGGCCTGCCACCGGACCCGGTGGTCACCACCCGGGACCTGCCGAAGATGTGGAAGCGGGCCGGGCTGGCCGCTTTGGCCATGGCGGCGGCCGCCGTCGCCGCGTTCGTCGGAGGTGCCTCGTGAGTCCGGACCGCGCCCCGGTGGGCGACCTTTTCCGCCGGTTCCGGGAGCGGCTCGCCGCCGACGGGCCGGAGCGCCTCGTCGGGCCGGGGCTGGCACCGCAGCCGCCGCGCGGCGTCGACCCGATCGAGCGGTCCCGACGCAAGGGCCGCAGGGGCGGCGGCGGGGAGCAGATCAACGTGCCGCCGGCCGAGTTCACCTCCTACTACGGCCGGCCCATCGTCAAGCCGCCGGTGTGGAAGTGGGACATCGCGGCCTACCTGTTCACCGGCGGCCTCGCCGCCGGCTCGTCGCTACTGGCCGCCGGCGGCCAGCTCACCGGCCGGCCGGCGCTGCGCCGGGCCGGCCGGGTCACCTCCCTCGCGGCGGTCAGCGCCAGCGCGTACTTCCTCATCCACGACCTGGGCAAACCGAGCCGGTTCCACCACATGCTGCGGGTGGCGAAGCCGACCTCGCCGATGTCGGTGGGCACCTGGATCCTGAGCGCCTTCGGCCCCGCCGCCGGGCTGGCGGCGGTCGCCGAGGCGGCGCCCTGGCTGCCCGAGCGGGGCCTGCTCGGCCTCGGCCGGCGGCTGCTGCCTGGCGCCGGGCACGCGGCCGGGCTGCTCGCCGCCGCCACCGCGCCGGCGCTGGCCACGTACACCGGGGTGCTGCTCGCCGACACCGCGGTGCCGTCCTGGCACGACGCGTACCCGGAACTCCCGATCATCTTCGCGGGCAGCGCGCTGGCCAGCGGCGCCGGTGTGGGGCTGCTGGCCGCGCCCACCGCGCAGGCCGGCCCGGCGCGGCGGTTCGCGGTCGCCGGCGCCGCCCTGGAGCTGTGGGGTTCGCACCGGGTGGAGAACCGGCTCGGCCTGCTCAGCGAGCCCTACGCGACCGGCACCCCCGGCAGGCTGCTGCGCGCCGGCCGGGCGCTGACCGCCGCCGGGGTGGCCGGCGCGCTGGTCGGGCGGCGCAGCCGGCTCCTCTCCGGCCTGTCCGGCGGGGCGCTGCTCGCCGCCGCGGTCTGCACCCGGTTCGGCATCTTCCACGGCGGGGTCGCCTCCGCCCGGGATCCGAAGTACACGGTGCTGCCGCAGCGGGAGCGCGCCCGGCAGCGGGAAGCTCAGGCACCAGACGTCAACGGGCCGGGCGCCGGGCCGACCGGGGGGTAGCTGGGCTGCCGCCGCTGACCCGCCTGCCGATCACCCCCGGCCGGCACCGGCCGCGCTTCGGGACGCCCTGACCCTGACCGCGCGGCGGTTCGCCCCTCTCTCGGGCGGACGGAGATCGCATGTGGTTAAGTGCTCGGTGGAGGCGTTCAGGAGGCTGGTGCCCCTCCCGGTCTTCAAAACCGGTGTGGTCCGGGACCCGGGCCAGGCGGGTTCGATTCCCGTCCGTCTCCGCCAAGCAACCGTGCGGCTCCGCCTGCGCGAGGCAGGCCAGGGGGAGATGACGCGATGCGTGACGCCGACCCGCGGCGGCGGGTGCCACGTACCGACACGTTGCTGGCCGACCCTGGGCTGGCCGCCGCCGTCGACACCCTCGGCCGCGACCGGGTCAAGGCCGCCATCGTCCGGGCCCAGCAGCGTGCCCGCCGCGGCGAGATCACCCCCGACGAGGTACGCGACGCCGCGCTGGCCGACCTGCCCGCGCCCGCCCCCCGGGCGGTGCTGAACGCCACCGGCGTCGTGCTGCACACCAACCTCGGCCGGGCGCCGCTCTCCGCCCCGGCCGTGGCGGCCCTCGTCGCCGCCGCCGGGCACACCGACGTGGAACTGGACCTGCGCACCGGGCGGCGGGCCCGGCGCGGCCGGGACGCCCTCGACGCGCTCGCCGCCGCCGTGCCCGACGCGCCCGCCGTGCACGTGGTCAACAACGGCGCCGCCGCGCTGGTGCTCGCCGCGACCGCCCTCGCCGCTGGCGCGGAGATCGTGGTCAGCCGGGGCGAACTGGTCGAGATCGGCGACGGCTTCCGCCTGCCGGATCTGCTGGAGAGCACCGGCGCCCGGCTGCGCGAGGTGGGCACCACCAACCGCACCACCCTCGCCGACTACGCCGCCGCGCTCGGCCCGGATACCGGGTTCGTGCTGAAGGTGCACCCGTCGAACTTCGTGGTCCGCGGCTTCACCTCGGCGGTGCCGGTGCGGGACCTGGCCACCCTGGGTGTGCCCGTGGTCGCCGACATCGGCTCCGGACTGCTCGCCCCGGACCCGTTGCTGCCCGACGAACCCGACGCCGCCACCACCCTGCGCGCCGGCGCTCACCTGGTCACCGCCAGCGGCGACAAGCTGCTCGGCGGCCCGCAGGCCGGCCTGCTGCTCGGTGCCGCCGACCTGGTCGACCGGCTGCGCCGGCACCCGCTCGCCCGGGCGCTGCGGGTGGACAAGCTCACCCTGGCCGCGCTCGCCGCCACCCTGCACGCCCCGACCACCCCGACCCGGGCAGCGCTGCACGCCGACCCGGCCGCGCTCCGGCAGCGGGTGGAACGGCTGCGCGACCGGCTCGGCGAGGACGGGTGCAAGGCCGAGGTGGTGCCCAGCACCGCGGTGGTCGGCGGCGGGGGCGCGCCCGGCGTGGAGCTCGACTCGTGGGCGCTGAGCCTGCCCGAGCGGTACGCCGAGCCGCTGCGCACCGGCGAGCCGCCGGTCCTCGGCCGGGTCCTGCACGGGCGGCTCCTGCTCGACCTGCGCTGCGTACCGGCCGACGCCGACCAGGCCGTCCGGGCGGCGATCCTGCGGGTGGGCGGCTGACATGTGGGTCGTCGCCACCGCCGGGCACGTCGACCACGGCAAGTCCACCCTGGTCCGGGCACTGACCGGGATGGAACCCGATCGGTGGGCGGAGGAACGCCGCCGGGGCATGACCATTGACCTCGGCTTCGCCTGGACCACCCTGCCCTCGGGCGGGACCGTCGCCTTCGTCGACGTGCCCGGGCACGAGCGGTTCGTGCCGAACATGCTGGCCGGCGTCGGCCCGGTCCCGGCCGCGCTGGTCGTCGTCGGCGCGGACGAGGGCTGGATGCCACAGTCGGCTGAGCACCTGGCCGCGCTGCACGCGCTCGGGGTGTCGTACGGGCTGCTGGCGGTGACCCGCGCGGACCTGGCCGACCCGGGCCCGGCGGTGGCCCGCGCCCGGGCGGAGGTCGCCGCCACCTCCCTCGGCGAGGTGGAGGCGGTGGCGGTCAGCGGCGCCACCGGCGTGGGCCTGCCCGAGCTGCGGGCCGCCCTCGACCGGCTCGCCACCCGGCTGCCCGCCCCGGAGCTGGACTCCCCGGTGCGGCTCTGGGTGGACCGCTGCTTCACCATCCGGGGCAGCGGCACCGTGGTCACCGGCACCCTCGGCGGCGGCCGGCTGCACGTCGGCGACCAGCTCGAACTCGCCGCCACCGGCGAGCCGGTGCGGGTCCGCGGCCTGCACTCCCTCGGCGTCGCGCGGGACCGGATCGACGCGGTCGCCCGGGTGGCGGTGAACCTGCGCGGCGTGCCCCGCGAGCGGATCGCCCGCGGCGACGCGCTGCTCAGCCCCGGCCGGTTCCACCGCACCGAGCTGCTGGACGTCCGGCTCGCCGGCGATCCGGCCGCCGGCCTGCCGGCCACTCTCACCCTGCACGTCGGCTCCGCCGCCGTGCCGGCCCGGGTACGCCCGCTCGGCCCGGACACCGTGCGGCTGCGGCTGGCCCGGCCGCTGCCGCTGCTGATCGGGGACCGGGCGCTGCTGCGCGACCCCGGCCGGCACCACGTCGCCGGCGGGGTGACGGTGCTGGACGTCGCCCCGCCGCCGCTGCGCCGGCGGGGCGCCGCCACCGCCCGGGCGGCGGTGCTGGCCGCGCTGGACGGCCGGCCCGACCTGGCCGGGGAGCTGCGCCGCCGGCGGCTGAGCCGGGCCGGCGAGCTGACCCGGATGGGGGTGGCGGTCACCGCCGCGCCGGTGGCCGGGGACTGGCTGGCTGACCCGGAGCACTGGCGGGCCCTGGCCGTACGCCTCGCCGAGGAGGTCACCCGGTACGGCCGGGCGCATCCCCTGGAGCCCGGCGTGCCGGTGGAGGTGCTGCGCCAGCGCCTCGACCTGCCCGACCGGGCGCTGGTCGCGGCGCTGCTGCGGCCACCGCTGCGGCTGCGGGCCGGCCGGGTCACCGCCGCGGCGGCCGACACGCTGCCCGACCCGGTCGCCCGCGCCGTCGACCGGGTCCGCGTCGAGTACGGCGACCGCCCGTTCCAGGCCCCCGAGGCGCACCGCCTGGCCGACCTCGGCCTCGGCCCGCGGGAGATCGGCGCGGCGGTCCGGGCCGGGGCCCTGCTGCGGCTGGCCGACAACGTGGTGCTGCTGCCGGGCGCGCTCGACGACGCGGTCCGGATCCTGGCGCGGCTGCCGCAGCCGTTCACGCTCAGCGCCGCGCGGCAGGCCCTCGACACCACCCGTCGGGTGGCGGTGCCGCTGCTGGAGCTGCTGGACCGGCGTGGCGCCACCCGCCGGCTGCCCGACGACGGCCGCGAGGTGGTGGCACCGCCCGGCTGACCGTTGCCCCGGTGTGCGAGCGTGTGGCCATGATCATTCCATGGCTCGGCGCGGGCTTCGCCGATTCCCGCAGCCGCCGTCGACTGCTCCGGCGTGCCTTGACCGTGGTGATGGCGCTGTGCTGGTTGGCCTGGGCCGCCCTCGCCTGGTGGACGTCGCCCCGCCAGGTCGGGCCCGAGCAGCTGGACCGGGACCTCGCGGCCGGGAGGATCGTCACCTTCGTCCGTGCCGACGGCTGGGACCAGGAGGGCGGCTTCTGGGGGCGACGGCCCGAACCGCGGTACGACAGCGAGGGCTGGATGATGATCTGGAGTCTGCCCGACGGCCGGGTTCGCTACGCCGACGTCGGTGTCCTGTCGATCGATGAGGAGCGGTCGGCCGACCACGAGGACGCGCGCCTTGCCCAGGTCGCCTCCAGTTGGCGCGCCGACGGAGCGCCCGCCGACCGGCTCGCCGACGCGGCGGGGCTGCTGGCCGGGGCGCTGGCGCTGACGTGGCTCGGGTTGCTCGTCGCCGGCCCGGCACCGCAGGCCGGCAGCCGCTGGTTCTGGTTCTGGCTCGGGCTGCTGCCGTTCGGTGCAGGACTACTCGGCTGGCTGCTTCGCGAGCAGTGGCACGCCGAGCTGCCGGCGGGCCGGGACCGGCAGTCCGGCTGGGCCGGGTTCGGCTGGGCGCTGCTCGGAGGATTGGTGCTGTCGCTGGCGGTGCTGGGATTGCGCGCCCTGTTCGGTGGGATTGTCATACCCGGCGGGTGATCCCAAGCCGCTCCGTCGGCGCCGCAGGTCGCCTACGGTGACGCCATGGATCCTGCGGCGATCTGGCGGGACAAGCAGCACCGGTGGCGGATCGAGGCCTACCGGGCACCGGATCTGCGGTTCGCCATCTTCGCCACGAACGGCACCACCGAGTCGGCGCCGCTGTGGCTGTTCGGGATGAACGCGCTGGCCCGCTGGCTGATGACGCACAAGATCTCGCTGGACGACCTGGAGAAGGACTGACCGGCCGGCGCGGCACACCGGGCGGCGGGAGGGGGCGTGATGGCCGGACAACTCGTCCTGATCGTGGTCCTGGTGCTGATCAACGCGGCCCTGTCCGGTAGCGAGATGGCACTGGTCACGCTTCGGGAGGCGCAGCTGCGGCGGTTGGCTCGGGCGGGGCAGAGCGG
Source organism: Micromonospora sp. NPDC006431 (assembly GCF_042870725.1). Lineage (NCBI taxonomy): Bacteria > Bacillati > Actinomycetota > Actinomycetes > Micromonosporales > Micromonosporaceae > Micromonospora > Micromonospora sp. NPDC006431. Next base: position 79,990 of record NZ_JBIAHQ010000016.1, read on the forward strand.
GGCCCGGCTGGTTCGTCTGGCCCGCGAGCCGAACCGCTACCTGGCCACCGTCCAGCTCGGCATCACCCTGGCCGGCTTCCTGGCCTCGGCGGCCGCCGCGGTGTCGCTGACCCAGCCCCTGGTGCGGCCGTTGAGTTTCCTCGGCCGGGCGGCCCATCCGGTGGCCGTGCTGCTGGTGACCCTCGTACTGGCCTTCGTCACCCTGGTGGTGGGTGAACTCGCCCCGAAGCGGCTGGCTATGCAGTGGACGGAACGGTGGGCACTGCTCAGCGCGCGACCGCTGGACCTGCTGAGCCGGGTGTCCCGTCCGGCGGTGTGGCTGCTCAGCCGCGCCACCGACCTGCTGGTCCGGGTCGCCGGCGGCGACCCCCGGGCGCGTCGCACCGAGGTGACCGAGGAGGAGCTGCGGGAGATGCTGGTGAGCCAGCGCGGTCTCTCCGCCCAGCAGCGGGAGATCCTCGCCGGGGCGTTCGACATCGCCGGTCGGCGGCTGCGGGAGATCCTGGTGACCCGGCGCGACGTGACCTTCCTGTCGGCCGCGATGACGACGGCCGAGGGGATGCGCCGGCTCGCCGCGACCGGCCGCTCCCGCGCCCCGGTGGTCGGGCCGGGCGGCCTGGACGACGTGTGCGGCGTGGTGCACATCCGCGACCTGGTCGACGGCGACGCTGCCACCGTCGGCGCCCGGGCCCGCCCGCCGGTGCTGCTGCCGGGCACGCTGCCGGTGGCCGACGCGATCCGCCAGCTGCGCCAGCGCCACGAGCAGCTCGCCTTGGTCGTCGACGAGTACGGCGGCATCGACGGCCTGGTCACCATGGAGGACCTGCTCGAGGAGGTGGTCGGCGAGCTGTACGACGAGACCGACCTGGACGTGCGTGGCGTGCTCCGCGAGCCCGACGGTGGCCTGGTGATTCCGGGTGACTTTCCCCTGCACGATCTGCCCGACGTGGGGGTGCGGCTCACTTTCCCGCTGACCCACGAGTACACCACGGTCGCCGGGCTGGTGCTGGCCGGCCTGGGCCGGGTGCCCACCGGCGCAGGCGAGACGGTGCGGCTGCCCGGGCTGACCGTGGAGGTGGTCGAGGTGGCCGACCGGGCGGTGCGCCGGGTACGGCTGCGGGGCCCGGCCACCGGCTTCCGCCCCGACTGACCTGACCCGGACGGGGGACCTCCGGCGAAACGGACGAACTAGGCTCAACACGCCTGTACCGTGCGGAGCGTGAGGGACCGAAACCTGCGCACCTTCCTCGCGGTGCTCGCCGGGGTGGCGGTGATCTACTTCGGGGTCAGCGGCCACCGCAGCGGCGGCGGCGAGGGCGGCATCTCCGGCGGTCTGGTCCTGCTCGCCGTGGCCGCATCGCTGCTGGTCTGGTACCTCACGAAGCCGGGCCCGGCCAAGTGACCCTCAGCGACCGGCGGCCGTGCGGCTGACCTCGCCGGCCGACTCCTGGCCGAGCGCCACCCGGACCAGCGCGGAGGCGAGCCGCCCGAAGTCGGCGTCGCCGACCAGCCCGGCCAGCCGGCCCGGGTTCGCCGGCAGGCCGAGCCGCTTCGCGCCGGCGAGGGTCCGCCGGTCGGCGTACGGGCGCAGATCCGGCCACACCGCCTGCGCCTCGCGCAGGAAGATGTCCGCCCCGGTCGGCCCGATGCCGGGGAACTCGGTCAGCAGCCGGCGCAGCGCGTCGCGGTCGCCGTCGGCCTCCCGGTGCATGCGGCGCAGGTCCCCGTGCCACCGGTCCAGGCACAGCCGGGCGGCCCGGCCGAGCATGGTGGCGGTGCGCTCGTCGTAGCGGCGGTAGTGCCCCCGGCCGAGCGCGTCCACCCGGTCCTGCCAGCTCGCCGCCTCCATCGCCTGCGGAGTCCGGAAACCCGCGCCGAAGAGTTCGCGGGCCGCCGCAATCGCCACGCAGGCCCGGATCCGGGTGCTCAACAGGGTGGTGAGCACCAGCAGTTGGTAGAGCGGCGCGGGCCGGTCGGCGAGCGCGATCCCCGCCTCCTCCGCGTACGTGCGGGCCTGCCGGTCCAGCAGCACCCGCGCCACGTTCCGATCGTCTGGCATCCCGTCCGGGTACCCGCCCCGGCGGCAGACAGACCAGTGCGCTTGGCATCTCTGCGCGTGGTCCGTGCGGACCAGATGCGCCACGGAGGTGCGGAATGCGCCTGGGCGGCGGCGGGTACGCCGATCAGGTACGCGGCCCACGCCGTGTGCTCCCACTGGGAAGGAGAGACCTGTGGTCAAGCCGCAGCAGGAGGAACTTCGCCGCAACGACAAGGGCGCGACCAGCCAGGACAGCCGCGAGGGCCTCCAGGTGGGCGGGCATCCGCGCAACAAGGGCACGTCCAACGCGGACGTGGGGCGGCCGGTTCCGAAGGGACAGGTATCGCCGTACGGTCCGGCCGAGCAGCCGGTGGCCGACGACGAGAGCGGCCGGCGGCGCTAACGGCGCCCACGTGAGGGCGGCCGCAGCCTCCGCCAGGTGGCTGCGGTCGCCATTCCGTACGCCAGGTGCGGCACGATGTCGGACAGCCAGTCCTTCGGCCGCCAGGTGCGGGGGTTGCTCACGCCGAGGGCGGCGATCGACCCGTCGGTGGTGGCCATCACCCCGCCGCCGAGCAGTCCCGCGGCGAGGGGCAGCGGGATGCGGCGACGGGCGGCGAGCGCTCCGAACACGGCCCCGGCGGCGATGCCGGTGCCGTAGCCGAGGACGGCTCCGAGCCCGGAGCGGCGGTTGGCCGCCTTCTCCTCGGGCCCGAGGTCGATGTGCGCGGCGTGGGCCATCCGTCCGGCGGTCTCGTCCGGGGTGCTGCTCGACGGGCGGGCCCGGACCACCATGTCCAGGAACGTGACGACGTTCAACGTGGCGGTGCCGACGGCGCCCGCGATGGCGCCGTCGACGACGGGTGCCGCCCTCACTTCGGGTCGCCCGGTTCGCGCTCACCCTTGGGGCCGAATGTCCGTTCTCCCCGGACGATGCCCCGCTGGCCGCGGTCGTCCTGGAGGATCCGGTTCGCCACCTGGTTCGCCTCCTGGTCGGCGGCCCGCCCGGAATTCTCGATCAGATCGCGCAGCCGCGCCCGCTCCTTGTCGTACGCGTTGCTGCCCGGCCGTGGTCCTGGCATCGCTGCCTCCTCCGGTGTGGGTACCCGTACCGTCTACCCGCCGACAGCGGCGCCAACCGTTCACCCGGGGGAGCGGACCACCGCGACCGGGCAGTCGGCGTGGTGCAGCACGCCCTGGCTCACCGACCCCAGCAGCAGCCCGCTCAGCTCGCCCCGGCCCTGCCCGCCGACGACCATCAGCTGGGCGTCGCGGGCGGCCTCGGTGAGCACGGCGACCGGCCGGCCGTGCACTGCTTCCCGGGTCACCGGCACCCCCGGGTGGCGCTCGGCCAGCCCGGTGAGCGACTGGGCCAGGACCCGGTCCTCCTCGTCGTGCAGCCGGTTCTCCTGGTAGACCAGCGGCTGCATGTCGCCGGGACCGGTGGAGACCGGATGGGTGTAGGCGAGCACGGCGTGCAGCGGGGCGCCGCGCAGCGCCGCCTCGTCGGCGGCGAACTCGACGGCGGCCCGGGACGGCGGGGAGCCGTCGACCCCGACCACCACCGCCCCGGCTGGCCGCTGCGCGCCGCGGGCCACCAGTACCGGGCAGTCGGCGTGTGCGGCGACCTGGACGGCCACGGAGCCGACCACCAGGGCGGCGAATCCGCCGAGGCCGCGGTCGCCGAGCACGAGCATCGTGGCGCTGGGGGTCTCACCGAGCAGCACCGCGGACGCCTCGCCGTCGATGATCTCGCCGGAGACCCGTATCCCGGGGGCCGCCGCCTGCGCCTCGGCGACGGCGACGGCGACCAGCTGCTCCGCCTGGTGCCGCAGCCCGCCGCCGGGCGGCGCCCCGGCGGGCGGGGTCACCGGTACGCGCAGCAGCGGCCAGATGAACGCGTGCACGACCCGCAGCGGCCGGTGCCGTCGGGCGGCCTCGGCCGCGGCCAGTCGGACGGCCCGCCGCGCCGGCTCCGAGCCGTCGACGCCGACCACCACCGCCGCGCCGTTCGCCGAGTTCACCGCTGCACCTCCTGGCCGCCGGACGCCCGCGGCCAGTATCGCGGCCGGCTGCGCGTCGCCGGGGCGATACCGAAGGAGCCGGCCCCTGGGTACGCTGGCGACCACCGCCCGAGGAAGGGAGCCTCGTCGATGGCCGAGCCCGACCAGCCGAGCACCGCCCGCATGATCGACTTTTGGCTCGGCGGCGAGCACCACTTTCCGGTGGACGTGGCCGCGGCCCGCGCCTTCGAGGGGGCGTATGGGCCCTGCGCGGCGATCTTCCGCTCGTTGCGGGACTTCCTCGGCCGGGCGGTCCGGTCGATCGCTGGCGCCGGGGTGGACGGGTTCCTGGTCTTCGGCGCCGGCGTGCCGACCCGCGGCAACGTGCACGAGGTCGCCCCGGAGGCCACCGTGCTCTACACCGACGTCGACCCGGTGACCATCCGCCTCGGCCAGCGCCTGCTCGCCGACAGCGACCGCGCCGGGTACGGCTTCGGCGACGCCACCGACATCGGCACCATCGACCCGGCCCAGCTGCACCGCTTCGTGCCCGGGTGGGGACGCCGGCCGGTCGGCGTGGTCTTCCTCGGGCTGGCCGCGTTCCTGGACGACGCCACTCTGGCCCGCACCCTCGACGAGCTGTACGAGGCGGTCGCGCCGGGCAGCTTCCTGGCGATCGACTTCGACAGCGAGGAGTTGGCCGGGCATCCGGAGGCGCTGGCCATGATGGGTCCGGCGTTCCGGATGCGACCGCCGGCCGGGTTCGCGCCGCTGCTCGGCCGATGGCAGCCCACGGCGGACGGCATTGTGCCGGTCGCCGAGTGGCGTCCGGCGGGTGCGCCCGCCCCGGTGCCGGACGCCTTCTACGGCGCGGTGGCCATCAAGCCCGGCGGCTGACCGCGGGCCCTTCCGACCCCCCGGATCTGCCACCGTCGGCCCGCCGGCGAGCCAGCGGGGAACCGGGGCGGCCGGCCGTGCGGTGCCCTCCGTATGATGCTTGCTCCACAGCAATAGTCGCCTTCGGAGGATGAGCATGCCGGATGGGCCCGGACAGGTGTCGCGTGCCCTGCGTGCGGCGCCGCCCGACCAGTTGGCGGAGGAGGCCGACCGGGCGATCCGCCTGGCGCTGGACGCGTCGCGGACCGAGGTGTTCATCGCCGACTACCGGTTCAGCGGCCTCTGGCCGGTGCTCGACCCGGACCTGCCGGACGGCGGCTTTCTCGCCTGCCAGGGCGTGGCGCAGCGCTGTTTCAGCAGCCAGCAGCCGGTGTTGGACAGCGGCGAGGGCGGTCGCTGCCGGGTCTACCTGCCGCTGTCGGTGTGGGGTGAGCGGCTCGGGGTGCTGATGCTGGAGCTGCCGGTGAACCCGGACGCGGCGGCGGTGGAGGTGGCCCAGGACGTCGCTGGCGACCTGGCGGTGGCGCTGCGGGCCGCGGACCGGGGGACCGACCGGTATCGGCGGGCCCGCCGGCGGGAACGGCTCAGCATGGCGGCGGAGATGCAGTGGGACCTGCTGCCCGGGCGCAGCGTCACGCACGGCGACTTCGTGCTGGCCGGGCAGCTCGAACCGGCGTACACCGTGGGCGGCGACCACTTCGACTGGTCGGTCGACAGCGACCGGCTCACCGTCTCGGTGCTCAACGGTGCCGGCAGCGGCCTGGCCGCGTCGCTGCTGACCGCGGTGACCGTCAACGCGATGCGCAACGCCCGGCGCTCGGGCGGAAGCCTGGTGGAGCAGGCCGAGCTGGCCTCGGACACCATTTTCTACCAGCAGCGGGGGAGCCGGCACGTGGCCACGCTGCTGCTGGAGCTGGACACCCGGCGGGGCGTGGTCCGGGCGGTCGACGCGGGCTCGCCGCACGTGCTGCGGCTGCGTGGCGGCGCCGTCTCCCCGGTTCCGCTGGAGCAGCAGTTGCCGCTCGGCATGTTCGCCGAGACGCGGTACGAGGTGCAGGAGTTCACGGTGGAGCCGGGGGACCGGCTCTTCGTGGTCAGCGACGGCGTGTACGCGGCACAGCCGGACGGGCAGGAGCCGTACGGGGAACGGGCCATGGCGCGATCGATGCGGTCCACTCGGTTGCAGCCAGCGGCCGAAGCAGTTGGTACGGTGATGCGCGAACTGCACGCGTACCACGCCGACGCGGATCTCCGTGACGACGCGGTGATCGTCTGCCTGGACTGGCGCGGTTCCAGCCCTCCGGACGACACCGACGGGCAGTGACCAGACCGGCGGGGCGAACATCGCAGGGGACATCGGGTGGAGCGATCTCCGAATCTTGCCGCGGCCATCGATGCGGCTGCCGAGGCGCTCATCGGTGTGCTCGACTCCGCCGCCCCCCGACACACCGTGAGCGTCTCGCCGACCCAGCTCCGGGTGCTGTCGCTGATCATGGCCCATCCGGACACCAACGTGAACCGGCTGGCCGAGCTGCTGGACGTCGTACCGTCCTCGGCCAGCCGGCTCTGTGACCGGCTGGAGGCGGTCGGCCTGCTGCGCCGGGTGGCCGATCCCCGCGACCGGCGCGAGGTGCGGCTGATCCCCACCGCCGCGGCCGAGAGCCTGTTGCGGGACCTGAAGGAGCGGCGCCACAGCGCGGTCCAGGCGGTGCTGGACCGGATGCCCCACCGGGTCCAGCACGAACTGCTGCTGGCCCTGCTCGCGTTCAGCCAGGCGGCGGCGCTCGGTGCCCAGCAGGCAGCTGCCGACTCCACCGCCCGCACGGCCTGACCCCGGCGCTTGCCCGCGCAGCACACGATTCCGGCCGTGTCCCGCCTTCCGACTAGTGTCCTAGGACGCCTTACGGATGGTGCGCCACCGCACAGAAGACAGACACGGCCACCCGGACCGAAAGCGGGCCCCGGGCACGCCGGAGCGGCCCGATATAGTGGCAGCGCAACTGGCCGGCCCGCGATCGACACGACCGCGGGCCGCATCGGGGAGGTCCCAGCCCGGGATCACAGAGGGCGCCGGCACTGACCGGCCGGCAACGCGCACGTCCGAAGGAGCGGCCGATCGTGGTCGGTCCCGGGTCGTGCTGCGAAGGGAGGGTTCGGTGTCGCGTCGGCCGGCTCCATCGGAGCATCCGGCTCCCGGCGGTGCGACGGCGGTGGTGGTCGACCGTGTCCTCACCCTGCCGAACGTGATCAGCTTCGTCCGGCTCGTCGGCGTGCCGCTGTTCCTCTACCTCTTCCTCGTGGTCCGGGCCGACGTCGCGGCGATCGTGGTGCTAGCGATCGGCGGCACCAGCGACTGGGTGGACGGCTGGATCGCCCGCCGGCTGCACCAGGTCAGCCGGCTGGGGGAGCTGCTCGACCCGCTCGCCGACCGGCTCTACATCCTGGCCACGCTGCTGGCGTTCACCGCGCGCGAGGTGGTGCCGTGGCAGTTCACCGCGGCGCTGCTGGCGCGCGAGCTGCTCCTGCTCGGGTCGCTCGGGGTGCTGCGCCGCTACGGTTACGGCCCACCGCCGGTGCACTACGTCGGCAAGACGGCGACGTTCCTGCTGCTGGCCGCGTTCCCGACCCTGCTGCTGGCCGCCGCCGCGCCGAGCATCGCCACGGCGGCCGGGGCGATCGGCTGGGGCCTGGCCTGGTGGGGTCTGGTGCTCTACTGGGTGGCCGGGGGCATGTACGTGGTGCAGGCCAGCCGCCTGGTCCGCGAGATGCGGGCGCGGCGCGCGGGAGCGGCGGCATGAGCCTGGCCCCGCGGGAGCGGGCCGGGGACCCGTCGGCGCGGTCGTACGCCCCGGACTTCCTCACCGAGCTGTTCCAAAACCCGCTCGATCCGGGGTACGTCGACGCGGCGGCGCGGCGGCGGGAGGGGCCGACGTCGCGGTTGCGGCGGCTGCTGGCCCGTCCGGTCAGCCTGGTGGTGCTCGTGGTGATCGGGTTTCTGTTCGCGGTGGCGTACCGGGAGACGATCGCGGAGCAGCCCAGCCGGGCGAAGGCGCGGGCCGGGCTGATCGCCGAGATCAAGCAGCGGGAGGCCGAGACGGACCGGTTGACCGAGCGGGCGGACCAGCTGCGCGAGGAGGTCGGCCGGCAGCGGGACGCGGCGTTGAGTGGTTCGCAGGCGTCCCGGTTGCGCAACCTGGAGGCGGGTACGGGCCTGGGCCGGGTGCGCGGTGACGGTGTGGTGGTGCGGTTGGCCGACGCGGCGGCGGACAAGGACGCGGTGACCGGTGCGGACGCCGGTCCGTCCCGGGTGTTGTACTCGGACCTGCAGAAGGTGGCGAACGCGTTGTGGGCGGCGGGCGCGGAGGCGGTCGCGGTCAACGGGCAACGGCTGACGGCGACGTCGACGATCCGTTCGGCGGGTGAGGCGATCCTGGTGGACTACCGCCCGGTGACGAGCCCGTACGAGGTGACGGCGATCGGTCCGGGGTCGATGCGGGACAAGTTCGACGGCAGCCGGGCGGCGGACTTGATGCGCAACGTGGCGCGGACCACCGGGTTGTCGTTCGGTGTGAAGGACGTCGACGACCTCACGCTGCCGGCCGCGCCGCAGCCGCGGCTAATCTACGCCGAGCCCTCGGTGAGTCCGAGCCCGTCTCCGTCGGGTTCGGGTGTCGCCGGTTCGACCAGTCCGAGGCCGTCCGGTTCACGGACGTCTCCCAGCCCCTCCGGAGGTGGCCGATGATCGCGGTGCTGGCGTTGTTCGCCGGTGTGCTGCTCGGGGTGTATCTGGACCCCACCGTGCCGGCGGCGTTGCAGCCATATCTGCCGATCGCCGTGGTGGCCGCGCTGGACGCGGTGTTCGGTGGCGTACGGGCGAAGCTGGACCGGATCTTCGACGACAAGCAGTTCGTGGTGTCGTTCATCTCGAACGTGCTGGTGGCGGGTGTGATCGTGTACTTGGGTGACCAGTTGGGTGTGGGCGGTCAGTTGTCCACCGGCGTGGTGGTCGTGCTCGGGGTGCGCATCTTCGGGAACGTGGCGGCGATCCGTCGGCACCTGTTCCGGGCGTAGGTTGTGGTGATGAGCGAGGAGCACCGGGAGACGGGCACGGGTTGGCCGGAGCCGGAGAAGCCGGCGCGGCCACCGGGTCCGGCGAGTGAGCCGGATCCGCGCCCGGACGCGCCGGATCCGGACGAGTTGAGCCCGTTGGCACCGGCGGAGCGGGAGGCGGAGGACCCGCCGGCGGACGACGCGCCGGCCGGGTCGGCGACGGCGAAGCCGATGTCGCGGCGGTTGACGTCGGCGGGGGCGATGATCGCGGTGCTGCTGGCGTTGCTGGGATTCACCCTGGTGGTGCAGTTGAAGACGACGTCGACGGATCCGACGCTGGCGGCAACGCGGGAGGAGGACCTGGTCCGGATCTCGTCAGATCTGGATTCGCGGGAGCGGCGGCTGCGGCAGGACATCGCGGCGTTGGAGGAGAGCCAGCGGCAGTTGCGCTCGGGTGAGCAGGGCCGGGCGGCGGCGTTGGAGGAGGCGACGCGGCGGGCGGACGAGCTGGGCATCCTGGCGGGCACGTTGCCGGCGGTGGGGCCGGGTCTGTCGGTGCGGTTCGAGGGTGGCGACAAGGCGTTGGCGCCGACGCGGATCCTGGACGCGGTGCAGGAGTTGCGGGGTGCGGGCGCGGAGGCCATGCAGATCGCCGGGGCGGACGGGACGGCGGTGCGGATCATCGCGTCGACCTATTTCGTGGACGGGCAGGATGGTGGCCTGGTGGTGGACGGGCGGCGGTTGAGCGGTCCGTACACGGTCCTGGTGATCGGTGATCCGGCGACGATGCGTACCGCGTTGAACATTCCCGGCGGGGTGGTCGCATCGGTGACGGATGCCGGCGGTAACGTGATCGTCGAGGATCGTGAGGCTGTGGAGGTTTCGCAGTTGCACGCGCCGATCAAGCTGGAACACGCCCGGCCGGTTTCCTGACCGGTCGGGGCCGCGCCGGTTTTCCCCCCGGTGCACCGATGATGAAGGACGCAGCTGGTGATTCCTGAGGATCTGCGGTACACCGCCGAGCACGAGTGGGTGGCGGGCGGTGACGGCGGTGCCGTCCGGGTCGGTATCACGCACTTCGCTCAGGACGCCCTGGGTGACATCGTGTTCGTCCAGTTGCCGGACGAAGGTGCGGTGGTGGCGGCGGGTGAGTCGCTGGGTGAGATCGAGTCGACCAAGAGTGTGTCGGAGATCTACGCGCCGGTGAGTGGCACGGTGTCGGCGCGCAACGAGGCGTTGACCGACACGCCTGAGGTGATCAACACGGACCCGTACGGTGCGGGATGGTTGGTGGAGATCACCGCGGATGATCCGGCGGTGGTCGAGGGTTTGTTGACCGCTGCCGCGTACCGCGAGCTCACTGAGAGCTGATTGTCGTTGCGGGCGGCGGGGTTGGTTCTCCGCGCGTCCGGTTGCCCTGTATTTCGGCGCTGGCTAGGCTCGCCCAGTCGACCGAAAAGCCGATAGTTGAGCGTTGTGGAATGCGCCTTCCCGGGCATGGGGAGCCAGCCGCCGGGTGTGTGACTGCCCGGCGGCCAGACCCGCCATTACCCCGACGCCGACCGAACAGATCCGTGAGGTGGTCCCCATGACGCGCCCAGACGACGAGTTCCCCCCGCTCGACGTCACTTCGACGCTCAATCTCGGTTCGCTCGACGAAGTGCTGGAGGGTCCGGACACCGATGTGGTGCCGAGCCGGATGTCCGGTTCGTTGCCGCCGGGGATGGCGCTGCTGGTGGTTCGTCGCGGTCCGAATGCGGGTGCCCGGTTCCTGTTGGATCACGATGTGACGACGAGTGGGCGGCATCCGGACAGTGACATTTTCCTCGATGACGTGACGGTGTCGCGGCGGCACGCCGAGTTCCACCGGGACGGTGGCACGTTCACGGTGCGGGACGTGGGCAGTCTGAACGGCACGTACGTGAATCGGGAGCGTGTCGAGGCGGCCACGTTGAGCAATGGTGACGAGGTGCAGATCGGTAAGTTCCGGGTGGTGTTCATCGCCGGTCCGCGTCCGGAGGAGGAGGCCGGCCGGGGGTGAACGGGCCTGCGGCTTCGACGCCGTCCGGGGCGGCGCGTGCCACACCGCTGATGAGTATCGGTGAGGTGTTGGCGCAGTTGCGGGCGGAGTTCCCGGACGTCACCATCTCGAAGTTGCGGTTTCTGGAGGCCGAGGGCCTGGTGGAGCCGCAGCGGACGCCGGCGGGGTATCGGAAGTACAGCTGGGACGATGTGGCGCGGTTGCGGTTCGTGTTGACCGCGCAGCGGGACCAGTATCTGCCGTTGCGGGTGATCCGTGATCAGTTGGCGGAGTGGGACGCGTCGGGTGCGGCGCCGGGGCGGCAGCGGCCGGCGTTGGTGGCGGTCGGTCCCGGTGGTGAGGTGCCGGGTCGGGAGGGGGCGGGGTCCGCCGAGTCGTCGGAGGTACGGCTGGGGCGGGCGGATCTGATCTCCCGTAGTGGTGTCGACGAGTCGACGTTGGCCGAGTTGGAGCGGCTCGGTGTGCTGGTGTCGGATCCGCCGGGTTGGTACGACGCGGACGCGTTGATCATCGCGCGGGCGGTGGCGGGGTTGGCGGCGTACGGGTTAGAGCCGCGGCATCTGCGGGGGTACCGGACGGCGGCGGATCGGGAGGTCGGTCTGTTCGCGCAGTTGGTGGCGCCGTTGGCGCGGCAGAGTGATCCGGCGGCGCGGGCGCGGGCGGCGGAGACGGCGCGGGAGTTGGTGGCGTTGTCGCAGCAGTTGCACGCGGCGTTGGTGCGGGTGGGGTTGCGGTCGACGTTGGGTCGGTGAGGTGTGGGGCCGGGTGTCGTGGGGGCGCCCGGCCTCTGCTGTCGGTGGGCGCGGAAAGATCTGGCTCGGGAAGCGTGTCGTAGGCTTGCCGGGGTAACCCGTTCTGGCGAGGCGTGGTGCACGTAGCGCATGGGACTCTCGTGTCGCGGTCCGTGTACCGTGCAGGGAAGGGCGCGGTGCGGGCGTAGGTGACAACGACACGGAGGCGGCGGTGCGCGAGCTGAGCGTGGTCGGAGTTCGGGTGGAGCTGCCCAGCAACCAGCCGATCGTCCTGCTGCGGGAGGTCGAGGGGGACCGCTATCTGCCGATCTGGATCGGCGCGGTCGAGGCGACGGCGATCGCCTACGAGCAGCAGGGGGTCAAGCCGGCGCGGCCGTTGACGCATGATCTTTTGCGGGACGTGCTGGCGGCGTTGCAGGCGCCGTTGCGGGCGGTGGAGATCACCGAGTTGAAGGAGAACGTCTTCTACGCCGATCTGTTGATCGGTGACGGGGTGCGGGTGTCGGCGCGGCCGAGTGACTCCATCGCGTTGGCGTTGCGGGTGGGGGCTCCGATTCGTTGTGCGGAGCAGGTCCTCAGTGAGGCGGGGATCGTGATCCCGGACGAGCAGGAGGACGAGGTGGAGAAGTTCCGGGAGTTCCTGGAGCAGGTGCGGCCGGAGGATTTCGCGGGCTGACTGGTGGCCGGCCCGGGTGGGGTCGGGTGGCCTGGCGCACCGGTGTCACGGTGGGTGAGCGTCGCTTGCTGTGGGTGATCTTCCTGCTGGTTGCGCGGCGTGTCGCGGTGGTTCGTGCGTGGTAACTCCTTGGTGCGGCGATAGGGTTGCGGTGTCGAGGGGTGCACGTGCGCGGAGAGGCGGCGTGTCACCGCACGGGCGGGGAGGTTGTCCGGATGCACGAGCCGCGAGATCCTGGTCCGGGTACGGAGCAGCAGGCGGGTGTGCCGCCCGCGCCGGGCGGTGACGGCGAGGTGGGCTACCGGGGCGTGACGGCGTGTCACGCGGTGGGCATCAGTTACCGACAGTTGGACTACTGGGCTCGTACGGGCCTGGTGGTGCCGAGCGTGCGGGACGCGTCGGGGTCGGGGACGTCCCGGTTGTACTCCTTCCGCGACCTGGTGGTGTTGAAGGTCGTGAAGCGGCTGTTGGACGCCGGGGTGTCGTTGCAGAACATCCGTAGGGCGATCGAGGCGTTGCGGTCGCGTGGCGTGGAGGACCTGGCGGGCATCACGTTGATCTCCGATGGGACGTCGGTGTACGAGTGCCGGTCGCCGGAGGAGGTGGTCGACCTGTTGCAGGGCGGCCAGGGGGTGTTCGGCATCGCGATCGGTGGCGCGTTCAAGGAGATCCAGGGGTCGTTGTCGACGCTGCCGGCGGAGCCGGCGGATACATCGGGTCGTGCTGGCGAGGAGTCGGCGGAGTCGCCGTCGGCGGAGTCGGTGGGTGACGAGTTGGCGGCACGTCGGGCGCGTCGTCGGGCGGGCTGAGCTGGCGGCGCGTCGGCGGGGCTTCCTGTCGGGGCCGGTGTGTGGGATCGCGTCGTGGCTGGAGCCCGACGCGATCCTTTGTTGCGCTGCGTGTCAGGGCGGCTGGTGGTTTGCCGGGCTGGTCCGGTGGGTGGGACTGGTGGCGCGGTGCGACTGGGTGCCGTGCCGGATGACGTCTACCGTGGTCACGGCCCGTCGTCGGCCGGGCGCGGTGGTTGCTGGTGGGGGTGGTCCAGGGTGGAGGGTGTCACGTGGCCAGGTTCACCGCCGGTGACGCGCTGTCACTGTCGGGTGTGCCCGACGATGAAACGTCCTTCCGGCTGATGACGACGCTGGCCGGTCGGTGGTTGTCAAAAATCTGATAGGCCGGCCGTGCCTTTATCCGGATGGCGCGCTAAGGTCCCACACGGTCGCGCTGGCACTGAACGTTACGGCACCTCCCGCCAGCCGACCGGTTGCCCCTCCGCGCCGAGTCGCGCGGCCTTTCACCCTGGAAGGAACGACCGTGACGGTTATTGAAGAGACCGCGCCGTCCCACTACGAGCGGATTGGCGGCGCCAGTTCGGTCAAGGCGGCGGTGGCCCTGTTCTACGACAAGGTGCTCGCCGACCCGGAGCTGGCCGGCTACTTCACCGAGCTCAACATGGCCGAGCAGCGACGGCACCTCGCGTTGATGCTCACCGTGGTGCTCGGCGGACCGAACGAGTACGAGGGCCGTGAGCTGGCCGAGGTGCACCAGCCGTTGAACATTCCGGTGGCGCACTACGTCAAGGTCGGTGAGCACCTGACGGCGACGCTGACGGAGTTGGGCGTGCCGGGCGACATCATCGGTTACGTGCAGGTCGTCCTGGAGAAGGTGCAGGACCAGGTGGTGGCCCAGGGAAGCGGAACGGGCGTCTGAGTGTGGATGCGGCACGACTGAAGCAGAGTTGGTCCCTGGTCGCCGCGCACGGCGACCAGGTGCCGCTCTACTTCTATTCCATGTTGTTCCTGTCCCATCCGGAGATCCGGCAGATGTTCCCCACGAACATGGCCGGGCAGCGGGATCGGCTGGTGACCGCGTTGGGGCACATCGTGTCCCACGTGGACCAGGTCGACAGCCTGGTCGGGTTCCTGCAGGATCTCGGCGCCGACCACCGCAAGTTCGCGGTGCGCCCGGAGCACTACCCAGCCGTCGGTGAGGCGCTGGTGGCGACGTTGCAGCATTTCCTCGGCGAGGCGTGGACCGACGAGCTGGCGCAGGACTGGACGGCCGCGTACGGGCTGGTGTCGCAGGTGATGATCGACGCGGCGCAGGCGGCCGAGGCGGTGAACCCGCCGTGGTGGTTGGCCGAGGTTCTCGGGCATGAGCGGCGGGCGTTCGATCTGGCGGTGCTGACGCTGCGTCCGCAGTACCTGCTGCCGTTCGCGCCGGGCCAGTCGATCGGGGTGTCCCATCCGGCGGTGCGGGCGTGGCGGTACTACTCGCCGGCGAACGCGCCCCGGGCGGACGGCACGCTGGAGCTGCACGTGCGCGCGGCGCCGGGCGGCGCGGTGTCGTCGCGGCTGGTGTACGGGTGCGCGGTGGGTGACCAGGTCCACCTGGCCGCCCCGGTGGGGGACCGGTTGACGCTGTGGCCGGCCGGCACCTCCGATCTGCTGCTGCTGGGCAGCGGCACCGGCTGGGCCCCGCTGAAGTCCCTGGTGGAGCAGGTCGCGGCGGAGGGGTCCCGCCGCCGGGTCGATCTGTATGTGGGGGCCCGGTCGGCTGCCGAGTTCTACGACAACGAGGCGATCGAGAAGCTGGCGGCGTCGTATCCGTGGTTGGCGGTCACCTACGTGGTGGGTATGGACCTTCAGCGGCCGGGGGAGTTCGGGCACGTGGTGGACCGGGCGCTGGCCGACGGGGACTGGCGGTCCCGGCACGTGTACATCTGCGGCTCGGACGAGATGGTCAATCATTCGGTGACGACGTTGACCAGGGCGGGCTACCACCCGGGTCAGCTGCACCATGAGGGTTTCGGCAAGCACTGGTACGGGCCGATGTGGCGGACCGCGACCGCCTCTGACGATTCCGGAGGTGTCCGGTGAGCGCGAGGAGTGAGCTTGCGAGCCCCGCAGTCGCGAACGAGAGGGGAGCCGGGTGAGCGCGAGGAGTGAGCTTGCGAGGCCCGCAGTCGCGAACGAAAGGGGAGCCCGGTGAGCGCAACCCCGATCAGCAGGTATGACGGGGGCCAGGTCTCCAGCGTGCAGGTCCGGTTGACCTCGGACCGGGTGCGGCGGTGGGAGTTCGGCGCGGCGTCGTTCACCCGCCGTGGGTACGAGCCCACGGACGTGGACCGGTTCCGGATGCAGGTGGCCGACGAGCTGGATGTGCTGGCGACGCAGGTGGCGAACCTGCGGGCGGAGAACGAGCGGCTCAACGACCACCTGGAGCTGCACCGGCACGGGGTGATCCCGAGCACGGGGGCGGCGGCGAAGCTGCCCGCGGCGAAGGAGGTCAACCTGCTGTCGGCGGCGCAGCGGGAGGCCGAGCAGATCATCGCGCAGGCGCACGACTACGCCCAGCGGGTGGCCGAGTACGCGCGGATGCAGTACGAGAGCTACATGCGGGCGGCGGCCGAGGAGGCGAAGCAGGAGGCCGAGCGGGCGGTGGCGGACTACCGCAGCAACGCCGGCGCGAGCTTTGACGACTCCGTGGCGACGCGGGAGGCGCTGCGGATCTTCGGCGAGATGATGATCTCGCACATGCAGGCGGCGGCCCGGCACCTCGACGACGGCAGTGAGCAGCTGGCGCGGACCATGGAGCGGATCGCCGCGGAGGTCACCGGGGCTCCGGCGGCCGCCGGCGCTGCGCCGGTGGGCGGGGGCGCTCAGGTGGGCACCGCGCCGGTGGGCGGGGGCCGGGTGCGGGTGGCGTTGCCGCCCCGCCACCAGCAGCGCTGATCTCCGAGGTCGGCCCGCCACGCCGGTGGGCCGACCCGGGACCGCCGCGGCGGTGCCACCTGGTCGGCTGCCGGGGTGAGCCGCACCGCCCGCCGGCCCTCGGCTGCTGGCGGGTCCCGCGGGTGGGGTCGTCGCCTGGGCGGGTGAGGGCGGTCACCCGGTGGGAGCCGGGGCGGCGGTTGAGGCAGCATGGACGGGTGACGGAGATCGACGTGTTGGCCGGGCTGGTGGGCGCCGGGGACGTCGTGGTGCTCAGCGGCGCCGGGTTGTCCACCGAGTCGGGCATCCCGGACTACCGGGGGCCCAGCGGCGCCGCCCGCCGGCACACCCCGATGACGTACCAGGCGTTCACCGGGGACCCGGACGCGCGGCGGCGGTACTGGGCGCGCAGCCACCTGGGGTGGCGGCTGATCGCGCGGGCCGCCCCGAACGCCGGGCACCGGGCGGTGGCCCGGTTGCAGCAGGCGGGCCTGGTCGGCGGGATCATCACCCAGAACGTGGACGGGCTGCACAGCGCCGCCGGCAGCAGCGGGGTGGTCGAGCTGCACGGCCGTCTCGACGAGGTGGTCTGCCTGGACTGCGGCAACCTGACCTCCCGGGAGGAACTGGACCGGCGGCTGCGGGAGGCGAACCCGGGCTTCGCCGCGCAGGTCGCCCACGTCAACCCCGACGGTGACGTCGACCTGCCCGACGGGGCGGTGGCCGGGTTCCGCACCCTCGACTGCGGTGTCTGCGGCACCGGCATGCTGAAACCGGACGTGGTGTTCTTCGGCGAGACGGTGCCGGCATCCCGGGTCGCCGACTGTTTCGCCCTGGTCGAGCGGGCTCGGGCGCTGCTGGTGCTCGGCTCGTCGTTGACGGTGATGTCCGGGCGGCGGTTCGTGATCCGGGCGGCGAGGCTGGGCATCCCGGTGGCCATCGTCAACCAGGGGCCGACCCGCGGCGACGGGCAGGCCACCGTGCTCGTGGACCGGCCGCTGGGTGAGGTGCTGCCCGCGCTGGCCGACCGGATCGGGGCGCCCGCCGTGAGCGGCGTCGCCGGGGAGCCGGCCGCGGTGTAGGCCAGCCGGCAGGGTCGGAGATGAGCCGGAAACCCGGTCGCTGGTAGCGTTGACCATGCCGGTACCACCCACGCGGGAGAGACCGCCCGGAAACCACCCGGACGGCGCCGAAGGGGCAGATTCCTCCCCGGAACCTCTCAGGCAAAAGGACCACGTGGGCAGGCACTGTGGAGCGCGTCAGCGCGACTCAGGGGGAGGCCGATCCGTCGACCTCGCCCCGACAAGGAGCGCCGCGCATGACAGAGCAGTTCGCCGACCGGCACATCGGCCCCGACCCCGGCGACGAGCGCCGGATGCTGGAGACCGTCGGCTACAGCTCCATCGACGAGCTGATGGACGCCGCGATCCCCGAGGTGATCCGCTGGCACGGCACCCTGGACCTGCCGGCCGCGGCCAGTGAACGGGAGGCGATCGCCGAGCTGCGCGCCCTGGCCGCCCGCAACACCGTCGCGGTGTCGATGATCGGTCTGGGCTACCACGGCACCCACACTCCGGCGGTGATCCGCCGCAACGTGCTGGAGAGCCCGGCCTGGTACACGGCGTACACGGCGTACCAGCCGGAGATCAGCCAGGGCCGGCTGGAGGCGCTGCTGAACTTCCAGACCATGGTCACCGATTTGACCGGGTTGGCCACCGCGAACGCGTCGATGCTCGACGAGGGCACCGCGGCGGCCGAGGCGATGACCCTCGCCCGCCGGGCGTCCAGGAGCAAGAGCCCGGTGTACGTGGTGGACGCCGACACCCTGCCGCAGACCATCGCGGTGATCGCCGGCCGGGCGGAGCCGCTCGGCATCGACGTGCGGGTGCTCGACGTCGAGCGGGACGAGCTGCCCGGTGAGTTCTTCGGCCTGCACCTGCAGTACCCGGGCGCGTCCGGGGCGGTCCGGGACCACACCGGCCTGGTGGCGGCGGCGCACCAGGTCGGGGCGCTGGTGTGTGTGGCGGCGGACCTGCTGGCGTTGACGCTGCTGCGTCCGCCGGGGGAGATCGGCGCCGACATCGCCGCCGGCACCACGCAGCGGTTCGGGGTGCCGATGGGCTTCGGTGGGCCGCACGCCGGCTACCTGGCGGTCCGGGCGGGCCTGGAGCGGATGCTGCCCGGCCGGCTCGTCGGGGTGTCGAAGGACATCGACGGAAACCCGGCGTACCGGCTGGCGTTGCAGACCCGCGAGCAGCACATCCGGCGGGAGAAGGCGACCAGCAACATCTGCACCGCGCAGGTGCTGCTGGCGGTGATGGCCGGGATGTACGCGGTCTACCACGGCCCGGACGGGCTGCGGGCGATCGCCCGGCGTACCCATGAGCTGGCGGCGCGGCTGGCGGCCGGGCTGCGGGCCGGCGGCGTGCAGGTCGCGGACGTGGCGTTCTTCGACACGGTCACCGCGACGGTGCCGGGGCGGGCCGCCGAGGTGGTCGCCGCCGCGGCGCGGCGGAACGTGAACCTGCGGCTGGTCGACGCCGACCGGGTGGGGATCGCCTGCGACGAGACGACGACCCTCGCGCACCTGGCGGCGGTGTGGGCGGCCTTCGGGGTGCCCGCCTTCGACGGTGCCGGCGGTGCGGCGCTGCCGCAGGGGCTGGCGCGCACGTCGGACTTCCTCACCCACCCGGTGTTCCGCAGCCACCACTCGGAGACGGCGATGCTGCGGTACCTGCGGCGGCTGTCGGACTTCGACTACGCGCTGGACCGGGGCATGATCCCGCTGGGGTCGTGCACGATGAAGCTGAACGCCACCACCGAGATGGAGGCGGTCACCTGGCCGGAGTTCGCGCACCTGCACCCGTTCGCGCCGGCGGAGCAGACCGCCGGGTACCGGGAGCTGATCGGCCAGTTGGAGGACTGGCTGGCGGAGGTGACCGGGTACGACGCGGTCAGCGTGCAGCCCAACGCCGGCTCGCAGGGTGAGCTGGCGGGGCTGCTGGCGATCCGGGCGTACCACCGGCAGCGGGGGCAGGGGCATCGGGACGTGTGCCTGATCCCGTCGTCGGCGCACGGCACCAACGCGGCGTCGGCGGTGATGGCCGGGATGCGGGTCGTCGTGGTGGCCTGCGACGTGGACGGCAACGTCGACCTGGTCGACCTCGACGCGAAGATCGACAAGCATCGGGACGCGCTGGCCGCGATCATGGTGACGTACCCGTCGACGCACGGGGTGTACGAGACGGGCATCGGGCAGTTGTGTGCCAAGGTGCACGACGCCGGCGGTCAGGTGTACGTCGACGGGGCGAACCTCAACGCCCTCGTCGGGTTCGCCAAGCCGGGCCGGTTCGGGGCGGACGTGTCGCACCTGAACCTGCACAAGACGTTCTGCATCCCGCACGGCGGTGGTGGGCCGGGTGTGGGGCCGGTGGCGGTGCGGGCGCACCTGGCGCCGTTCCTGCCCGGCGACCCGTTCGGGGTGGCGCAGGAGGGCCGGCCGGCGATCTCGGCCGCCCGGTTCGGGTCGGCGGGGATCCTGCCGATCCCGTGGGCGTACCTGCGGATGATGGGGGCCGAGGGTCTGGCCCGGGCGACCGGGGTGGCGGTGTTGGCGGCGAACTACGTGGCGGCGCGGCTGCGGAACCATTTCCCGGTGCTGTACGCCGGCAACAAGGGCCTGGTGGCGCACGAGTGCATCCTGGACCTGCGGCCGTTGACCAGGGCGACCGGGGTGAGCGTCGACGACGTGGCGAAGCGGCTGATCGACTACGGGTTCCACGCGCCGACGATGTCGTTCCCGGTGGCGGGGACGCTGATGGTGGAGCCGACCGAGAGTGAGGACCTGGCCGAGCTGGACCGGTTCTGCGACGCGATGATCGCGATCCGGGCGGAGATCGACAAGGTGGCCTCGGGTGAGTGGCCGGCCGGGGACAATCCGCTGTGCAACGCCCCGCACACGGCGGCGATGGTGTCGGCGGACGAATGGCCGCACCCGTACCCGCGGTCGGTGGGAGCGTACCCGGCTGGCGTGGACCGGGCGGGGAAGTACTGGCCGCCGGTGCGGCGGATCGACGGCGCGTACGGCGACCGGAACCTGGTCTGCTCGTGTCCGTCGCCGGAGGCGTTCGAGAGCTGACGGGTGACGCCGGGGCGGTGCGGTTCGCCGCCCCGGCCGGTGCGCCGACGGGTCGACGCGTACGCTCCTGACGGAGCGTGATCAATCAGGCGACGAGGGCGTGTCGGGCGGGGCCGCGGTGCGGGGCGATGGTGCTGCCGTCGGGGAGCAGTTCGCCGGTGTCCTCGAAGACGATGACTCCGTTGCAGAGCAGGCTCCAGCCCTGCTCACGGAAACAGGCGAGGACGCGGGCGGCTTCGCGGTCAGTCGCCTCGGCGGAGGGGCAGGTGGGTTGGTGCTGGCACATCGGGTTCTCCGGGCTGTGGGGGCGCTGTGTCATGGTTCACATGACCAGTGACGCACAGTACCAAGCGGAAGCGCGCGCTATCGAGCAGGCTTCCGTCTTGTTCACCCGAAATCGGCTGAACGGATGAGTGGCAGCAAGCCATTCGGCGTGGAAGCGCTTTCACGGGGTGGTGCCGACGTGCCCGGCGCGCCCGCCGGATGCCGGGACCGGCTCGTGGAACGGGCCCGGCTGCAGTGGCACCCCGCCGACGGCGGCGACCCCGCCGTGCTGGCGCAGGAGTTCCTCGCCGCCCACGGGATCGTCCGGCACGACCTGGCCCGCACCGGCACGCACGACCCGACCGGGGTGTGCGGCGCCGCCCTGTACCTGTCCGCCGCCGCCGGGGCCCTGACCGCCGGCGGCGCGCCGGGGGCGCCCAGCCCCGTACCGGCGCTGCCGGATCTGGTGGTGGTCGTCTACGGCCACGCACCGCGCCCGCCCGCCCGCCCGGCCGGCGGCGGCTGGTGGCTGGGGGACTGGCGGGACAGCTGGACGCCCCGCGAGCACGAGAACGCCGTGGCCGCGGTGCGCGCCGCCATCGGCCGCGGCGACGTGTACCAGGTCAACCTCGTCGGCCACGCCGCCGCCCCGTACGCCGGGGACCCGCTGCCCGCCCTGGCCCGGCTGGCCGCCCTGCCCGGCGCCCGCTACGGCGGCACCCTGTCCGGGCTCGGCTGGGCGGTCGGCTGCGCCTCCCCGGAGACGCTGGTCGCCCTCGAGCACGGCCGGCTGGTCACCCGGCCGATCAAGGGCACCCGGCCGGCCACCCCCGCCGGACGCCGGGAGCTGCTCGCCTCCGCCAAGGAACGCGCCGAGCACGTGATGATCGTCGACCTGGAACGCAACGACCTGGCCCGGGTGGCCCGCACCGGCTCGGTGCGGGTCGACGAGCTGTTCGCCGTACGCCGGTGGTGCGACCTGTGGCAGGCGGAGTCGACGGTGTCCGCGGCGCCCGCCGACGGGCTGGGCCTGGCCGACCTGCTGCGCGCGGTCTGCCCCGGCGGGTCGGTGACCGGCGCCCCGAAACTCGCCGCGCTGGACCGGATCGCGGCCCTGGAACCGGTCGGGCGGGGCGCAGGCATGGGCGCCCTCGGCTGGGTCGGACCCGACCGGCTCGACCTGGGGCTGACCATCCGCACCGCCGCGGCCGACGCCGAAGGGCTGCACCTGTGGGCCGGCGGCGGCATCACCTGGGGCAGCGACCCGGCGGCCGAGGTCGCCGAGGCGGCCGCGAAGGCCGCCCCGGTGCGCGCGCTGCTCGCCGCCGGCTGAAGCCCCGCCGCGCGGCGCCGGATGCGGGTGCGCGGCCCTCGGCGGGCCGGTCAGGCGCGGGCGAAGGCGTCCAGCGCCGCCACCACCCGCTCGCCCACGCCGTGGCCGCTGCCGTGGCCGCCGGACTCCACGATCTCCAGCCGGGCGTCCGGCCAGTCGCGGGTGAGCTGCCAGGCGATGTCCGGCGGGCCGCTGACGTCGAGGCGGCCCTGCACCAGTACACCCGGGATGCCGGCGAGCTTCCCGGCGTCACGCAGCAACTGGCCGTCGGGCAGGAAGCCGAGGTTGCTCCAGTAGTGGGTCACGATCCGGACGAAGCACGCCCGGAACACCGGGTCGGCGTAGCGGGGGCTGGGCGTGAAGCCGCCGGCGAGGGAGACGTGCACGTCCTCCCAGGCGCACCAGTCACGCTCGGCCTGCTCCCGCACGGCGGGGTCCGGGTCGTTGACCAGGCGGGCGTACGCGGCGGACAGGTCGCCGTCCCGGTCCGCCGCGGGCACGCCGTCACGGAACCGGGCCCACTCCTGCGGGAAGATCCGGCCCATGTCCCGGGTCACCCAGCCGATCTCGCGGCGGGTGTTGGCGACCACGCTGAACAGCACCAGCGCGGTGACCCGCTGCGGGTGGCGCTGGGCGTAGGCCAGGGACAGCGACGAGCCCCAGGAGGCGCCGCACAGCAGCCACCGGTCGACGCCGAGGTGCTCGCGCAGCCGTTCCATGTCGGCGAGCAGGTGGGCGGTGGTGTTGACCGACAGGTCCACGGCCGGGTCGCTGGCGTGCGGGGTGCTGCGCCCGCAGCCGCGCTGGTCGAACAGGATGATCCGGTAGGCGGCCGGGTCGAACAGCCGCCGCCAGGACGCGGTGGCGCCGGAGCCGGGGCCGCCGTGCACGACCAGGGCGGGGCGGCCGTCGGGGTTGCCGCAGCTCTCCCAGTAGACGTGCTGGCCGTCGCCGACGTCGAGCAGGCCGTGCGCGTACGGCTCGATCTCCGGATACATGCGGTTCCCCTCCCGAGGCCCAGATACAACAGCGCTGTTACATTAGCGGACGTGACCGCCACCCCCGACCGCGAGGCGCTCGGCACCCTGCTGCGCCACGTCCTCGAGCTGCTCGACGGCGACGTCGCCGCCGTCTACGACGACCTGGACCTGGCCGACTACCGGCCCCGGTACTCGCCGCTGGTGCGGGCGCTGGTCGCCGACGGGCCGCTGCCCATCCGCGACCTCGCCGCCCGGGTCGGGGTCACCCACTCCGCGGCCAGCCAGACCGTCGCCCAGATGAGCCGCGCCGGCATGGTCACCCTCACCCCCGGCGCCGACGCCCGGCAGCGCATCGTCACCCTCACCGACCGGGCCCGCGCCCTGCTGCCCGTCATCGAGGCCGAATGGGCGGCCACCACCACCGCCATGCGGCAGCTCGACGCCGAACTGCCCGTACCCTTGGCCGACGAGCTGTACGCGGTCCTCGCGGCGCTGCGCCGCCGCCCGCTGCGCGACCGCATCGCCGACACCGGCCTGACCCCCACCGGCCGGCCGGCCTGAGCCCGACCCCGCAGCGGTCAACGGTCGAGGCGTTGCCAGCGGCGCGCGGACAGCGGCAGGAACACCGCGATGAGCAGCAGTGGCCAGGCGACGGCCAGGACGCCAGCGTGCTGGGCGGGCCAGGTGTCGGCGCCCCAGCCGGGGTTGCCGAACAGGTCCCGGCAGGCGGCCACGGTGGCCGACAGCGGGTTCCAGGCGGCGATGGCGGCCAGCCAACCGGGCATGGTGGCCGGGGCGACGAAGGCGTTGGAGGCGAAGCCGAGCGGCCAGACCAGGATCTGCAGCGCGGCCACCGCCTCGGGACGGCGCAGCAGCAACGCCAGGTAGACCCCGACCCAGATCATCGCGAAGCGCAGGAGCAGCAGCAGCGCCACCGCGGCGGACGCCGCGGTGGGGCCGCGGTGCGGCTGCCAGCCGACCAGGGCGCCGCAGCAGAGCACGACCGCGAGGGCCGCCGCGGCGTGCAGCAGGTCGGCCAGGGCCCGCCCGGTCACCACGGCGCTGCGGGCCGCCGGCAGCGCGCGGAACCGGTCGGTGACGCCGCGGGCGGCGTCGGTGGCCACCGCGGTGTACGTGGTCTCCACGCCGAACAGCATGGTCATGCCGAACATGCCGGGCAGCAGGAACTCGCGGTAGTCCGCGCCGTCGGGCACCGCCATGGCCCCGCCGAACAGGTAGCCGAACATCAGCACCAGCAGGACCGGGAAGAGC
Organism: Micromonospora sp. NPDC006431; assembly: GCF_042870725.1. NCBI lineage: Bacteria > Bacillati > Actinomycetota > Actinomycetes > Micromonosporales > Micromonosporaceae > Micromonospora > Micromonospora sp. NPDC006431. The sequence continues at coordinate 104,147 of NZ_JBIAHQ010000016.1, forward strand.
AGGACGACGATCACCTCGCCGGGGCGGCGGGCCCAGTGGGCGAGGGCCCGGCCGGTGAGGGTGGCGGTGTCGGCGGCCGCCCAGCGGGCCCGGCGCAGCGGCAGGACGCTCACGCCGCCACCTCCTGCCGGGTGTCGGTGAGCCGGAGGAAGACCTCGTCGAGGGTGGGGCGGCGGACGGCGACGTCGCCGACGGTCAGGCCGGCGGTGTCGAGTTCGCGCAGCACGGCGGCGAGCGCCGCGACCCGGTCGGTGACCGGCACGGTGAGCCGCAGGGCGGCCGGGTCGGTCGACGGTGGGCTGCCGGTGGCCGCGGTGACCGCCGCGACCGCCGCCGGCAGGTCGTCGGGGTGGTGCAGCAGCACGTCGATCCGGTCGCCGCCGAGGGTGGACTTGAGCGCGTCGGGGGTGCCGGCGGCGGTGACCCGGCCGTGGTCGACCACGCGGACGGTGTCGGCGAGCCGGTCGGCCTCCTCCAGGTATTGGGTGGTCAGCAGCACGGTGGTGCCGGCGGTGACGAGGTCGCGGACGGCGTCCCACACGTCGCTGCGGGCCCGCGGGTCGAGCCCGGTGGTGGGTTCGTCGAGGAAGAGCACCGGCGGGTCGGCGATCAGCGCGGCGGCCAGGTCGAGCCGGCGTCGGGTGCCGCCGGACCAGGTCGCCACCGGGCGGGCGGCGACGTCGGTGAGCCCGAAGCGGTCCAGCAGCTCGTCGGCCCGGGCCGCCGCGCGGGCCGGGGAGAGATGGTGCAGCCGGCCGAAGAGGACCAGGTTCTGCCGGCCGCCGAGGATCTCGTCGACGGCGGCGTGCTGGCCGACCAGGCCGATGTGGGCGCGGACCCGGTCGGCCTGCCGGCGGACGTCGAAACCGGCGACCCGGGCCGTGCCGGAGTCGGGGCGCAGCAGGGTGGTGAGGATGCGCACCAGGGTGCTCTTGCCGGCCCCGTTGGGGCCGAGCACGGCGCAGACCGAGCCGGCCGGCACGGTGAGGTCGACGTCGTCGAGCGCCACCAGATCGCCGTACGTCTTGCGTAGTGCCTCGGTCTCGATCGCCGGCCCGTCACGTCGCACGATGCCCTCCCATTGTTGTGGTACGCCGTATCGTACGCCGTACGGTACGAGCGATGGGTACAGTCGGCGGGTGACCACGGAGTACAGCGGCACCGGCGACCCGGCGCGTAGCCTCGCCCTGCTCTGGCGGACCCGGGAGAAGCCCAGCCGCAAGGGCGGCGACCTCACCGTCGACCGGATCGTGCGGGCCGCCATCGAGGTCGCCGACGCCGAAGGGCTGGCGGCGCTGTCCATGCGCCGCGTCGCCGAGCGGCTCGGCGTGGGCACCATGACCCTCTACACCCACGTGCCCGGCAAGGGTGAACTGCTCGACGTCATGCTCGACACCGTCTACGGCGAGACCACCCGCCCCGAGGACGTGCCCGGCGGCTGGCGCGGCCGCCTCGAGCACATCGCCCGGGAGAACCGGGCGCTGTACCTGCGCCACCCCTGGCTGCTGCAGGTCGCCACCACCCGCCCGCCGCTGGGCCCGCACGTGATCGCCAAGTACGAGTACGAGCTGCGCGCCGTCGACGGCATCGGCCTGACCGACCTCGAGATGGACGCCGTGGTCACCCTCGTCGACGGCTACGTCCACGGCGCGGTACGCGGCGCCGTCGAGGCGGCCCAGGCCGCGTCCCGCACCGGGCTGACCGAGCAGCAGTGGTGGTACGCGCACGCGCCGTACCTGGAGAAGGTCCTCGACCCGCGCCGGTTCCCCGTCGCCGCCCGGGTGGGCACGACCGCCGGCGAGGAGTACCAGGCCGCCGGCGACCCGGCCCGCGCCTTCGAGTTCGGGCTGGCCCGCATCCTCGACGGCATCGAGGTGCTGATCCGGGACCGGCCGGCCGGGCGGGTGGGCGCGACCGGAGAGGTAACGGGCGGTTAGCCTTCCGGGCATGACTATGCGCCCGATCCGGATCATCGGCGACCCCGTGCTGCGTACCCCGTGCGAGCCGGTGACCAGCTTCGACGCCGAGCTGCGCGCGCTCGTGCAGGATCTGATGGACACGCTGCTCGGCGCGCCCGGCCGCGCCGGGGTGGCCGCCCCGCAGATCGGGGTGAGCGCGCAGGTGTTCGTCTACGCCGCCGACGGCCACCGCGGCCACCTGATCAACCCGAGGCTGGAGCTGTCCACGGAGCTGCAGGACGACGACGAGGGCTGCCTGTCCATCCCCGGGCTGTACTTCCCGACCGCGCGGGCGATGCACGCCACCGCGCACGGCTTCGACCAGCACGGCCAGCCGCTGACCATCTCCGGCAGCGGGTTCCTGGCCCGGGCCCTGCAGCACGAGACCGACCACCTGCACGGCCGCCTGTACGTGGACACGCTGCGCGGCGACACCCGCCGCCGGGCGTTGCGGGAGATCCGGGCCGGGCGGTTCGACTCGCCCAGCCGGGGGCTGTGACGACGCGGGGGTGGCCGTCCGGCCACCCCCGCGTCCACTCACCGGCTCACTTCGGCGGCGGGGCCACCAGGCAGGTCGCGGTCGAGGTGTTCCCGGCGTCGTCGACGCCGGTGATCACCGCGTCGCCGCGCAGCGTGACCTTGTAGTCGATGTCGCCGGCGCCGTCCTTGACCCGGGACTGCGCCCCTGGCGCCTGCACCAGCTTGATCTTCGTGCCGGCGGGGAACGGCCCGAACTTCACCGACGGGTCGGCGGCGTCCCCGATGTACACGTCCACCTTCGTGTCCACCACGTCGGTGGCGGTCAGCTGGTAGAACCCGTCCGGGTTGTAGGAGCCCGGAACGTTGCCGCCGCTCGGGTTGTTCGTCGGCACGCACCGCGTGGTCGGGGCGGTGGTGTCCACCACCCGCATCACCGCGGTGTCGCTGCCGGTGTTGCCGGCCGCGTCGGTGGCGGTGCAGGTGACCGTGCTGGCGCCCAGCGGGAAGGTGCTGCCGGGCGGCGGCGCGCACGTCGGGGTCAGCGGCCCGTCGACGTTGTCGGTCGCGCTGGCCGGGTAGTTGATCACCGCGCCGGCGGGGCTGGTCGCCTCGACCGTCCGGTCGTCGACGACCACCGTCGGCGGGGTGACGTCGTTGACCTTCACGCTGATGTGCTCGACGAACTCCGGCCCGCCGGAGAGTCCGTTGAGCAGGAAGTCCACCGTGCAGTGCAGGGTGGCGCCCTGGGCGGCGTTCCCGGCCACCGTGATGGTCTCGGCGAACGGCACGTCGCTGCCGCTCTGCTGGGTCCGCGACGCGGCGTCGAAGCTCACCGACAGGCCCGGGTCGCAGGAGGTCGCGGTCGGGGTGACGGTGACGTCCAGGTTCCGCAGCCCGTTCAGGATGGCCGCGGTCACCGTGTCCGGGGCGCTGCCGACGACCTGGCCGCCGGTGGCGGCGGCCACGCTGCTGGCCTGGCCGGCGGCGTCCAGCCCGCCGCCCCCGCCGCTGACGTTGACGGCGAGCAGCCGGGCGGCGTCGGCCTGCAGCGCGGCGGTGGCCTGCGCGAGGGTGTGTCCGGCGCTGGGGTCGTGGCTGGGAGCGTCACCGACCAGCACCACGATCCGGCTGCTGCCCGACCGGTAGGCGATGCCGCCGTCGGAGACCTGGAACAGGGCGTTCACCCACGCCTCCGGGGTGTCGCCACCGCCGGCGGCGGCCAGCCCGTCCACGGCGGTCTGCAGGGCGGTGGCGTCGGCGGTGAGGTCCTGCCGGACCCGGAACAGCTCCGGCCCGTCCCCCTCGTCCCGGTAGGAGGCGACCGCGAACTCGGCGCTGGGCTGTGCGGTGCGGACGTTGGTGATCACCTGCTGGAGGTTGGTCCGGACGTTGGCGATCGCCGGGCCCATGCTGCCGGTCGTGTCGACCAGCAGCACCACGTCGGGCTTCGGCGGGATCGGCGGCGTCGAGACCACCTTGCTGATCGGGATCGTCGCGCCCGGATCGGCGGACCGGTCCACCGTGCCCGGGTCGACCCCCGGGGCCGCCCAGGCGGGGGCCGCCACCGCGGTCACCATCGCGGCCACGGCGGCGACGGTCACCCCCCTGGCGCGCCCGCGGGCCACTGCTGTCAAACCCATCGTGTCTCCTTCGACTCCGCCGCGCCCGCCCCGGACGCGGCCTCGAAGCAGACGCTAGGGGCCCGGCCGACCCTGGCCGGTCCGACACATGCCCAGGTCAGCGTCGGGTTGTTGACCCGGCGTGGCGGCTGGACAGGGCAGACTGGCCGGCCGCGCCGTCACGGGCGGCGGCGCAGCGCGCACTCGCTGAAGTCGGCGACCCGGGTGAAGCCGAGCCGCTCGTAGAGGCGCACGGCGGCGGTGTTGTCGGCCCGGACGTTGAGCGTCACATGCTCGACGCGCGTCCGCAGCCGGGCGCAGAGCGCGGCCACGGCGACGCCGGCCAGGCCACGGCCGCGGGCCCGGGGGTGGGTGGTGACGTTGCCCAGGGCGGCCACCCGCCAGGTGGGGGACCAGACGTGCACCCCGGCCACGGTGACCAGCTCGCCGGCCTCCCGGATCCCCACGTACTGGCCGGTGTCCAGCATCCGCGGGTCGAACCAGTTGCCCGGATAGGCGACCGCGTAGAGGTCGAGCAGCGCCGGCAGGTCGGACCGGTCGAGCACCTCCCCGGCGGCGGTGGCCCGGGCCAGCCGGTCCGGGTCGGTCAACGCCATCCGGTGGTGCACCGCGGCGTCGGACACCTCGTACCAGCGGGCGACGGTGGCGTCCAGGCCGGGGGAGAGGTGCGCCCACAGCCGGGCCGGCAGCACCGGCGCGAGCTCGCCCAGCAGCGCCGCCAGCTCCCCGGTCCGCTCCGGGGTGGTGAACGCCAGCAGCGTCGGCAGGTCGACGCCGTGGTAGAGCAACGCCACCTGGTCGCCCCGGCGGTACCACGACGTGTAGGGCCAGAAGAAGTCGTCCAGGTCGCCCAGCTGGTAGGCGTGCAGCACCGGGTCCCGGCCCAGCAGGTCGGCCAGGACGGTCCGGTCGTGTTCGGCGCGTACGGGCATCCGCCGATGATCACACGGCGGCGGTCAGCAGCCGCCGGGGCGTCCCGGCTCGGCGGGCAGGTGGTCGTGGGCCCAGCGGGCCAGGGCGTCCAGGGCCGGCAGCAGCGCGGCTCCCCGGTCGGTGAGCTGGTAGCTGACCCCGACCGGCGGCCCCTCCCGCACGGTGCGGGAGACCAGGCCCACCCGGCACAGCTCACCGAGTCGGTCGGACAGCACCGACTCGCTGATCCCGGGCAGCGCCCGGGCCAGCTCCGCGAAGCCGGCGGGCCCGTTGGCGAGGGTGCCCAGCAGCACCCCGTTCCACCGCTTGCCGAGGAACGCGAAGGCCCGGGCCAACCCCCCGTCGCAGGAACGGGGCGTGTGGTCCACCTGGGGCCTCGTCGTCATGCCCTCAGGATACGCGCTACGCTCGCCGCGCAAGGCACTACTAAAAAGCTAGCTGCTCCCATGGGTGGAGTAGCACCGCTGAAGCGAGGACCCATGAGCGACCTGATCACCCTGCACCCCGAGGCGCAGGCCCTGCTGTTCACCGACGCCCGCACCGCCAACACGTTCACCGACGAACCGGTCAGCGACGCGCAGCTGCGCACCATCCACGAGCTCGCCAAGTACCCGCCCACCGCCGCCAACACCCAGCCGCTGCGGGTGCTGTTCCTCCGCGACGGCGAGCCCCGCGAACGGCTGCTCACCCACATGAACGAGGGCAACCGCGCCAAGACCGCCACCGCGCCGGTCGTCGCCGTCCTCGCCGCCGACACCGACTTCCACGAATTCGTCCCGCGGGTCTTCCCGATCCGCCCGCAGATGCGCGACGCCCTCGCCGAGGACCCCGCCGGCCGCGAGCAGATGGCCCGGTTCAACGCCACCCTGCAGATCGGCTACTGGCTGCTCGCCGTCCGCGCCGCCGGCCTGGCCGCCGGACCGATGGGCGGCTTCGACGCCGCCGGCGTCGACAAGGAGTTCTTCGCCGACAGCAGTTGGCGGTCCCTGCTCGTGGTCAACATCGGCAAGCCCGGCCCGGACGCCTGGTTCCCCCGGCTGCCCCGCCTCGACTACGACGAGGTCGTCCGGCACGCCTGAGCCGACGTGGTGGCGGGCCGGCTCAGCCGGCCCGCCACTGGTCGTAGCCCAGCTTCGCCACCAGGGCCAGCACCACCACCAGCAGCACCACCCGGACGAAACCGGCGCCGCGCCGCAGCGCCATCCGCGCGCCCAGCGCGGCACCGGCGACGTTGCACACCGCCATCGCCGCCCCGAGCAGCCACCACACGTGCCCGGTGGCCGCGAACACCACCAGCGCGCCCAGGTTGGTGCCCGCGTTGACCACCTTCGCCATCGCCGAACCCTGCACGAAGTCCGCGCCGATCAGCGCGGTGAACGCCAACACCAGGAACGTGCCCGTGCCCGGGCCGATCAGGCCGTCGTAGAGGGCGATGCCCACCCCGGCCACCGCCACCGCGGCCGTCAACCGCGCCGGCGTACGCCGATGCGGGTACGACACCACGCCCAGCCGCGGCCGGGTCAGCACGAACACCGCCACCGCGAGCAGCACCACCAGCACCACCGGCCGGTACGCGCCCGCCGGGACCGCCCCCGCCAGCGCCGCGCCCAACCCGGCGGTCAGCACGGCCAGCCCGGCCGCCGGCCCGGCCACCGCCCAGTCCAGCTTGGTGCGCCGCGCGTACGTCATCGCCGCGGTGGAGGTGCCGAAGATCGCGGCCAGCTTGTTGGTGCCCAACGCCGTGGCCACCGGCACGCCCGGCGCGGCCATCAGCAGCGCCGGCAGCAGCAACAGCCCGCCACCACCGACCACCGCGTCCACCCAGCCCGCCATGGCCGCCACGGTCAGCAGGGTGGTCAACGACAGAGGGTCCACGGGCGGCCATTCTTCCCACCGCCGCCGCCCCGACGAGAGCCGCTGTGGCCAGGCTCACCGCCGGCTCAGCGACCCCGGCGCCGCCGCAACCACAGGCCCGCCGCCGCCACCGCCACGAACACCAGGATCGAACAGACCAACGCCTTCAGCACCGGGCAAGCCTGCCACGGCGACGTAGGGTGTGCAGGTGCGCCTGGCCACGTTCAATCTGCTGCACGGCCGGTCCCTCACCGACGGACTCGTCGACCCCGACCGGCTCGCCGCCGCCGTCACCGCACTCGACGCCGACGTCCTCGCCCTGCAGGAGGTCGACCGCGACCAGTCCCGCAGCGGCAAGCTCGACCTCACCGCCATCGCCGCCCGCGCCCTCGACGCCCCCGAGCACCGGTTCGCCGCCGCCGTCGTCGGCACCCCCGGCGAAGGGTTCCGCCCGCTGACCCACGACGACGACGGCCACGGCGAACCCTGCTACGGGGTGGGGCTGGTCAGCCGCCACCCGGTCCGCTCCTGGCAGGTCACCCGGCTGCGCCCGGCCCCCGTACGCTCCCCGGTCTACGTTCCCGGGCCCGGCGGCGGGCTGGTGCTGCTGCGCGACGAACCCCGGGTGGTCCTCGCCGCCGTGCTGGACACCCCGTACGGGCCGCTCACCGTCGCGGCCACCCACCTGTCGTTCGTCCCCGGCTGGAACGTGCTGCAACTGCGCCGCGTCGTGCGGGCGCTGCGCACCCTGCCCGCCCCGCGGATCCTGCTCGGCGACCTGAACCTGCCCGCCGGCCCCGCCGCCGTGCTGTCCCGGTGGCGTCCCCTCGGGCGGCGACCCACCTACCCGGCCGGGCAGCCCCGCGTCCAGCTCGACCACATCCTCGCCGACCGGCAGGGCCGGGACCGGTTGCCGCCCGTCACCGCCGTCGACACCCCGCTGTCCACCATCTCCGACCACCGGCCGCTGCTGGTCGACCTCGGCTGAGGCGTGCGGGGCACCTCTACCGTCGGGGAGGCGCGCGGCGCGACGGAACACCCAAACCCGTCCGGCCGCCCGGCGCCCGTGATAGCGATGGGACGTCGAGGGGAGGGGCCAGCCATGTCGCTGACCGGCCTGCCGCTGCTCATCACGATCGGGGTCATCGCCGCCGGCGCCGCCGCCGGCACCGCCCGCACCTGGCGCCGCCACGGCCGCTGGCAGGCCCTCACCCGACCCGTCGCCGTCCTGCTCACCGAGGTCCTCGCCCTGCTGGCCGTCGGCCTCGCCGTCAACCGCGCCGAAGGGTTCTATCCCACCTGGGGCGACCTGCTGCCCGCCGGCGTCGCCCGCCACGACACCGACCCCACCCGGCCCGGGCGCCTCGACCGCTGGATCAGCGGCCGGGCCGGCGCGGCCCCCACCACCCCGGTCGCCTTCCCGTGGCACCCGCCGCGCGGCGGTCGCTGGCCCGTCACCGCCACCCCGACCGTGGTCGTCCCCGCCGACTACCCGCAGCACCCCACCCGCCGGTACCCGGTGATCGCCGTCCTGGCCGACCACACCACCGGCGCCGGGGAGGCCACCGCCGCCCGCACGGTCCAGGCGGACACCGGCCCGGTGATCGTCGTCTTCACCCACCTGCGGCCCACCGCCGCCCCGACCGTCCTCACCGAGGCCCTGCCCGCCGGCCTCGCCCGCGACCTGCGGGTCACCAGCCACAGCTGGGCGCTGATCGCCCCGGCCGACCTGGCCGGGCTCGCCGGGGCCGTGGTCCGCGCCGCACCCACCCGCTATCCCGCCCTCGCCCTCGTCGACGACGCGCCGGAGCCCGGCGGCGTCGCCGTGCCGGCCGACCTGCCCGCCACGGAGACCGTCGCCGTCATCGGCGCGGCCACCCACCAGCCCGGCCGCCCCGCCGACCGGCTGCCCACCGCGCTGCGCTGGGCCTGCCGGCAGACACCCGCACCCCTGGGCGGGCCCGCGCCGCTGATCCCGCCGCCCCCGCAGGCCGGCTCCCCGACCGGCGGACGGTGACCGTGGCCCCCGACAGCCTCGCCGCCGCGCTCACCGCCACCAGCGTCGCGGTGGCCGCCGCCGTGCTGCTGTCCGCGTTCTGGGACCGCGGGGCCGGGGCCCGCCGCGTCGCCGGGCGCGCCGCCACGGCGCTGCTGTGCCTGCTCACCGCCGTCGCCGCCGCCGGGATCTGGGTCAACCGGCAGGTCGACACCTGGACCAGCTGGTCGGCGCTGCTCGGCCGCGACCCCGCCGCCGACGCCACCGCACCCGCCGCCGGCCCCGGCGGGGGACGGGTCGTCACCCTCACCGTCGCCGGCGCCGCCAGCGGTCTCACCCTCCACGTCGCCGCCTACCTGCCCGCCGCCTACGACCGGCAGCCCACCGAACGGTTCCCCGTCGTCGAGGCGCTGCACGGCTACCCCGGCTCACCCGCCGCCTGGCTCAACCGCCTCGCCGCCGCCCGGCACCTCGACCAGGAGATCAGCGCGGGCCGGATGGCGCCCACCGTCGTGCTGTTCCCCCCGCAGACCCCCAGCCCGCTGCTGGACACCGAATGCACCAACCTGGTTCACGGGCCGCAGGCGGAGACGTTCCTCACCGTCGACGTGCCGGCGGCCGCCGCGGCCCAGCTGCGGGTGCGCACCGACCGGGCCGGCTGGGGGCTGATCGGCTACTCCGCCGGCGGCTACTGCGCCACCAACCTGGCCCTGCGCCACCCCGACCGGTACGCCGCCGCCGCCAGCCTCTCCGGCTACGCCGACCCCGGCATCACCGTCGGCGACGGCAGCGAACACACCCTCAACGACGACCGGTGGCGGCTGCGGCACCTGCCCCCACCGGCCGTCGCCCTCTACCTGTCCAGCGGCCGCGCCGACCGCAAGGCCCACCACGACACCGAGACGCTGCGCTGCCTGGCCCGGGCGCCGCTGGCCGTCACCACCGCCTACGTCGACGGGGGCGGCCACAGCATGTCCGTCTGGGAAGCCGCCGAGGATCCCGCGTTCGACTGGCTCTCCGGCTGGCTGGGCCGCCCCGTCGCCGCCACCTGACGTGGGGCGGCGTCAGGCCATCCCGGCGGCCCGCTCCGCCGCCCGGACCGCGTTGCGGAACAGCATCGCCACCGTCGTCGGGCCCACCCCGCCGACCCGCGGCGTGATCGCCCCCGCCACCGCGGCACACGACTCGTCGACGTCCGGCAGCAGGCGCCGCCCCTCGTACCGCACGCCGCCGCCGACCACCACCGCGCCCGGGCGCACGTGCTCCGGCTGGATGATGCCCGGCACGCCCGCCGCCGCCACCAGGATCTCCGCCCGCCGCGTGTAGCGGGGCCAGTCCGCCACCCCGGTGTGCACCACCGTCACCGCCGCGTTGGCCGTGGGGCGCTTCTGCGCCAGCAGCATCGCCAGCGGCCGGCCCAACGTGGCGCCCCGGCCCAGGATCACCACCTCACGGCCCGACACCGGCACCCCGTGGTACGCCAGCAGCGCCTCGATGCCCGCCGGCGTGCACGGCAGCGGGCCCGGCAGGCCCAACGCCAGCCGGCCCATGTTCACCGGATGCATCCCGTCGACGTCCTTGTCCGGGTCGAGGACCTGCAACGCCCGGTCGTAGTCCAGGTGCCCCGGGATCGGATGCTGCACCAGCACCCCGTGCACGTCCTTGTCGGCGTTGAAGTCCGCCAGCACCGCGTGCAGGTCCGCCTGCGACGCCGAGGCGGGCAGGTGCACGTGCGGGGAGGCGAACCCCAGCTCCGCCGCCTGCTGCTGCTTGATCCGGATGTAGCCGGCGCTGGCGTCGTCGTCGCCCACCAGGACGGTCGCCAGGGCCGGGGTCACGCTGTCGGCGCGCAGCGCCTGCACGGCCTCGGTGACCTCCGCCAGCACCTGGTCCGCCACCGGTTTGCCGGACAGGATCCGGGCGGTCGTTTCCACAGAAGACATGGCTCACCTCGCCCGCGGAGGCCCAGGCGGTCGACCCCCGCGACGAGCTCCCCGATGGTTGCTGCCATCCCCGTGCCGCCAGTCGCGTCACGCTCAGCCTGCCACATCCCACCCGCCGACCGCACGCGACACCTCCCACCAGCCGGGCAGGGCCGCCAGCACCTCGTCGGCCCGCCGCCGCCGGTCGGCCGCCGAGGCCACCCCCAGGTCCGCCACCGCCGCCTCGAACGCCGGCCGCAACGCCACCTCCCGCGCTGGCGCGTCCGCGGCCAGGATCGTGTGGCAGCGGGCGTACGTCGCCACGATCCAGAACATCGCCTCCCGGTGCGCGCCCGCCGCGACCAGCTCCGCGCCGCCGTCCACCACCACCGGCCGGGCCGCCGGCGTGATGTCCGCACGGAAGACGAACGGCGTACGCGCCACGCGCGCCGCCTCGTCGAACGTCCGCGCCAGCCCCGCCAGATGCTCCCGGACCCGGGCGGGGGACACCCCACCGCCGTCCAGCCAGCCGAGCAGTTCGCGGTATCGGGCGGACAGCCCGTGCCCGGCCAGCACCTGCCGGGCCAGCACGTACCGGCGGCGGACCGTCGGGTCCCGCCGTGCCGCCACCACCGGCAGCAGCGCCGTCAGCGACGTGGGGAACAACCACGCGGTCACCTGGGTGTGCAGCGGCGCGGTGTCGTCCAGCCGCCGTAGCCCGTCCTCGACGCGCCGGCGTACCCCGGCGCACCGCCGCCGCACCCACCCCGGGTCGGTGAACCCGGCCGCCACCCGATCCCGGATCGCCGCCAGCCGGCCCGTGGGGTCCGCGATCACGGTGTCGGTGCGGAACATCGGCGCGTACACCCACGACCCGAGCACGTCGTCGGCCGACCCGAGGTCCGCCCAGGTCAGCTCGGTGACCTCCAGCAGCACCCCGCGGTGGCGGAACTTGCCCAGCTTCCCGCCCGGCCCGTCGCGCACCAGCAGGACGTCCACGTCGGACGACGCGGGCAGCACCGCCGGGTCCGGCAGCGCCACCGTGGAGCCGCTGAAGAACGCGCCCCGCACGGCCGGGTCGTGGCGCATCCGCTCGCGTACCCAGTCGACCGCCACCGCCTTCGCCGCGCCCACCCGCATCGGGCAATGCTGCCATGGCGGCGGCCGGTGGCTACGCCCCGGCGAGTGGGAACTCGTCGAACAGCACCACCCGGGCGGCCGGATCGGCGGTGTCGAAGCGATACGAGCGGACCAGTCCGTCGGCGGTGTCCAGCAGCGTGAACACGGTGATCTCGTTGCTCGCCACGTAGGGCAGGGCGGTGCCGTCCGGCCCGGTCAGCGGCGCGACGGTGGGCACGACCGGGGCCAACCCACCCGGGTCGCCCTGCTGGACGTACCCGTGCGGCAGCTCACGCGACCGGCCGGACGTGACGTCGTAGGCGCCGTAGCTGTTGCCGACGTTGGAGGTCTCCAGCCAGTGCACCCCGGCCGCGTTGCGGAACCGGTTCCACACGTGTGAGTGTCCGTTGAGGACCAGGTGGACCTGCGCCGCGCTGAGCAGCGGCTCGACGTCGCGCAGGATGTGGTCGTCGCCGAGCGGGTAGTGGTAGGTGATCCCACCCGGCCGCACCGTCGGCACCGGGTCGGTGAACGGCGGTGCGGAGTGGTGACCGAGCCCGTGGCTCGGGTGGTGGAACATCACCACCCGGTACCGGGCCGCCCGGGCCGCGGGCGACGCCAGGTCGTTCGCCAGCCAGCGGTACTGCGCCGAGCCGCGGGCGATCGGAGCGAAGATGAACTGGCCGTGCCCCCACCGCTGCGGGCGGTCGACGTCCTGTGCGGCCTCCTGGAACTTGCCCCGCCCGATCGGCTTCGGCGAACGCCACACCGCCGTGGCGAACAGGCTGATCAGATGGACGTCGCCGATCGTCCGTGACCACCAGCGCGGCCCGCCCGCGTCGCTGCGCGGCACCGGAAACAGCTCCCCGTAGCTGGTGACGTCCCAGTCGTCGGGCAGGGCGTCGTTGAACTGCTCCTCCAGCGAGCCGGTCTCCGACCAGCGCCCCATGACCTCGTGGTTACCGATGGCCGGGTACAGCGGGGTGTTCGGCAGGATCGGCGCACCCGGCCAGCGGCCGGCGGGCGCTGTCGAACCAGTCGCTGGCCCGATCCGCGACGTTGACCATGTCACCGGCCATCAGCACGCCGTCCAGGGCGATGCCGGCCGTCTCGCCGACCTTGGCCAGGTTCGCCGGGACCATCGGCATGAGCTGGTGATCGCTGGTCAGCAGCAGCCGGACCGGTCGCCCCGGCGGCACCGCCGGAGCAAGGGTATAGGTGGCCGTGACGTTGACCCGGCCGTCGTCGTCGATCGACACGACCCGGTACGGCGTGCGTCCGGCCGGCAGTCCGCCGACTCTGGCCAGCTGCCGGTACACCGGGCGCCGGGTCACCCCGGCGTACGTCCGGCCCGGCACCGACGATTCGGCGTCCTCCCGCATCCGCGACAGGGGCCGGGGCTCGGCGCCGAACCGCCGCCACCCGCCACCGGACTCGGCGGGGCCGGTCGCGGCGGCGTACGCCTCCTGCTCGGTCATCTCCGGCACGTCCGCACCGACCAGGACGACCTGGCACCGGCCGGCGCGCTCGGTGTGCCAGAGCACATGGATCCCGTCCGGCTGCGGGTCGAGCAGGTACGGCTCGCAGAGCAACGTCACCGCATGAGTATGAGTCGGGCCACGGTGAAGACCCACGTGGGCTGCCTGCGGGACAAGCTCGCCGCGCGATCGGGCGAAACTGATCATCGGCGGCTACGGGACCGGCCTGGTCGCATCGGCCGTACCGCGCCGCGGCGACCCCCGCGGACCCGGCGCTGTGCCCCCATGGGACCTGGACGCCACAGACGACGGGTAGCCGCCGACACGCCTGCATGGAGTCGCTGCCGGAATGCGACAATGGCTCAAGTGATCTCGATCTATCGCAGTGCCGCAGGGCGGGAGCAGGTCCGGCAGTGGTGTGCGGACCAGATAGCTGGGTCCGCGCTGTCGGCCGAGCGACTCGCCATCTCCACCAGCGTCGGTGACACCCACGTCCTTTCGTGCGCGCCGCAACAGCGGCCGGCAGTCATGGTGCTCCCCGGCACAAACTTCAACGCCGCGACCTGCCTACCTCTGGCCCAGGCATTGGCGGCGCGGTGGCCCACCTGGGTTCTGGATGTTCCCGGCCAGCCGGGCCTGTCCGCCGGCGAACGTCCACGCCGGACAGGACTCGCGTGGTATGGGAGATGGCTGGCCGAGGTGCTCGACCAGGCTGACACCGCCGGGGTGGTGCTGGTCGGCCATTCGCTCGGTGGCGGCATCGCCCTGGCCTGTCACTCATCGAAGATCACCGGCCGCGTCCTCATCGCGCCAGCCGGCCTTGCCCGGCTCAAGGTCAACACTGCGGTACTGGCGGCGACCGTGCCGTGGCTGGCCCACCCGACCGAGCAGCGCAGCGCCCGCCTACTGCGGCTCATGCACGGACCGGGACACCAACCCACGCGCCTCATGACCGAGTGGATGACGCTCGTCGCCGGCGCATGCCGCACCAGTCTGGCGCCATCCCCGCTGCCCCCGGCGATCCTGCGCCCGGCCAGGGGCGCACCACTGCTCGTGGCGACTGGCGAGTACGACACGTTTCTTCCGCCCGGACGCCTTGGCCCCGCAGCAGCCCGCCGTCTCGGCCTGACCCTGCGCACGATGCCCAACGGCGGTCACCTCGCCCCCGACGAGCAGCCCGACGGTGTGGTCCGGCTGGTGGAGGAGGTCATGTCCGGTCAGGGCGAACCCCCTACCGCCGCTGCTGTCTAGCGATAGCAACGGGCACGTCCCCGAACGTTCCACCTGAAGCTACGCCCGGGCCTGCCAGATCAACTGCTGCGACCTGACAGGCGTCACGAGCGAGCCGGACCCCGCCCGTGTCCGTTGAAGGATCGCCTAACGGACAAGATCGCGGCTTGGCGCATATTTCTGCGCCGATCCTTCCCGACCCCCTACCCATGCCGTCCCGACGATATGAAAACGACAACCGCTACCAACTATGCTCCGGGCCGTCCCACGATGTTGAGGAAGGCCCCATGCCCGTACCGCACCCGATCCGACGCACCGCCGCCATCTCGTCCGCGCTCGTCACCCTCGCCGCCGCCGGCTGCCTCGCCGGCCCCACCTCGAACGACACCATGGGGCAGCGGCTGCGCGTCGTCATGCTGCTGCCACCGCGCGCCGCGCTGTCCCCGCTCAGCGACGACGCCTTCAAACTCTCCCGCCTCGGCGTCGCCGAAGCACTCACCACCCTCGACACCGACGGCACACCCCAGCCCTCCCTGGCCCTGTCCTGGTCCCACACCGACGACCGGACCTGGCGGTTCACCCTGCGCGACGGCGTGCGGTTCCACGACGGCACCACCCTGGACGCCGAACGCGCCGCCCACTCCATCACCCGGGCGGCAACCGCCCGACCGAAACCACGCATCCTCGACGGCATCGAACTCACCGTCACCCCCGACGGACCGGCCACGCTCGTGGTGCGCACCGACACACCGGATCCGCTGCTGCCGCAGCGCCTGTCCAGCCCGCAACTGTCCATCCTGGCCGCCAAGGCGTACACCGGCGACACCGTCGACCCGCGGCAAGCCGGCACCGGCCCGTTCGTGCTCACCCACCTCCACGGCACGCAAGGCGCGACCCTGCAACGCTTCACCGGGCACTGGGCCGGGCCGGCCGCCGCGCCCGGCATCGACGTGTCCTTCGTCCCGGACGGCACCGCCCGCACCGCTGCGCTGCGCACCGGCACCGCCGACATCGTCGAGGCGGTGCCCGCCGCCCAGGCGATGCTGCTCCCCGCAGACACCTACCGCGAGGTGGCGATGCCCCGCACCAACACCCTCTACCTCAACACCCGACACGGGCCGTTCACCGACCCCGCCGTCCGCGCCGCCGCCCGCGCCGCGATCCGCCGCGACGACCTCGTCCGCGGGGTCTACGAGAACCGCGCCGACCCCGCCGTCGGGCTGCTCGGACCGGCACTGCCCTGGACGGCCGACCGACCCGCCCGCGCCCAGCATCCCGCCACCCCCGCAGCCGGCCGGAAGATCGTGCTGGCCACCTTCAGCGACCGCCCCGAACTGCCCGAAGTCGCCACCACCCTCGCCCAGCACCTGCAGGCCGCCGGCTTCACCGTCCAGCAGGTGGTCCGCGAATACGCCCACATCGAGGCCGACGCGCTCGCCGGCCGCTTCGACGCGTTCGTCCTCTCCCGCGCCACCATGCTCGACTCCGGCGACCCCGTCGCCTACCTGACCAGCGACTTCACCTGCCACGGCGGCTTCAACATCGCCCAACTGTGCGACCCCGCCGTCGACCGGGCCGTCGACCGGGCCGGCGCGGAGGCCGACCTCACCACCCGCCGCGCCCGGATCCTCGCCGCCGAGAAGACCATCCTGGAGACCGACGCCGCCGTGCCGCTGCTGCACGAACGCGTCATCCAGGGCAACCGGCCCGGCGTCGTCGACGCGGTGTTCGACCCCCGCGAGCGACTCCTCGTCGGCCGCACCACCCGCGTCACCCGATGACCGCCCACCCGACGCTGACCGCCGCCTCCCGACTCGCCGCGGCCGCCGCGCTCCTGACGTTGCTCAGCGTGCTGCCCTGGCTGTCCGGCCGGGACCCGGCCCGCAGCATCCTCCGCGCCCAGTACGGCGAACGCGAACCCGACCCCGCCGCGCTCACCGCGATCCGCGACCGGCTGCACCTCGACGACGGCCCGCTGACGCTGTCCCGCCGCTGGCTCACCGGACTCACCCACGGCGACCTGGGCACCTCGTGGGTGTCCGGCCACCCCGTCGCCCCCACCGTGTGGCAGGCCCTCGCAGTGTCGCTGACCCTCATGGGCGCCGCCCTCGCCGTCGCGCTCACCGTCGCCGCCCTGCTCACCAGCCGCCGCCTCAGGCACGGACACACCCGACCCCGCCCCGGCGGCACCGGCGCCGCCCTCGCCGCCGTACCCGAATTCCTACTCGGCACGCTGCTGCTGCTCACCGGGGCGGTCTGGCTGCGGTGGCTGCCACCGTTCGGCTGGTCGACCCCCGCACACCTCGTACTGCCCGCGCTCGCCCTCGGCATCCCCGCCGGCGGGCTGCTCGGCCGGCTCGCCGACGACGCCCTGCCCGGGGCGTACCGGGAACCCTGGGCACGCACCTGGCGTGCCGCCGGCCTGCCCTGGCGGACCCTCGCCCACGGCGCCCTACGCCGCTGCCTGCCCCCACTGTTCCCGCAACTCGCCCTCGTCGTCGTCGGCCTGGTCGGCGGCGCCGTCGCCGTGGAACTCCTCTTCGCGATCCCCGGACTGGGCCGCGTCGCCCTCGGCGCCGCCACCGCCCAGGACCTGCCCCTGCTGCAAGGCGCCGTGCTGACACTGCTCGCCGTCGCCACCACGGCCGGTGCGCTCGCCGCCACGGCCCACCGGCTGGCCCTCGGACCGGCCCGCACCGCCGCGGCGATCGCCGCACCACCGCCACCGGACCCGCCCACCCACCACCGCCGCTGGCTGCTGCCGGCCATTCTCGCCGGCCTGCTCGGGGCAACCACCCTGGCCGGACTCACCGGCGACCCGACCACCGTCGACCTGAACCTCCGCCTCACCGGGCCCACCCTCGACGCGCCGTTCGGCCACGACGCGCTCGGCCGCGACATCCTCGCCCGCCTCGGCCACGGCGCACTGCACACCATCGGCACCGCCACCGCCGTCAGCGCCCTCGCCCTCCTCACCGGCCTGGCCGCCGGCCTACTCCCGCGACTGTCCACCGGCGCCGTCGAGGTCGCCAACACCCTGCCGCCCGTGATCGCCGGGCTGCTGGTCGCGGCGGCCCTCGGGCCGAGCACCACCGGCGCCGCCATCGCGGTCGCCACCACCGCCTGGGCACCACTGGCCGCCCACACCGCAGCCCTCGTCCAGGAGGAACGCGCCAGCGGCCACGTACAGGCCAGCCGGATGCTCGGCGCCAGCCCCACCCGCATCCTCCGCACCCAGGTGCTGCCCGGAGTGCTGCCCGCGGTCACCCGACACGCCGTCCTGCGACTACCCGGGACCGCGCTGGCGATCGCCTCCCTCAGCTTCGTCGGACTCGGCGCCCAGCCACCCACCCCGGAATGGGGACTCCTGCTCGCCGAAGCCATGCCATACGTCGAACGTGCCCCCTGGGCCGCACTCGCCCCCGCCACCGCACTGGCGCTGCTCGGCGCGTTCGCCGTCACCACCGCCACCACCATCGGCACGCACGGGAGCCGGCCCCGCCCCGCCACCAGCTAGTCGGCGAGACGGCCGGACGCCACCAGCATCGCCCGCCCGCGCAGCCCGGGCGGCGTCCGGCCCGTACCGGCGCTGCCGCACGCTGCCCGCTCCCACCCGCGCCGCCTGGCCATGCCCGCAGTTTGAAGGTTTAGCCGGAATTCACCGGCCGAACAGCGGAAAAGCCTCACAGGGCGGTTCAACGATACGGTTAAAGTCATGACGCCCACCGCCGTACCCACCCCGACCGCCGACCAGATCGCCGACCGCATCCTCGCCCTACCCGACGTCACCGTCGTCGTCGCCGACGAAGGCTCCGGCGCCCCGCCGGCGAGCTGGGGATGGCGCTTCTTCCACGTCGGCGACGACCGCCGCCGACCGTTCGCCACCCTCGGCGAGCACGACATGCCCGGCTTCGACGACGACTCCCAGCTCGACCGGCCCGGTGTCTACCGGCTCAACCTCGACCTCGGCCGCACCGAGTTCGAACGCCGCTTCGGCTACCCACCCGCCCGGTTCACCGACCACCGGCCATCACTCGACGCCACCGTCCTCGACGAGATCCTGCCCCACCCCGTCTACGGCACCCACGGATGGGCGTGCGTACTCAACCCCGGCGCCGCCAGCCTGACCGACACCGATCGGCTGCTCGCCCACGCCCACGAACGGGCGCGGCAACGACACCGCCGCACCCTCGACCGCCGCCACTGACCGGGGTCACGAGGCCGCCTGCCAGTGGTACGTCCACGGCGGCCCCGCGCCGACCACCGGCTCCCGCACGTACAGGCCATCGCCCACCACGTCGACCTCTCCCGGATGCAACTCGGCCGGCGGGTCCCCGCGATCGTCCAGCTCAACCGTCGCGGTACGCCCGTCGGCCGGCCCACCCACGATCGGGACATCAGCTACCTCTCGCATACGTGCAGCATCACGCCCCAGCCCCCGACGACACCCCGAACCGGCGAAGCTCACCCGCCCGATCGGGAATCGTCGCCGCGCCCACCCACCAGCACCGCCAACGCGCGATTCGTGCGGTTCGACCGCACCGCCGCCCGCTGCTGACCCGCCGTCACCTCGATGTACGTCTGCGACGACGCCAACGACGCATGCCCCAGCAACCGCATGATCTCCGCCGCGCTCGCCCCGTCCTCCGCCAACCGCGTCGCGAACGTGTGCCGCAACGCGTGCAGCCGCGCCCCCCGCGGCACCCGGTCACCGATCCCCGCCCGCCGGTAGCAGGACTCGACCAGATACTGCAGGCCACCCCGACGCAACGGCTCACCCCGCCGGTCCACCAGCAACGGCGAGTCCGGCCGTACGCTTCGCGCGCCGAATCGGCGTCGGCGACTGTCCAGGTAGTCCGCCAGCACCCGATCCACACCCGACTCGATGGGCACGGTCCGGGGGCGGCCGCCCTTGCCCGCCACGTCCACCCGCCGCTCGCCGGGCCGCCCGGCCAACGACGCCACCCGCAACGCCAGCAGCTCCGACAGGCGCAGGCCCGCGCACAGCGCCAGGGACAGCACCGCCAGGTCGCGCTCGGGCCACGGGTCGCGCTGCCGGCCGTCGTCCCGGGCCACCGCGGCGAGGAGTTCCTCCGGGGTGTCCTCGCCGCGCAGCGGCTTGGGCTGGGGGAGCGGGGTGCGGGGCCGCCCCACCGCCGGCATCGGATTTCCCGGTACGACCCCCTCCGCCACCAGAAAAGTGAAGAAGCTGTTCCAGGTGGACCAGGCCCGGTGTACGGAGGCGGCGGCGCGCGGGGCGGCGAACCGGGCGAACGCCGCCCGCATGACCCGGGGGGAGAGGGCGGTGATCGGCAGTTGATCGAGGGGGAGGGGAGTGGTCTCGTCCTCGCCGACCAGGGCCGCGACGGTGGCGAGGTCCCGCCGGTACGCCGCCAGGGTGTGGGGGGAGGGCTTGCGGGTGGCCCGGGCGGTCAGGAACTCCTCGATCAGTTGCGCTACCGCTTCGTCCGGTTTGTCATGCATAAGGCATATTATGCACGATTTTCACGTCCGTGGGCAGGTGGACAAGGGTAGGGAAGGGGCGCAGATAACGTCAGGTGCCGCCGACGGGCCTTGGAGCCGCTTCGCATGGCGACCCGGCCGCGTCGCGCCGGGCTCGGCCGGCCGCCCGCGCGCCAGATAGAACCAGCTCAGCGGGGCGACGAACAGACGATCGCTCGCCGCACGGTCATGCGGGCGGGTGTACGCCAGTTGAGCTGCGACCAGTCCTAGCCGCGGCCCGGCGGCTCCGGCACGAGCGCCTACCACCGGATCGTCAGGGCGCCGGGGCGCCGAACCCCCGGCAGGAGAGGGCTCACCCTCGTTACTTGACATAATGTACATTATCGAGTGTCAGCGGAAGCAGGATCAGGCGGGGCGTAACGCCTGCCGGAGGCCTGACGCGTCACCTGGCGAGCGGTCCCTCACCAGGGCAACCGAGGTGAGGGACCGCTCGTTCAGGCAGTCAACAACGCCTGGTCAGAAGCCCAGGCGGCCCGTGCCCCCCACGACGGGAAGCGTCAGCGCACTGCCGTTCAGGTACACGGTGACCTGGCTGCCCACCGCGGCCGCGTCGCGCGCCGGGCGGTTGGACGTCGGGTTCGCGTTGTAGTTGCCGGTGATGACGACGCCGATCCGGTGTCCGGCCGGGATGACGTGCTCGGACGGGAGGGTCTTCCACCGCACGTTGTACTCCTCGCCCGGCGTCAGGGCGTGGCTCCGCCGAAGGTCGGGCGAGTTCTTCACGTCGATGTGGCCCCAGGCCAGGACGCGCTCCGGCGTGATCGCGACGCTCGCCTCCATCGGCTCGGCGCACCCGGTCCGATCGGCCAGGTCCGCGGGCTCGCAGGACTCCTGCACCACCTCCAGCGGTTCCTTGCCCGCCACGGTGACGGTCGGTCCCGCGCCGTAGTCGACGAGGAGGGCCGACAGCAGCGCCGTCTCGGCCGTCGTCGACATCCGGACCGCCAGCTCCGGCGTGCCGGAGAGGCGTACGTCCGTAGCGAGCGGTGGGGTCACGTACGCGAGCCGGCCAGGCTTGGTCTGCTCCGCGTTACCGATCTTGACTGCCTGCGACTCGATCTGGTCGACGAAGCTCTGCGAGGCGTTGCCCTTCGGCGCGTTGAGCGACAGGGTGCCCGCCGCGTCGGCCATCGTCGGACCGAAGCGCAGGTCCACCTTCTCGGCGGCGGCGTCCGGCCAGGTGGAGTGGGTCTCCCAGGTGCCGTCGGGACGCTGGATGTCCGCCATCGGCTCGTCCATGATCCCGTTGGGGATGTCGTACAGCCAGTGGTCCATCCACCTGTGCATGACCGCCTGCCACTCGGTGAGCCGGAAGCTGGTCGGGTTCACGTGCGCGCCGCGGTGGAGCCAGATCTTGCGCGGCATCTGGCGCTTCTCGACCTCACGCCACAGATCGGCGAAGTGCATGGTCTTGACGTTGAAGTCGGTGAGACCGTGCACCATGAACACGGACGTCTCCGCTGTCTTGATCTTGTTGGCGTCGGGCAGGTAGTTCCGCTGCTGCCAGAACGGGGTGAAGTCGGAGGCGCTGGCCTGCTCGGCGTCGCCGAGCCCGGTGATGACCGACTCGCAGGCCGGCGCCGACGCGGCACCCGGCAGCGTCCGGCCGGTGGAGACGTAGTCGGCGAGGTACTCGGTGTACCGGAAGTTGACGTTCTCGCTCCAGGTCGACCAGGCGATCCCCTGGTCGTTCACGTACCGGTACCAGCTGGAGATCGCCGAGATGGGCACCACGGTCCGCAGGCCGGGTACGCCCTGGGTGGCGACCGCGTTGGGCAGGGTGCCGACGTAGGACACGCCCTGCATCCCCACGTTCCCGGTGCTCCAGTCGGCGACCGCCGCGCTGCCGTCGTGGTGGAAGCCCGGCGCGCGGCCGTTGAGCCAGTCGACAACGGCCTTGATGCTGATCGTGTCCTCGGGTCCGCCGGTGGTCGGGCAGCCGAAGGACCGCGACGTCCCCTGCATCTCCACTTGGACGACGGCGTAGCCCCGGGGGACGAAGTACTCGTCCCACCAGCCGGGGAATCCGCGGGTCTTGTCTGGCAGTGGGTCGCCGGGGTCCCGGCCGTAGTACGGGCTGGCCTCCATGATGGTGGGCACCCGCAGGCCCGCCTTGGTCTCGGCTGGCCGGATCACGTCGACCTCGATCAGATCCCGGCGGCCGTCGGCGTCACTGTCCATCGGCGCCTCGACGTAGACGACCTCCTGGACCGCCTCGGCGTACGAGAAGACCGGTTGGGTCACACCGTTTTCGATGACGATCCCGGGTGTGTCCGCTGTCGCGCTCGCCGAGGCGGGCGCACCCATGATCACCACCCCGACGACAGTTCCGACGGCTAGCAATCGCCGCACAACTCCCATGCCCCTACCTCCGTCAGCTCCAGAGACACATGGTTGATACAGCGTGATCGATATTGATCGAGCGGGTCAATGACCATCCGTAGCGGAGGGCCGCTTGTCCGTTACGACAGATGTCGTGCTGTACCGACTGTTCCGGCGAGTTCGTCGGCTTCGGTTACCGGTTCCTCACGCGTGCGTCGGGACGTAGACTGCTCGCGTGGTCCCCCTCGAAGCCGTCGCCGCCGCGTACGGTCGCTGGACCACGCCGGACCTGCCGCTGTATGGCAGCGACCACGATCGCTCCGACTTCGCTCCCTGACCGGGCCTGCTCCTGCGCCCACCGTCCGGTCAATTCCCCACCTCCCGGGAGCGTCTCGTCATGCCCGTGTCCGACAACACCCACCTGATCCCGCCCGCGGGCGGTTCCTCCGCAATCCCTCCACGCCCGGCCGACACCTCGGCCGCGGCGGTGCTCCGCGCGCCACGGACTGCCCGGGTCCTGGCGGCCAGCATGCTCGGCCGGATTCCGCTCGGCGCGGCTCCGCTCGCCCTGCTGGTGTTCGCCCGGGAGACGATGACGCTGACCGTGGCGGGCCTGCTGGTCGCCGCGTTCACCGCCGGTACCGCGGTCGGGCAGCCGATGCTCGCCCGCATGGCGGACCGTTGGCGCCAGCCTCCGGTGCTGTGGCTGGCCATGACCGCCTCGACGGTCGGTTTCGCGCTCACCGCCGCGCACGTCAATCTTGCGGTGACGGTGTTCGCGGCCGGGCTGGCCGGGGCGGGCGCGCCGCCGTTCGAGTCGTGCCTGCGGGTGCTCTGGCGCGACCTGCTTCCCCCGCACCAGGTGCAGACCGCGTACACCCTGGACATCGCCGTGCAGGAAGTGATCTTTATTCTTGGTCCGGTGGTCACGCTCGGCGCCGTCGGGTTGGTCGGTCCGGCCGGTGGTCTGGCCGCGGCTGCGCTCGTGCAGGGTGTCGGCACCGTCTGGTTCGCCACGACCGACGCGGTGCGGCGCTGGCGGGGCGAGCCGGCGCCGCGACACTGGGCGGGGCCGCTGCGGGCCGGCCGGCTGCGGTTGACTCTCGGTGCGCTGTTGCTGGTCGGCGCGGCGGTGGGCAGCGTGACCGTCGCCGTGGCCGGGTACGCCGAGTCGGCCGGAGCCAGGTCCTGGGCGGGCTGGCTGCTGGCCGCGCAGGCGACCGGGGCGTTGGTCGGGGGCCTGCTGTACGTGCGTTTCGCCGGGCTGCGCCGGCACGCCACGCTCCCCCGCGCCATCGGCGTGTTCGCGGTCGGTTACCTGCCGTTGCTGCTGACTCCGGCGCCAGCGGTGATGCTGGTGCTGATGGCGGTCAGCGGTGTCGCGTTGCCGCCGCTGTTGACCATCGCCTTCGTGGTGATCGACGAGGCGGCACCGGCGGGCACGGTGGCGGAGGCGTTCGCCTGGGCGGCGACCGCGTTCTCGGTCGGCAGTGCGGGTGGTGCGGCGGCGGGCGGGGCGCTGGTGGATGCGGTGGGGCGGCCAGTGTTCGGCTTGCTGATCGCCCCGCTGGCCGCTGCCGTGGCTTCCTGGATCGCGATGGTGGGTCAGGGGCGCCGGCGATCCGCCACGATGTCGCCATGAGCGGAAGCGCCCCGACCGTTCGGCTCACGGTTTCGACCGTCCGGCGCGTGGTGGGTTTGGGTGCGGAGTGCGGTGGGGGCATGTAGGGGCGACGTTTCTCGGCCTCTTCCCGGGAGGAAGCAGCATGCTTTCCGCACTCGATCGTCGGCACACCGTCGCGCCGCCGGGGTACAGCCGTTGGCTGATTCCGCCGGCGGCGTTGGCGATCCATCTCTGCATCGGGCAGGTCTATGCGACGAGCGTGTACAAGAATTCGCTGATCGCTCATTTCGGGGCGAGTCAGACAGCGGTCGGGGTCATCTTCAGCATCGCGATCGTGATGCTGGGGTTGTCGGCGGCGGTGGCGGGCACGTGGGTGGAGGCGAGCGGGCCGCGGAAGGCGATGTTCGTGTCGGCGTGTTTCTGGGCGGCCGGGTTCCTGGTCGGTGCGTTGGGCATCGCGACGCGGCAGTTGTGGCTGCTGTATCTCGGGTACGGGGTGCTGGGTGGGATCGGTCTGGGGATCGGGTACATCTCCCCCGTCTCCACGTTGATCAAGTGGTTTCCGGACCGGCCGGGTCTGGCGACGGGGTTGGCGATCATGGGGTTCGGTGGTGGGGCGATGGTGGCCTCTCCCCTGTCCCGGCAGTTGCTGTCGTTCTACGACGCGCGGTACGACCCGGCGAACGCGGCCTCGACGGCGTCGGGAGCGGCACTGGTGTGGTTGTTCGTGACGTTGGGCGTCGGCTATTTCGTGATCATGATGTTCGGGGTGTTCAACGTGCGGGTGCCGGCGGCGGGCTGGCGGCCGGCGGGGTTCGATCCGGCGCGGGTGGCGGCGAAGCCGCTGGTGACCACGGCGAGCGTGTCGGCGGCGAATGCGGTGAAGACCCGGTCGTTCTGGTTGCTGTGGGTGGTGTTGTTCTGCAACGTGACCGCTGGTATCGGGATCCTGGAGCAGGCCAGCCCGATGATCCAGGACTTCTTCCGCGACGGTGGGACGTCATCGGTGTCGGTGGCGGCGGCCGGCGGGTTCGTGGGGCTGCTGTCGCTGTTCAACATGGGCGGCCGGTTCGTGTGGTCGTCGACGTCGGACGTGATCGGCCGTAAGCCGATCTATCTGGTGTATCTGGGTGTCGGGATGGTGCTGTACGTGCTGCTGGCCGTGGTCGGGCACGCGGCGACGGCGTTGTTCGTGCTGCTGGCGTGCGTGATCCTGTCGTTCTACGGGGGCGGGTTCGCGACGGTGCCGGCGTATCTGCGGGATCTGTTCGGCACGTTCCAGGTGGGGGCGATCCACGGCCGGCTGTTGACGGCGTGGTCGGCGGCGGGGGTCGCCGGGCCGCTGATCGTGAACGGGTTCCTGGACGCCCAGGGCAAGCCGGGGACGTTGACGGCGGCGGCGTACCGGCCGGCGTTGTTCACGATGGTCGGGGTGCTGGCGGTGGGGTTCGTGGCGAACCTGTTGATCCGGCCGGTGCCGCAGCGGTTCCACGAGCCGGCGGCGGGCCGGGACGTGGTCGAGGATGTGGTGGCGGAGAGGAGCGGTACGCGATGAGCGAGGGCAACCCGCGGGGGCAGCAGGCCCGGTTGGTGGTCTCCTGGCTGGTGGTGTCGGTGCTGCTGGGCTACGGGGTGGTGCAGACGGTGATCACCGCGGCGAAGCTGTTCACCAGCTGAGGCATCGGGACGGGCGGCCCGGGGCGTGCTGCCGCAGGGCCGCGCGCGCGTGGGGTCAGAGGCCGCCGGCGATGCGCAGGACGGCGCCGGTGGTGTAGGAGGCGTCGGGGCCGAGGAGGAAGGCGATGGCGCCGGCGATCTCGTCGGGTTCGCCGGCGCGGCCGAGCGGGATGCGGCCGGCGGCGCTGTCGGGCCGGTCGGGTACGCCGGACAGGGCGTGGATGTCGGTGCGGATGATGCCGGGGGCGACGGCGTTGACCCGGATGCCCTGCGCGGCGAGTTCCTTGGCCAGGCCGACGGTGAGGGTGTCGGTGGCGGCCTTGACGGCGGCGTAGTGGATGTATTCGCCGGGGCTGCCGAGGGTGGCGGCGGCGGAGGAGACGTTGACGATGGCGCTGCCGCGGGTCATCCGGCGGGCGGCCTGCTGCGCGCACAGCACGTATCCGATGAGGTTGACGTCGACGACCCGGCGCAGGTCGTCGACGCGCAGCTCGGTGAACGGGCCGATCGGGCTGGTGACGCCGGCGTTGTTGACCAGGCCGGTGAGGGGGCCGAGGTCGGCGGCGGCGTCGAAGAGGGCGGCGACCTGGTCGGGGTCGGTGGTGTCGGCGGGCACGGCGACCCCTTGGCGGCCGGCGGCGTGGATGTCGGCGAGGACGGCCGCGGCGGCGTCGTGGTCGCGGCGGTAGCCGATGGCGACGTGGTGCCCGGCGGCGGCGAGGCGGCGGGCGGTGGCGGCGCCGATGCCGCGGCTGCCGCCGGTGACGACGGTGACCGGATCCACTGTTGCCTCTCCCCTGCTGTGGCTGCTGGGCCGACGTTACCGTGGCCGGCCCTGGCCGGCGGGGAGGGGAAGATCACACGGGGGGCTGATCTTCGTCGTGTCGCAGCCGGCTGGTATCAAGGCTGCAATCAAACGTGTGTACGGAAGAGGGCGTGTGATGGCGGGCCAGGGTTTGTCCACTGACGAGGTGCAGGGAATTCGGGAGGCGTTGGCCGCGGGCCGTAAACCGAAGGTGGTGTTCACGGCGGCGGCGGGTCAGATGGCGGGTCAGGCCGGCCAGGTGGTGGAGCTGACCGATCCGGAGGTGTCCGAGGAGTTCGTGGTGGTGCGGTTCGGCCGCGACGAGCTGCCCTTCTCCCCCGCCGACGTGGCGATCGCGCCGCGCGGCGCGGGCCGCAAGCCGGCGGAGCCGAAGCCGGAGGTCGAGGAGCCGCCGGCGCCGGCGGAGCCGGAGTTCGTGCTGGACACGCCGCGGGTGCCGGCGCCGCGCCGGGAGGAGCCGAAGGTGGAGCAGCAGGTGGAGGCCAAGCCGGCGCGTCGGGCGGTGAAGGCGGCGAAGCCGAAGAGCCCGGCCGGGCTGACGGTCACCCTGGCGTACGCCGAGGGTGAGTGGACGGTGGCGGCGCAGCAGGGCGCGAAGGCCCTTGCCAAGCCGTACGTGGTGAAGCCGGCGGAGGCGTTGCGGATGGTGGCGCTGGTGGACGTGCCGGGGGTGCAGGAGGCGGTGGAGCAGATCCTGGCGGCGGAGCGGGCGGAGGCGGAGCAGCAGGCGGAGAAGCTGCGTGCGGAGCTGGCGGAGATCGAGGCCCGGCTGGCGGAGCTGCGCGAGGCGCACTAGGCCGGTCAGAGCGCGGCGGTCAGCCGTTCGACCACGGTTGCGGCCGGGCCGGTGCCGGCGTGCCGGTAGCCGGTGCCGGCCCACAGGTGCACCCGGCCGGGGTGGCCTGCGGCGGCGGCCGCCGCGCGCATGCCCCGGGTCAGGTGGTGCAGCTCGGGGTAGCCGAGCGGGGCGGTCGGCTCGTACCGGTCGATGAAGGTGTTGCGCAGGCCCCGCGCGGGTCGGCCGGTGAAGGCGCGGGTGAGCACGGTGCTGGTGCGGGCCGGGTCGGCCAGGGCGTCGCGGTGGGTGCGGCTGGCTCCGCTCTCGTCGGTGCGCAGCAGCAGCGTGCCGACGGCCACGGCGGCCGCGCCGGCGGCGAGCAGGTCGCGTACGTCGGTGGGGCCGGCGACGCCGCCGGCGGCCACCACGGGCAGCCCGGTGGCGGCGGCGACGTCGCGGACGAGTGGTCGGGTGGAGGTGGGCGGGGCGGGCCGGCGTGGGGTGTGGGTGCCGCTGTGCCCGCCCGCCTCGGTGCCCTGGGCGACCAGCCCGTCGATGCCGAGGTCGCGGGCGGCGAGCGCCTCGGCGACCGAGGTGACGGTGACCAGCACCCGGGAGCCGGCGCGGTGCAGCGCGGCCAGCGCCGCCGGGTCGGGCAGCCCGAAGGTGAAGCTGACCAGCGGCACCGGGTGCCGCACCAGCAGGTCGATTTTGTCGGGCCAGTGGTCGTCGTCGTGGACCAGCGGCGCGTCGGCCAGGTCGAGGCCGTACGGTTCGCCCTCGCCGGCGATCTGCCGGGCGTACC
This sequence comes from Micromonospora sp. NPDC006431, assembly GCF_042870725.1. Classification (NCBI taxonomy): domain Bacteria; kingdom Bacillati; phylum Actinomycetota; class Actinomycetes; order Micromonosporales; family Micromonosporaceae; genus Micromonospora; species Micromonospora sp. NPDC006431. The sequence goes on from NZ_JBIAHQ010000016.1 coordinate 132,312, forward strand.
GGCGGAAGGTGGTCTCGTCGATCTCGCGGGGTCCGGGCACGAACAGGTTCACCCCGCACGGGGTGCCGGTGGCGGACAGGTCGGCCAGGTCGGCGGCGACCGCGTCGGGGGTCTTGTAGCCGGCGGCGAGGAAGCCGAAGCCGCCGGCCGCGGTGACGGCGCGTACCAGGGCCGGGGTGGTGGCGCCGCCGCCCATCGGGGCGCCGACGAGCGGGTTCGCGCTGCCGGACAGGCGGGTCCACGGTGCGTCGGTCACCGGCTAACTGTATGCGCGGGGCCGGGGCGACGGGTCACCCCGGCCAAGCGTCCGGGCTCAGTGTTGGGGGATGTTGGCCACGCCGATGCGCTTGCGGAACACCCAGTACGTCCAGCCCTGGTAGGCCAGCACGATCGGGGTGAACACCACTGCCACCCAGGTCATGATCTTCAGGGTGTAGGGGGTGGAGGCGGCGTTGCTGGCGGTCAGGGTGCCGGCGGCGTCCAGGGTGGACGGCAGCACGTTGGGGAACAGCGCGGCGAACAGGGTCGCCACGGCCAGGCCGATCGCCACGGCGGTGCCGGTGAACGCCCAGCCTTCCCGGCGTACCCGAGCGGCGGCGACACCGCCGAGCAGGGCGAGGGCGGCGCCGGCGGCGAGCACGACGGCGGCCGCGCTGGAGCGGACGGACAGGGTCCAGGCCAGGAAGGCCACCGCCACCACGGCGGTGCCGGCGCCGAGTTTGACGGCCAGGGCGCCGGCGCGGGCGCGGATGTCGCCGGTGGTCTTCAGGGCGAGGAACACCGCGCCGTGGGTGAGGAACAGGCCCAGGGTGGTCACCCCGCCGAGCAGGGCGTACGGGTGCAGCAGGTCGAGCAGGCCGCCGACGTACTCGTGGTCGGCGTCCAGTGGCACGCCGCGCAGGATGTTGGCGAAGGCGACGCCCCAGAGGATCGCCGGCAGCAGCGAGCCGAAGAAGATGGCCTGGTCCCAGCGGCGCTTCCAGGACGCCTCGGGGCGCTTGTGCCGGTACTCGAAGGCGACCCCGCGGGCGATCAGGGCGAGCAGGATCAGCAGCAGCGGCAGGTAGAAGCCGGAGAAGAGGGTGGCGTACCACTCGGGGAAGGCGGCGAACATGGCGCCGCCGGCGGTGATCAGCCAGACCTCGTTGCCGTCCCAGACCGGGCCGATGGTGTTGATCAGGACGCGGCGTTCCCGGTCGTCGCGGCCGAGGACGGGCAGCAGCATGCCGACGCCGAAGTCGAAGCCTTCGAGGATGAAGTAGCCGGTGAAGAGCACGGCGACGAGGAGAAACCAGACGGTGGTCAGTTCCACGATGGGCTCCGGGGTCAGTAGGCGAACGCCAGCGGGCGCTCGGCGTCGTCGGTGTCGTCGTCGGCGGGTTGCGGGGTGAGGTCGGGTACGCCGGCCTTGGCGTAGCGGACCAGCAGCTTGAACTCGACCACGGCGAGGGTGGCGTAGATGAGGGTGAACGCGGTGAACGAGGTGAGCACCTCGGTCAGCGAGACGGTGCGGGACACGCCGTTGCGGGTGAGCATCTCGCCGAAGACGATCCACGGTTGGCGGCCCATCTCGGTGAAGATCCAGCCGAAGGAGTTGGCCAGCAGCGGCAGCAGCGGCATGACGAGGCCGGCGCGCAGCAGCCACCGGCTCGACGGGGTGCGGCCCTTGCGCTGGGTCCAGAGCACGATCAGGGCGATCGCGGCGGCGGCCAGGCCGAGGGCGATCATGAAGCGGAAGCTCCAGTAGGTGACCGGGATGATCGGGGTGTAGCTGCCGGCACCGTACTGGGCGGCGTACTGGGCCTGCAGGTCGTTGATGCCCTGCACGGTGCCGTTGGGGTCGCCGGTGCCGAGGAACGACAGCAGGTACGGGATCTTGAGGGCGAAGACCTCGCGGCTGCCGTCGAGGCTGCCGACGGTGAGTACGGAGAACGAGGCGGGGCTCTCGGTGGTGTAGAGGCCTTCGGCGGCGGCCATCTTCATCGGCTGCACCTCGGTCATGATCTTGCCCTGGATGTCGCCGGTGAACAGCACCGCCGCGGAGGCGACGAGCACCACCCAGGAGCCGAATTTGGTGGCGAAGCGGTAGGCGTCGGTGTCGGCGCTGCCGCGGTTGCCGATGAGGTGCCACAGGCCGACGGCGACGATCAGTGACCCGGCGACCAGGAACGCCCCGGACAGGGTGTGCGGGAAGGTGATCAGGGCGACCTTGTTGGTGAGCACGGCGAAGAAGTCGGTCAGCTCGGCGCGGCCGGTGCTCGGGTTGACCCGGTATCCGACGGGGTTCTGCATGAACGAGTTCGCGGCGAGGATGAAGTACGCGGACAGGTTGGTGCCGATCGCGGCGGCCCAGATGGCGGCCAGGTGCAGCCTCTTGGGCAGCCGGTCCCAGCCGAAGATCCACAGCCCGATGAACGTCGACTCGAGGAAGAACGCGACGAGGGCCTCGATGGCCAGCGGCGCGCCGAAGATGTCGCCGACGAAGCGGGAGTAGTCCGACCAGTTCATGCCGAACTGGAACTCCTGCACGATGCCGGTGACCACACCCATCGCGAAGTTGATCAGGAAGAGCTTGCCGTAGAACTTGGTGAGCTTGAGGTACCGCTCCTTGCCGGTGCGGTGCCACATGGTCTGGAGGATCGCCACCAGCACGGACAGGCCGATGGTCAACGGCACGAAGAGAAAGTGGTAGACGGTGGTGACACCGAACTGCCAGCGGGCGACGTCCAACGCGTCCACGGAAACCCCCAGCCGTGCGTACTACGAGACGTAGTAATACTACTCGGCGTCGTAGACGAATCGGCAGGGCCGGCGGCCCTGAACCGGCCCGGGACCAATGACCTTGATCACCTGTGCCGCCGGGCCCGGGATCGGGTCTCGCGCCCACCCCGACGCGTGCGACCATCCAGCCCTGATGGACACCGCGACCACCCCTTGGCGGGCGCCGCTGCTGTGGCGCGCCGCGCAGCTGCTCGCCCGCGGCGTCGTCGGCCTGCTCGGCCGCCTCGAGGTCACCGGCGAGGTGCCGGCCGACCTGCGCCACGGGCCGCTGATCCTGGCCGCCAACCACATCAACCCCTTCGACCCCGTGGTCCTCGCCGCCGCCTGCCGGTCCCGGGGCGTCGCCCCGCGGATCATGGCCACCGGCGGGCTGTTCCGCGCCCCGGTGGTCGGCCCGCTGATGCGCCGCGCCGGGCACATCCGGGTCGACCGGGGCACCAGCGCCGTGCACCAGTCCCTGGAAGCCGCCGCGGCGGCCGTGGCCGGCGGTTCGGTGGTGCTGCTGTACCCGGAGGGGCGCATCGGGCTGGACCCCGGGATGTGGCCCGAACGCGGCAAGACCGGCGCCGCCCGGCTCGCCTTCGCCAGCGGCGCCCCCGTCGTCCCGGTCGCCCAGTGGGGCTCCCACGAGGTGCTGCCGTACCGGGCGCCCAAGGGACTGCTGCGCGCCGTCGCCCGGGCGGTCGTGCGGCGACCGGTGATCCGGGTGCACTTCGGCACCCCGGTGGTCCTGAGCCACCTGAATCCCGGCACGCCCGGAGCCGCCCGGCGGGCCACCGACCGGATCATCGACGCGATCACCGACAACCTGGCGCGGCTGCGCCCCGACGAACCGTACTGGCCCCGCCACGTCGACCCCGGCCGCCCGGCCGACACGGCTCGCGCCCACCGTCGCCGCCGGCCGGGCCGGTGACCGGGCGCTTGAGCGCCCGGGGCCACAGGGGTCAGGTGGCGGCGGCCAGCCGGGCGTCGAGCGCGGCCAGGTCGGGCAGGAACCAGACGTGGTCGTGGCGGTTGGACTCGGCCACCAGCGCCCGCAGTGCCGCGCTGGCCGCGAGATGCCGGGTGATGTCCCCGACGACGACCAGCCGCAGCCGGTAGTTCACGAACTTCTGCATGATCTCCCCGGCGAAGCGGGTGCCGAGGGAGAAGAAGCGCGGGTCGAACCGGTCCGCCGGCACGGCCACCACCTCGGCACCGCCGAAGGCCGCACCGCCGATCAGGTCGAGGGCCTCGTCGGTGGTGGTCACCGGCGGGCCCGCCGGGTCGCACACCAGCACCGCCACCCCGGCCCGCTCCTGCAGCACGTCAGGCATCCCGGACCTCCCCCGCGAGCAGGCCGTTGCCGCCCTGCAGGACCGCGTCGAGCAGGCGCAGCAGGTCGGCGGTGGTGGCGGCGTCGCCCAGCACAATGATCTTCATACGGTGGCGCTCCTCGTCGTGGACGGTCTGGACACGCAGCGGTCGCGTCGGGTCGTGGCCGGTGTTGACGCCGGCGAGCACGAGCGTGGCGAGCCGGTCGGCGGCGGCCCGGTCGACGCCGTCGACCTGCACGATGCTCGACACCTCCAGCGCCGGCGCACCGATGGGCGGTGCGGGCCGCCCGGTCAGGGCGTCGAGGTCGGCGCGGGAGATCCGGTACTGCTTGCCGATCCGCGCCGCGCGCAGCCGGCCGGCGCGGATGTAGCCGCGCACGGTGCGTACGTGCAGCCCGAGCAGGTCGGCCACCTGCTCGACCGAGTACATGTCATTACTCATCGTGCCCCATCCTAGGCATGATGGGGAAGGATAGGGAAGTTGGTTGTGGTGACGTCGGCCGGTCACCGGGACGCCACCGAGGCCCGGCATACTTCCGGCGTGCAGCCCCGTCACGGCTATCTGGACGCCCCCGCACCGCTGGCCTTCGCCCACCGCGGCGGCGCGGCCGACGGCGACGAGAACACCGCCGCCGCGTTCGCCCGGGCCGTCGCCCTCGGCTACCGGTACGTGGAGACCGACGTGCACGCCACCGCCGACGGCGTGGCGGTGATCTTCCACGACGCCACCCTGCGCCGGGTCACCGGCGAACGGGGCCGCATCGCCGACCTGCGCTGGGCCGACCTCGCCGCCGTCCGCGTCGGCGGCGCCGCCCTCGTGCCCCGCCTCGACGAGGTGCTCGCCGCCTGGCCGGAGATCCGGTTCAACATCGACGTCAAGGCCGACGGCGGCGTCGCACCGACCGTCGACACGGTCACCCGGGCCGGCGCCGGCGACCGGGTGCTGCTCGCCTCGTTCAGCGACGCCCGGCTGACCCGGCTGCGCGCCCTCGCCGGGACGAAGGTCGCCACCAGCCTCGGCATGCGCGGGGTGGCCCGGCTGCGGATGGCCTCCCTGCACGGGCGGTCGCTGCGGCTGCCCCCGTCCGTGGTCGCCGCCCAGGTGCCCGTCCGGTACGGGCGCATCCCCGTGGTCGACCGGCGGTTCCTCGCGTACTGCCACCGGATCGGGTTGCAGGTGCACGTCTGGACGATCGACGAACCTGCCGACATGCACGACTTACTTGATCTTGGTGTGGATGGCATCATGACCGATCACGTCGGCGTGCTGCGCGACGTCTACCGCAGCCGCGGCCACTGGGCCGCCTGAGACGAAGGACCCCGATGGCCGAAACGGTCACCCCCGCCGTCGCCGAGCCCGCCCAGCCGGGCAGCACCCGCCGCGAACGCACCGGCTGGTACTTCTACGACTGGGCGAACTCCGCCTTCCAGACCACCGTGATCACGGTGTTCCTCGGGCCGTTCCTCACCACCGTCACCGAGCTGGCCGCCGGCTGCGAGCTGGGCGCCGACAGCTGCCACGGGTACGTGCACCCGCTGGGCATCCGGGTCGCCGCCGGCTCCTACTACCCGTACCTGATCTCGCTGTCGGTGTTCCTCACCGTGTTCGTGCTGCCGGTGATCGGGGCGATCGCCGACCGGTCGGCGCACAAGAAGCCGCTGCTGGCCGCCGCGGCGTTCACCGGCGCCGGGGCGACCATCGCGTTCGCCTTCGTCACCGGCGAGCGGTACCTGCTCGGCGGGGCGCTGTTCCTGATCGCCAACATCTCCTTCGGCGCGGCCGTCGTCGTCTACAACTCGTTCCTGCCGCAACTCGGCGGCCCCGACGACCGCGACGCCATCTCCAGCCGCGGCTGGGCCATCGGCTACCTCGGCGGCGGGCTGCTGCTCGCGCTGAACCTGGTCGCGGTCAGCATGCTCAGCGAGGAGGGCAACCCGCAGCGCACCCTGGACCTGGCCCGCTGGTCGATCGTCTCGGCCGGCGTGTGGTGGGCCGCGTTCACCCTGTTGCCGCTGCGCTGGCTGCGCGAACACCCCACCGCCGCGGCGCTGCACGCCGGCGGCAACGTGCTGACCGACGGGTTCAAGCAGCTCGGCCGCACCCTGCGGGAGATAAAGGCGTACCCGCTGACGCTGTTCTTCCTGCTCGCCTTCCTGGTCTACAACGACGGCATCCAGACCGTCATCACCCTGGCCAGCCAGTACGGCACCCAGGAGTTGAAGCTGGAACAGGGCACCCTGATCGTGACGATCCTGCTGGTGCAGTTCCTCGCCTTCGGCGGCGCGCTCGCCCTCGGCGCCCTCGCGCGGCGCATCGGCGCCTGGAAGACCGTGCTGCTGTCCCTGGTGCTGTGGACCGCCGTGATCATCGCCGCGTTCCGGCTGCCCGCCGAGGCGCCGCTGCCGTTCATGGTGCTCGGCGGCTGCATCGGGTTGGTGCTCGGCGGCAGCCAGGCGCTGAGCCGGTCGCTGTTCAGCCAGCTCATCCCCGCCGGCAAGGAAGGCGAGTACTACGGCTTCTACGAGATCAGCGACAAGGGCACCAGCTGGCTCGGGCCGCTCGCCTTCGGGCTGGTGTTCCAGCTCACCGCCTCGTACCGGGTGGGCCTGGTCTCCCTGCTGATCTTCTTCGTGCTCGGGTTCGCGCTGCTCGCCGCGGTGCCGATCCGCCGGGCCATCGTCGCCGCCGGCAACACCCCGCCCCGGGTGCTGTAGCCCGGGCCGGATGCGCGGGCCGGGCACGACATCCCGGCCCGCGCACCGGCAAGATCCTCTCGCGTCGATGGACTAGGCTGCCCCGACGTGACCGACAACGCCGCCGCCCCGATCTGCCTGGCCCGGCCCCTCTCCGGCCCGGGCACCGACCGTGCCGGCGGCTGCGCCGCCGCCCGTGGCGGCGACGGGCGGCCGCTGCACGCCGCCGCGCTGAAGTTCTTCTGGGGGCCGATGGACTGCGGCAAGTCCACGATGGCCCTGCAGATGAACTACAACCACGCCCGGCAGGGCCGCCGCGGCCTGGTCACCACCCGCATCGACCGGTCGCTCGGCCCGCAGGTCACCACCCGCATCGGCCTGGCGCACGCCGCCGTCGAGGTCACCGACAAGCTCGACCTGCGCGACCTGGTCCGCGACGCGCTCGCCGACGGGGTACGCGTCGACTACCTGATCTGCGACGAGGCCTCCTTCTACAACCTGGAGCACGTCGAGCAGATGGCCGAGCTGGTCGACGAGTACGACGTCGACGTGTACGCGTTCGGCCTGGCCACCGACTTCCGCTCCTGCCTCTTCCCGGCCGCGCAGCGGCTGTTCGAACTCGCCGACGAGGTGGCCCGCATCCAGGTCGAGGTGCTCTGCTGGTGCGGCCGGGAAGGGCTGCTCAACGCCCGGGTCGTGCACGGGCGGGTGGTCCGCGAGGGCGAGCAGGTCGTCATCGGCGACACCGTGGACGACGCCGACGTGCGCTACCAGGTGCTCTGCCGCCGGCACTACCGCTCCGGGGATCTCGGCCCCCGCGGCTGAGCGCCCCGGATAGGGCACCGCCGCCCACCGTGTCGTCCCCGGCTGCGGCGTCAGAACGGGTCCCCGCACACCCGCCACTTGCCGTCCTCCTGCACCACCCGCAGGCTGCGCTCCTCACTGGCGCCGCCGTCGCGGGTCAGCCGCGCCTTCACCGTGGCGCGCGGGATGCCGCGCTCGGTGGCCACCGACACGTCGGTGATCTCGTAGCCGCTGACCTGCGGCGGGGTGCGCACCCAGCTGCCGAAGCCGACCGCGCTCCACCGGCTGCGCGCGTCCCGGCACAGCTTCTGGTAGGCCTTGTCGGTGTCCCCCGACGCCACCTCCCGCAGGAACGCGTCGGCGGTGTCCCGCACCGGGCCGTTGGCCTGCAGCATCATCTGCACGTTCCAGACGCCCAGACCGGCCACGCCGATCAGGCACAGGCCCAGTCCGAGGCCGCCCAGCACCAGACCGCTGCGGACCGGCCGGCGGGGCCGGGCCGGCCGGCTCCACGCCTGCTCATTGCCCATCGGGATCGACCGTATGTGCCCGTTACGTCACCGCGCAGCCACATTGACCCTGTCGCGTCGGTGGCGGCATCGTCTACCGTCGGCCCACACCCCTCGAAGGAGTGAGCATGACCCGCTACGTGCAGCCGGCACCGACCCCCGACGACCCGTACAGCGGGGACCCGCTGCTGCGGTCCTGGCTGGAGCGGCACCTCGGCCCGGACGGGCACGCCGCGGCGAAGGGCCGGCTGGCCGACCTGGCCGCCGACGTCGCCGGGCCGCTGCGGGCCGCGCACGCCGACGCCGAGGCGCACCCGCCCACCCTGGTCCGGTACGACCCGTGGGGCGCCCGCGTCGACCGGATCGACACCTCGGCCGGCTGGCAGGCCCAGCGCGCCGCCGCCGCCCGGCACGCCGTGGTCGCGCTGCCCTATCTGGAGTCCGCGCGGGGCACCTGGGGGGCCGCCGCCCGCGTCGTCCAGCATGCCCTGCTGCACCTGTACGCCCCGGAGTCGGCCACCTTCTCCTGCCCGGTCGCCATGGCCGACGGCGCCGCCGCGCTGCTCAGCCTCCCCGAGGTCGACGGGGCCGTGCGCGAGGCCTGGCTGCCCCGGCTCATCTCCACCGACCCGGACACCGCGATCGTCAGCGGGCAGTGGATGACCGAGTCGCAGGGCGGCTCCGACCTGTCCCGGTCCAGCACCATCGGCCGGCCCGCCGCCGACGGGTCGTGGCGGCTGACCGGGGAGAAATGGTTCTGCTCCGCCGCCGACTCGCCGATGGCGGTGGCCCTGGCCCGGCCCGACGGCGCCGGTCGGGGCAGTCGGGTCCTCGCGCCGTTCCTGGTGCCCCGCTACGCCGCCGACTCGCCGCTGGCCGGCGCCTCCGCCGCCCCCGACGCGCCGGCGCCCGGGGTGACCGTGCACCGGCTCAAGGACAAGCTCGGCACCTGGGCGCTGCCCACCGCCGAGATCGGGCTGCGCGACGCGTACGCGCTGCCGCTCGGTGACCCGGCCGTGCCCGGGCTGGTCCGGGCGATGACCCTGGTCGTGGTCACCCGGGTGCACAACGCCTCCGCCGCCGCCTCCGGCATGCGCCGCGGCCTGGCGTACGCCCGCGCGTACGCCGAGGGCCGGCAGGTGGCCGGCGGGCGGCTCATCGAGTCGCCGCTGCACCGGGCCACCCTCGGCGCCCTCGCCGTGGACGCGGCCGGCGCGTTCGTCCTCGCCGGGCACGCGTTCGCGCTGCTCGGGCGGGTCGAGGTCGGCGGCGACCCGGATGCGGCCGCCGAGCTGCGGGTGGTCGCGCCGCTGGCCAAGCTCGCCACCGGGCGGCTCGCCGTGGCCTCCGCCAGCGAGTACGTCGAGGCGTTCGGCGGCGCCGGCTACGTCGAGGACACCGGAGTGCCGCGGCTGCTGCGCGACGCGCAGGTGCTGCCGATCTGGGAGGGCACCACCGACGTGCTCGCCCTGGACGTGCTGCGCGCGGTCGCCCGGGAGGACGCCGGCGCGCCGCTGCTGCGCCGGCTGACCGCCGCCGTCGACCTGGCCCGCCCGCTCTCCCCCGCCCTGGCCGACACCCTGGCGGCGGTCACCGAGGAGCTGCGCACCCGGCTCGCCGAGGCGACCGCCGACCCGGCGGCCGTCGAGGTGGTCGCCGGGGCGCGCGGGCTGGCGCTGCGCACCGCGTACGCGCTCACCGCCGCGCTGCTTGTCGAGCACGCCGCGTGGGGCGACGAGCAGGCCGAGACGGCGGCCTGGCTCTGGGCCCGGCGCCGACTGCGGCACGAGGACATCGCCGCCGACGCCCATCGGCACCTGGAGCTGCTCTGCTGAAAGAGTTGACCGGTACCTGCCAGAGGATGTCAGGATCTGCCGACAGGATGGCCGGCATGACAGTGCACGCCGACCTCGCGATGGTCAACCTCGACAGCTCCGACCCGGCCGCCCACGCCGGGTTTTACTCCCGCGTCCTGGGCTGGGAGGTCACCCATAGCCAGGCCGAATACGCCATGATCAGCAAGGACGGGACGTCGATCGGCTTCGGCCTGGTCGACGGATACACGCCGCCGGCCTGGCCGGACGAAACCGCCGACAAGCGCTACCACCTGGACGTGTACGTCGACGACCTGACCGTCGCCGAGAAGGAGTTCGTGGCGGCCGGCGCGACCAGGCCGGAGTTCCAGCCGGGCGGCGAGCGGTGGACCGTGCTGATCGACCCGATCGGCCAGCCGTTCTGCATCTGCCCGCGCCCGCAGGGCTGAGCCGTGGGCCGGCTCGTCGGGCGACCACCGCCCGGCGAGCCGGTGGGCCGGTCACCGGAAGGCGGCCGCGTGGCGCGCCGCCCAGTCGGCGAAGGTGCGCGGCGCCCGGCCGAGCAACCGCTCGACGTCGGGGCTGACCCGCTGCTCGGCCGGTGTGGGGGCGCCCAGGATGCCGAGCGTGGCGGTCACGGCCGGTTCGGGCATGAACTGCAGCATCTGCGCGCGGGCCTGCGCCGGGCTCAGCTCGGCGAACCGCACCGGCTCACCGAGCGCGTCGCCGATCGCCGCCGCCTGCCGGCGGGGCGTGACCAGCTCCGGGCCGGTCAGCTCGTACGTGGCGCCGTCGTGGCCGTTGTGCCGCAGGGTCACCGCGGCGACCTCGGCGACGTCGGCCGGGTCCACGAACGGCAGACCGACGTCACCGAAGGGCGCGGTGACGGCCCGGGTGCGGCGCACCGTCTCCGCCCAGGCAAAGGCGTTGGTGTGGTAGCCGCTGGGCCGCAGCACCGTCCACTCCAGGCCGGACGCCGTCACCGCCTCCTCGATCTGCGGCGGGTAGCGGTGGCTGCCCACCCCCTGGGAGGAGAGCAGGACCACCCGGCGCACCCCGGCGTCGCGGGCGGCGGCGAGGATCTCGCTCGGGTCGGCCGCCAGCAACTCTCCGGTGAGCAGCAGAAACAGCGCCTCCGCGCCGTGCAGCGCCGGCTTCAGGTCGGCCGGCGCGGCCAGGTCAGCGGGCACGGCCCGCACGCCGGCCGGCAGGGCGGCCGCCGTGACCTGCCGCGACACCGCCGTCACCGGCTCCCCGGCTGCGGCCAACGCCTGCACCAGCGGCCGCCCGACGTTCCCCGTCGCTCCCGTCACCACGATCATGATTGCTTCCTTTCGGTGTGCTCTCTTGACACCTCAGGACGCTAGTTGCCTGGATATAGTAGGTACCTAGAGGAAAGTAATGGCCTGGGAGGCGATTGTGAGCAGCACCACCACGCCGGTGCCCCCGGTGGCGCTCGACCCCGAGCAGGTCTGCCCGATCGCGCCGGTGGTCGACATCGTGTTCAGCCGCTGGACCACCCCGATCCTCTGGGCGCTGCACGAGTACGGGCGGCAACGGTTCGTGGAACTGGAACGCCGCCTGACCACCATCACCCCGAAGGTGCTCACCCAACGGTTGCGGCAGTTGGAGCGCGACGGCCTGGTCGTACGCACCTACCACCCCGAGGTCCCGCCGCGCGTCGAATACGAGATCAGTGAGCTGGGGCGCAGCCTCGCGCCGCTGTTCGCCACCCTCGCCGAGTGGTCGGCCGTCAACCTCGACCAGGTCGACCAGGCCCGCCGCGACTACGACGCCCGGCAGCGAGGCACCGGCCGGCGCTGACCTCCGGCGGTCGCCGCGAGGTGCGTCATCGGCCCGCCATCTGCAGGTAGTGCTCGTTGTACATGACGGCGAGGATGTTGCCGAACGGGTCGACCACAGAGGCGGTGACGAAGCCGGGACCGCGCTGGACCGGCTTCTCGTACGCCGTGGCGCCCAGGGACAGCAGCCGCTCGAATGCGGCCTCGACGTCGTCCACGTGCCAGTAGATCACCGCGCCGCCGGCCTCCCCCGGGCGCGGGTGAGGGGCGAAACGGCGGTCGATGATGCCGAGCTCGTGCTGCTGGCCGCCGATGCGGAACTCGACATAGGCGGGCGTCCCCTGGATCGGACGGGTGAAGTACGGCTCGATGCCGAGCAGTTCGGCGTACCAGCGGGCGGCAGCGGTGACGTCGTCGGCGAAGAAGCTGACGGTGGTGAGGCCTCGCAGCATCGGAGGGTTCCCTTCCTGGTCGGTGACACCAGCCATCCTCCGCTTCAAAGTGCTCACCTTCTGAGCACTTTGTGGGAGGATCCTGGATCATGCGCGCCGATCGTCTCGTGGCCGTCCTGCTGCTGATGCAGACCCGTGGCCGCGTGACCGCGGCCGAGCTGGCCGCCGACCTCGAGGTGTCGGTCGCCACCGCCCGCCGGGACCTGGAGGCGCTCGCGGCGGCGGGCGTCCCGGTCTATCCGCAGCCCGGCCGCGGTGGCGGCTGGTCGCTGGTCGGTGGCGCCCGCACCGACCTCAGCGGCCTGACGGTGGCCGAGGCGCAGGCACTGTTCCTGCTCGTCGGCCCCGCCGCCGTCTCGCCCGAGGCCAGAGCGGCGCTGCGCAAACTCCTGGGCGCGCTGCCGCGGACCTTCCGGGCCGACGCCGAGGCCGCCACCGCCGCGACGATGACCGACCCCGCAGGCTGGGGCGAGCGGGACCGTCCCAGGCCCGCGATGGTCGACCTGCTGCAGACCACCGTGGTCCGGCGCCGCAAGGTCCGCCTGACCTACGCCGGCCGCGATCGGAAACCGGCGGAGCGGCTGGTCGATCCGTGGGGCCTGGTCGACAAGGACGACACCTGGTACCTGCTGGCGGGAACCGACCGAGGACGACGGACCTTCCGCATCGACCGGATCATCCAGGCCGCACCGACCGATCAGCCCGCCGAACGCCCGGACGACTTCGTCCTCACCGCCGCCTGGCAGGAGGTCGTCGACGAGATCGAACAGCGGCGTTCGAGGACCTGGGCGACCGTGCTCGTCCAGGAACGGTTCGTGCCGATCCTGCGTGACCAGTTCGGCCGGCACTGCCACACCGACGGCGAACCCGACCGGGGGCGGGTCCGCGTCCGCCTCGCCGCCCCGACCCCGCTGGACATCGCCCGACACCTCGCCGGCTGGGGCACGCTGATCGAAGTCATCGAACCCCGCTCCGTCCAGGACGAGCTCGCCCGCATCGGCGCCGAGCTCGTCAGCCGATACCCGGGCGGGCACACCGACCGCAAGGCCGCCGCGATCGGGACCGGACACCGCGGTGCCGAGCACGTGAGGCCAGCTGCCGGGGGGTGACCTGGCCCTTGGGCGGTGGCGTCGCTCACCGCGGACCGCCAGGTTGGCCACCCCCACTACGCCGGGGACATCACCTCGTAGAGGTTGCCGGAATCGTCGCGGAAGAACAGCCCCCGAGCGCACAGTGGATGGTCGGTCCGTCCGTTGTCGGGTACGCCGGGCTCGCTGCCGTACGGCACCCCACCGTCGCGTAGCCGGGCCAGGATCGCGTCGAAGGTGTCCGGGTCCACGTCGAACGCCAGGTGGTGGCCCTCGGGCGCGGGCACGCTCATGAAGTCCAGGGTGAGCTGATCGTTGACCCGTACCGGGGCGAAGTGGCCGTTGCGCCCGGCCGGCGGAAGCACCGGCAGCCCATGATGTCGGCGAAGAAGCCCGCCGCCGCCCGGTGGTCCCGAGCCGGGACGATCGTGTGGTTGAGGGTGACGCTCATCGGTCCTTCTCCGGTTCGGCTGGCGCTAGCGCGCCGTGCAGGAACAGGTCGACCAGTTCGGCCGGGGTCGGCGTTGCGCCGGCCAGCGGGGTGCGGCTGGGCACCAGGACGGCCAGGAACAGGGCGGCGAGTTGGTCGGCGGGCAGCCGCAGCCGGTCCCCCTCGGGCGCGAGCAGCGCGGCGACGGCGGCCCGGACCGCGTCGGCCGACTCCTCCCGGGCCGATGCGCGGTCGCGGACCGGCGGGACGTCGCGCTGCCCGCGGCCGGGGCGGCCGGCGGCGTGGGCGGCGGCGAGCACCGCGCCGATCCGGTCGAGGTGCGCGCGCAGGGCCGTGGCGGCGGCGGCGAGCCGGTCGCCGAGAGGCTGATCGAGCGGGATCGCGGCCACCTCGCTGAGGGCCGTGTCGGGGCGCAGCGCCTCGGCGACGCAGGCGTCGAGCAGGGCGTCCTTGTCGGGGAAGGCGCGGAAGACGGTCGCCTCGCCGATGCCGGCGGCGCGGGCGACCTGGGCGGTGGTGACCGTGGCGCCGTGCGTGGCGAGCAGCGGCAACGCGGCCCGCACGATCATGGCACGACGCTCGTCGGGGCTCAGTCCCGGCGCGCGGCGCCGGGGTGTCTCAGGGTCCGTCATGGCATCCAGCGTGCGGAGTGAGTACTCACTCCGTCAACGGGATTATCCCCGCCGTCGGGACCGGGCCGCCCAGATGACGTACGCGGGATCCCGGTCCAGGTTGTGCCGGTCCCGGTCGTAGCGGCGGGTGGTGCGCGGGTCGGCGTGCCCCATGGCGTCCTGCACGTCCTCCAGCGGCACGCCCTCGGCGCGGGCGGTGGTGGCGAACGCGTGCCGCAGCGAGTGCGGGGACAGCTTCGCCCAGGCGGGGATCCCGGCGGCCCGGGCGAGCCGGCGCACCAGCCGGAACACCGAGTGCCGGTCCAGCCGGGCGCCGCTGGCGGTGACCAGCAGCGGCCCGGTCAGCTCGGGCACGGTCACCCCCTGCGCGGCGGCCCGGGCGGCCAGGTAGGCGTCCACCGCGTACGCGGTGCCGGGGGTGAGCGCGCGGCGGCGGACCTTGCCCCCCTTGCCGACGAACCGGAGGCTGCGGTGCCCGCGCTCCGCGCCCAGGTCGGTCAGGTCCAGCGAGATCAGCTCACCGACCCGCAGGCCCAGGTCGGCCAGCAGGGCGATGGCGGCCCGGTTGCGAGCGGCGGTCGGGCCGGTGTCCGCCTCGGCGGCCGCGAGCAGCGCGTCGACCTCCTCCGGGGTCAGGCCAACCGTGGCGGAGTGGTCCCGGTCGACCCGCGGGCGGTCGGCGGCGGTGACCGGGTTGGCGTCGACCGCGCGCAGCTTGACCAGGAAGTCGAACCAGCTGGACAGCGCGGACAGGCGGCGGGCGACGGTCGCCGGGGTGAGCGGCCGGCCGCTGCGCACGCCCAGCGTGGCCTCCAACTCCCGGCCGTAGGCGTTGACGTCGAGGAAGCTGGCCCGCAGCGGGTCGAGGCCCCGGCCGGCGCACCAGCTCAGCCAGCCGGCCACGTCGCGCCGGTACGCGTCCCGGGTGTGCTCCGACAGCCGCCGGTTCCGCAGCCACGCCTCGGTGAAGTCGGCCGGCCCGCCGGTCAGGGCGGGCCGCACCGACCCGCGGGGCAGCACCTCGGGACGCAGCATGCGAGAAAGACTCTCAGCCGGCGGGCGGAATCGCGACGAGGCGCGCCCGACCGGAATCCGACGAAGATCACACCGTTCCGCCGCCTGCCGGCCGCCTGGGCGGGCCACCAGCGGTTTTCCGGTCCGGGATACCGTCACCGGGTGCGTGCCAGCCGCCTGGTGTCCCTGCTGCTGCTCCTGCAGACCCGCGGGCGGATGACCGCCCAGGAGCTCGCCGACGCCCTGGAGGTCTCCGTCCGGACCGTCTACCGCGACGTCGAGTCGCTCGGCGCCGCCGGCGTCCCGGTGTACGCCGACCGCGGCCCGGCCGGCGGGTACCGGCTGTTGGAGGGCTACCGGACCCGGCTGACCGGGCTGACCGCGCCGGAGGCGGAGGCGCTGTTCCTGGCCGGGATGCCCGGCCCGGCCGCCGAGCTGGGCCTCGGTCAAGTGGTGGCCGCGGCCGAGCTGAAAGTGCTCGCCGCGCTCCCCGACGAGCTGGCCGACCGGAGCGGTCAGGTGCGGCAGCGGTTCCACCTGGACGCGCCTGGCTGGTTCCGCCAGCCCGAGCCCACCCCGCATTTGGCCACCCTGGCCCGGGCGGTGTGGGAGGACCGGCTGGTGGAGATCCGTTACCGGCGCTGGCGGGCCCCGCGCGAGGTGACCCGGGTGGTGGCCCCGCTGGGCGTGGTGCTCAAGGCGGGCCGCTGGTATCTGGTGGCCCGGTGCGGCGAGCAGCTGCGCACCTACCGGGTCGGCGCGGTGCTCGACCTGGTGGTGCGCGACGAGCGGTACGCGCGGCCGGCGGACTTCGACCTGGCCGGGTACTGGCAGGAGTGGACCGCGCGGTACGAGCGGGACGTCTACCGCGGGCAGGCCCGGGTGCGGATGACGGTGGCCGCGCTGGAGTTCGCGCAGTACGTCTTCCCGCCCGAGATGAGCCGGGCGGCCCGGGCGGCGGCCGGCGAGCCGGACGAGCACGGCTGGCTGGAGACCAGCGTGCCGATCGAGTCGGTGAAGCACGGCCACACCGAACTGCTCAAGCTGGGCGCGGAGGTGGAGGTGCTGGCGCCGGCCGAGCTGCGGGAGCGGCTGGCCGCCACCGCCCACGCCCTGGCCCGGCTCTATCCGGTGCAGACACCGGTGGGCGCCTCCGCCCCGGACGCCTCAACCGGTGAGTCGGATTGACCCCCGTTCAGCGCGGGGCGACCGGGTCGTCGACCCGGGCCGGCAGCAGCTTCTCGAACCAGTGCTGGGCGTACGGGCCGTCGTTGAACGCGGGGATCTCGCGGTAGCCGTGGCGGGCGTACAGGGCGCGGGCCTCGACCAGGTCGGCGCGGGTGTCCAGCCGGAGCCGGTCCGCCCCGCTCGACCGGGCGTACGCCTCGACGGCGGCCAGCAGGGCAACCCCGCCGCCGGTGCCGCGGTGCGCGGGGCGGACGTAGACCCGGGTGAGTTCCGCCCAGCGGGGACGCCAGCGCAGGCCGGCGCAGCCGGCGAGCCGCCCGTCGCGGCGGGCCAGCACGAGCAGCCCGGTGGGCGGCGCGAGGTCGTCGCTGGGCATCTCGGCCAGCGCCTCGGTCACCTCGGCCGGCCGTTCCGGCCGGCCGTGCCAGCGGCGGACCATCTCCGCCATGTACTCACGCAGCAGGATCGCCGCCTCGGGAGTGTGGGGTGGAGTGGGACTGGTCGTCCAGGTCGTCACCGCTCGATCCTCACCGCACCGTCAAACGCCTTTCGCCCGCCCACCGCGGATGGGGCGGGCGAACCGCAGGCCGCCGACCGGCCCGCGGAGGCGCGGCCGGCGTTCTGACGGACCGGCATGGTGCGGTCGCGGGCCGTCGCCTCGACCGCTGCGCGCGCCTCGACTCAGGGAGTTGCCCCGCCGACAGGATGCGCCGGTCAGGGGTGAGCCGGCGGGCGCTCTGCGGCGAGGGCGACCCGGCGCAGCAGGTCCGACAGCAGCCGCCGCTCCTGCGGGGTGAGCGCGCCGAGCACCCGGTGCTCCTCGTCGCCGACCACCCCGAGCGCGCGCCGCCAGGCCGTCCGGCCGGCCTCGGTCAGTTCGACGTCGATCCGCCGCCGGTCCAGCGGCGAGGGGATCCGCCGGACGAACCCGCGGTGGACCAGCGCGTCCACCCGGGCGGTGATCGAGGCGGGCGCCATGCGCAGGTCACCGGCGATCTCCGAGGGGGCGGCCCGGCCACCGCGTCCAGCCAGGGCGTGCAGGGTGCCGTACTCCTTCTCCTGGAGGTCCAGGTCGGCGAGGGCCCGGTCCTTCACCTCGCGCAGGTGCCGGGTGAGGACCGACATCCGGGTGACCGCGCCCTCCACGTCGGGGTCGAGGTCGGGCAGGACGGGCAGCCAGCGCGCCACGTGCTGGTCGGTGCGGTCGCGGTCGGTCACCCGCCCCACGGTACGCCGTCGCCGAAATATTCGTTGTCGAAATGTTCGACGTCGAAGTATCCTACGGGGGTGACACACCCCCTCCGGCTCCGCGCCTTCCGCCTGCTCTTCCTCGGCCGTACCGCCTCCGCCCTCGGCGACGCCGTCGTCCCCACCGCCCTCGCCCTGGCCGTGCTCCGCGCCACCGGCTCGACCAGCGCCCTCGCGGTGGTGCTGGGCTGCGCCATGGTGCCGCGACTGCTGCTGCTCCCCCTCGGCGGCGTGGTCGCCGACCGGTTCGACGCCCGCCGGGTGGCCCTCGTAACCGACCTGGTGCGCTGCGCCGCCCAACTGGTCGTCGGTGTCGAACTGCTCGGCGACGCCCCCGCGCTGCTCCACATCGCGGTCGCCTCCGCCGTCGGCGGCGCGGCCTCGGCCTTCGCCATGCCCACCGCGTCCCCACTCGTCGCCGGCACCGTCGACGCCGAAGGGCGGCAGCGGGCCAACGCGCTGATGGGCGTCACCGCCAACGCCAGCCGGCTCGCCGGCCCCGCCCTGGCCGGCCTGCTGGTCTGGACCGCCGGCCCGGGCTGGGCGTTCGTGCTGGACGCCGCCTCGTTCGCGGTCAGCGCCGCCCTGCTGTCGGTCATCCAGGTCCGGCACGTCGCCGTCCCACACCGGTCGCTCCGCGCCGACCTGGTGCTCGGCTGGCGGGAGGTCCGCTCCCGCGACTGGTACTGGAGCAGCCTGCTCGCGCACGGCGTGTGGAACGGCGCCGCGGCGGTGCTGCTCACCGTCGGCCCGGTGGTCGCCGTGGACCGCCTCGGCGGGGAGGGGATCTGGGTGCTGCTGCAGCAGGGCGGCGCGGTCGGCCTGCTGCTCGGGTCACTGCTCGCCGCCCGGGTACGCCCCGCCCGGCCGGTGCTGCTCGGCAACCTGGCCCTGGCCACGTACGCGGCGCCGCTGCTCCTGCTCGCCGTCGCCGCGCCCGCCCCGGTGAGCATCGCCGCGTACTGCCTCGCGCTGGTCGCGCTCGGCTTCCTCAACCCGGTCTGGGAGACCGTGGTGCAGGGCCAGTTCCGGCCCGACGTACTGGCCCGGGTCACCTCGTACGACTGGCTGATGTCGCTGGGCGCCATGCCGGTCGGGTACGCCCTCGCCCCGCTCGCCGCCCGCGCCTGGGGCCCGTCGACGCCCCTCGCCGTGGCCGGCGTGCTGGTGCTGCTCGCCTGCGCCGGCACCGCCGCCGTCCCCGGCGTACGCCGGATGCGCTGGCCGGTCGACGCCCCGCCCGCGCCCGTGGCGCAGGTGCCGGCGGGGCGCTGACCGGACCGGTCAGAGCCGGTGCCCGGTGGTCGCGTCCACGTGGTCGGGCACCTCGTCGTGCCGGTCCCCCACGCTGGACGTCCCGGACGGCTCGAACATGAGGATCGACGCGCCGTCCGGCGCGGACGGCCGGTGCTCCACCCCACGCGGCACCACGAACACCGCGCCGCGCGGCAGCACCACCTCCCGCTCGGCGCCGTCCCGGCCGTCTCGCAGGGCGATCCGCAACTCCCCGTCGAGCACCAGGAAGAACTCGTCGGTGTGCTCGTGGGAATGCCAGACGTGCTCGCCGGCCACCTTCGCGATCCGGATGTCGTAGTCGTTGACGGTGGTCACGATGCGCGGACTCCACAGCTGGTCGAAGCGCCCCAGGGCGGCTGCCAGCTCGATCGGTTCAGCTCTCATCCACCCATCGTCGCCCACGATCACAGGGGACGGTGCATCACGTGCAACCCGACCCGGCCCAGGCTCGGATGCGCGAACGCCTCGGGCACCGTGCCGATCACCGTGAAGCCGAGCCGCCGGTACAGCTCAACGGCCGGCACGTTGCTCTCCACCACGGCGTTGAACTGCATCGCGGCGTAGCCCCGGCGGCGGGCCCAGGCCAGGGCGTACTCGGTCAGGGCCCGGCCGACGCCGCGGCCCCGGGCGTGCGCGGCCACCATGAAACTGGCGGTGGCCACGTGCGCGCCGGGGCCGGGCCGGTTGGTGCCCATCTTCGCGGTGCCCAGCACCGTGCCGTCCGCCTCGGCGACCACCGTGTGACCGGGCGGCCGCTCCACCCACACGTCGTAGGCGACCTCCGCGGGCCACGCAGGGTCGTACGTGAAGGTCTCCCCGGCGGTGATGACGTCCTCGACGATGGGCCAGACCTGCGCCCAGTCGACCTCGGTGAACTCCCGGATCAGCATGCCGGGCACGCTAGTGAGCCCGCCCGCCGCGCAGCGACTCGGTTTTCTGGCGCCCGTGCTCGAACTGTGATCCGCCGGCCAGTGGACGGGGCCGCACGCGTCGGCAGCCTGCACCATCATGGGCACATGGTCGAACCCGCCACCGACCTGGACCGTAGCGAGGCGCCGCCCGAGGTGGCCGCACCACCGCCGGCCGGTCCCCGCACCGTCGGGCCGTGGCTGGTCGGCGGTGCGGTCAGTGCCGTGCTGCTGCTGCTCGCCGGCCGGTACGGCTACCACCGCGACGAGTTGTACTTCCTGCTCTGCGGCCGGCACCTCGACTGGGGGTACGTCGACCAGGGTCCGCTGGTGCCGGCCCTGGCCCGGCTGCTGGACACCCTCGCGCCCGGCAACCTGGTGGTGCTGCGTACACCGTCGGCGCTGATCGCCGGGGCGGCGGTCGTGGTGGTCGCGGCGATCGCCCGGGAGTTCGGCGGCGGCCGGGGCGCGCAACTGTTCGCCGCGTTCCTCGCCGCGGTGGCGGGCATCGTGCTCGCCCCCGGGCATCTGCTCAGCACCACCACCGTCGACCTGCTGGTCTGGCTCGTCGCCGCCTGGTGCGCGGCGCGGATGCTGCGCACCGGCGGCACCCGCTGGGCCCTCGGCGTCGGCCTGGCGCTCGGCGTCGGCATGCTGAACAAGCTGCTGCCCGCCCTGCTTGCCGTGGGCCTGCTGGCCGGGGTGGCGATCGGCGGGCCACGCCGGCTGCTGCGCGACCGGTGGGTGTACGCCGCCGCCGGCATCGTCGCCGTGCTCGCCGCTCCCTACCTGCTCTGGCAGGCCGCGCACGGCTTCCCCCAGCTGTCCGTGGCGTCCTCGATCGCCGGTGGCGACAGCTCGTACAGCGGCCGGCTGGACGCGTTGCAGCTGCAACTGGTCATCATCAGCCCGTACGCGGTGCCGATCTGGGTCGCCGGGCTGGTGGCGCTGCTGCGCCGGCCGGCCTGGCGGGCGTACCGGGCGATCGGCTGGGCCTGGCTGGTGGTGTTCGCGATCGTGCTGCTCGCCGGCGGCAAGGGCTACTACGACGCGCCGCTGCTGTTGGTGGTCACCGCCGCCGGCGCGGTCGTCACCGCCGAGTGGGCCGGCCGGGGCGTGGTGCTCGCCCGGCGGGCGCTGCTCGCCGCCGGCGCGGCCGTGGCGGTTGCCGGCAGCGCCGTCCTGCTGCTGCCCACCCTGCCGGCCGACCGGCTGCCCGGCTTCGTGGTCGACGTCAACTACGACGCCGGCGAGACCATCGGCTGGCCGGCGTTCGCCGACTCGCTCGCCGCCGTGCACCGCGGCCTGCCGCCGGAGCAGCGGACCCGCGCGGTGATCCTCACCGGCAACTACGGCGAGGCGGGCGCGGTGGCCCGCTACGGGCCGCAACGGGGCCTGCCGCGGGCGTACTCCGGGCACAACAGCATGGCCGGATTCGGCCGCCCGCCGGAGGACGCCGATGTGGTGATCGCGGTCGGCTGGGCCCGCCCCGACCAGCTGCGGGGCTGGTTCACCGAGGTCACCGAGGCCGGCCGGATCGACCAGCGGGTCGACGTCGACAACGACGAGAACGGCCTGCCCGTCTACGTCTGCCGTGGGCTGCGGCGACCGTGGTCGCAGCTCTGGGACACCGAGGTACGCCACGCCGGCTGAGCATGCTCGGGCACCGTGAATACTTGTCGGCATGCTCTGGGGCGTCAGTGGTCCGATCTTCCTCCTCGACTACGTCGCGGGGGTGGCCGGGGCCCTCGCGATAGCCCTGTCCGTGCGGGCGCTGGTCGGATGGCGGACCCGGGGCGAGCCGCTGTCGACCGTCGAGCTGGCGTACCTCACGGATCGGGCCGGACTGGCCTGCCAGGTGGGTGTGGCCGCGCTGCGTCGGGCCGGGGTGGTGCAGCTCGGTGAGCTGGCCACCCTGTCGGTGGGCGGGCCACCGCCGCCCGGGTCCGCCCCGCTGGTGCGCGCCCTGCACGCCGCGCTGCGCCGGCCGCAGACCTGGGCCGCCGTGCTCGCCGATCCGGGCGTGGGCCGTGCGCTGCGTCGGCTGGTGGGCCGGCTGGTCCGCGACGGCTGGCTGCTCACCCCGGTCCAGCGGCGGCGCCTGGCGCTGGGCACCCTGCCGCTGTTCGCGGTCGCCGCGGTCGGGGTGACCCGGCTGGTGGACAGCGCGGTCGAGGGGCGCATGGCCGGCGGCCCGGCCTCCGTGGTGGGGCTGCTGCTGTGCTGCCTGGCCACCGTGCTCGGCGGCTGGTGGCTGTGCGAGGTGCCGGAGACCGGTGCGGCCGCGCGGCGGCTGCTGCGCCGGCAGCGCCGCATGTACGCGGAGCTGGCACCGGAGCGGCGGCCCGCGTGGAGCGAGCGGGGCACCGACGAGCTGCTGACCGCGATGGCGGTGTTCGGGCCGCGCCCGCTGCTCGCCGTCGACCCGCGCTTCGCCGAGCTGGTCGGGGTCGACGCCGAGCGCACCCGGCCGCGGGAGTACGCGAAGACCGCGCGCTGACCCGGCCGCGACAGGACGCGCGTGGCGCCTTCCGGCTCGCCTGCACGGCAGTATGATCTGAGTATGACGAAGCGGGTGACGGTCAGCCTGCCGGACGACGTAGCGGCCTACCTGGAGCGGGAGGAGAACGCCTCGGCGGCGGTCGCCGACGCGCTGCGCGCCCGTATGGACCGGGCCGCTGCGACGGCCGCGATGCTGCGTGCCGTCGGCATCGACGTGACGGACGACGGCGTGGCCCGGGTACACGGAAAACTGCCTCCCCTCACCCCCGAGCAGCGGGCGGAGAACGCGCGACGCCGCGACATGCTCCGGGACGGCACCTGGCCCGAGGCCGACTCCGCGGCTGCTGCCTGATGCCCACCGACGACATCGAGATCCGGGCGATCCTGGACGCCTCCGCCATACTGTCCTACTCCCGCGGCCACGTGCACGTCGGTGAGCTGCTGGTCGACATCGCCGACGAGGGTGCCTACGTGGGCCTGCCCACCGTCGCGCTGCTCGAGGCGTACGCGCAGACCAGCGAACGACCGGCGGCCGCCCGGCTCGGCGTGCTGGCCACCCTGCCGGGCGTGGCGGTGCTGCCGCTGTCCGCTCCCGATGCGGCCCAGGCCGCCACCACGGTGCGCCTGACCAAGGGCGACCTGGCCCGTGCCCACGCCGTGTGGGCGGCACTGCGGCACGACGCGTACTTCCTGACCTGCGAGCCGCACCTGGTTCCCGCGGTGATCGCTCCCGAACTGGTCCATCACATCCCCGTGGACGACGCCTGACCTTGGCGGGCACGGGGATGCGGTGTGGGGATCAGCGGATTTTCCCGGCGAGCCGGATCACCCGCGCCAACTCCTCCACCTCCGCGTCCTCGCTGGCGGCGGCCGCCCGCTCCGCGATCGTCGCCAGGTCGCCCAGGCGCACCTCCCGGCCGTACGGGCCGCCCTGCAGCGACTGCGCGAAATAGGCCGCCGCGTAGCAGGTCCGCAGCTGTGGCGACGCCTCGCCGAACGCCCGCCTCAGGTCGCTGACGGTCACCGACTCGTACGCCTCGGCGGGCGCCCGGTTCGTCGGGTCGGTCCAGCGCACCTGCACACGGGCGACCCGGGCCGACGGGGGCGGCCCGTCGGCCAGCCGGACGGCGTAGAGCGCCGTGACGCTGTGCCCGGGACCGACCTCGCCGCCGTCGACGCGGTCGTCGCGGAAGTCCTCGTCGCTGATCGCCCGGTTGTCGTACCCGATGAGCCGGTAGGACCGCACGGCGGCCGGTTCGAAGCTGACCTGCACCTTGGCGTCGAGCGCCCGGACGCTCAACGTCGCCGGCAACTGCCGGACGAACACCTTCCGGGCCTGGTCGCGCTCGCTGGCGTACACCACGAAGCCGTCGCCCTTGTCGGCGAGTTGCTCCATCAACTCGTCGCCGTACTCGCTGCCGACCCCCACGCCGAGCAGGGCGATCTCCTTCTCGGCCTCGTCACGTACCCGGCGCAGGATCGGCTCCGCCTCGGTCCGGCCGACGTTGGCGAGCCCGTCGGAGAGCACGATCACCCGGTTCGTCGCGCCGGGTCGGAATCCCTCACGGGCCACCCGGTAGCCGAGCACCAGGCCGGCTTCGAGGTTCGTGCTGTCCTGGGTACGCAGCGAACCGATGGCGTCGTGCAGTTCGTCGGCGTCGGACAGCCGGGTCATCTCCCGCACTACCCGGGCCTCGTCGCTGAACGCCACGACGGCGATCGAGTCGGTACGGCGCAACTGGTCCACAAGGGTATGCAGCGCGTCCTTCACCAGATCGAGGCGCCCGGGCTCGCGCATCGATCCGGAGACGTCGACGACGAAGGTGAGGGCGGCGTCGGGACGGCTCTCCGCGTCCTCCGCGCGGGTCTGCAGGCCGACCCGCATCAACCGGACCTCCCCGCCCGCCTCGTGGGACTCCGGCAGCCGCGCGCCGTCGACGTGTACGGCGAAGCCGTCGCCGGCCGGCTCGGGGTAGTCCTGCCGGAACGAGTTCACGAACTCCTCGGGCCGCACCGCGGTCCGCTCGGGCAGCTGCCCGTCCATGATGAGCCGGCGGGCCCTGCTCACCCTCACCGTGGCCGCCGGCGGTTGCCCGCGGCCCGGCCCGACCCGCCCCTGGGAGGACCCCATGACCACCCCCGCCGACAAGGCTCTGCTCGCCGCGGCGAGCGCCGACGACGCGGCCGGCGTACGCGCCGCGCTGGCGGCCGGCGCGGACCGCGAGGCCCGCGACGCGCGGCAGCGTACGCCGCTGCTGCTGGCCGCCGCGAACGACCACGTCGAAGCCGCCCGGGTGCTCGTTGACGCGGGCGCGGACCCGAACGCGCTCGACGACCAGCACGACACCCCGTGGCTGGTGACGGGCGTGACCGGCAGCGTGCCGATGCTCGAGGTTCTGCTGCCCGCGGGGCCGGACCTCACGATCGTGAACCGCTACGGCGGCATCTCGATCATCCCGGCGAGCGAGCGTGGCCACGTCGACTACGTCCGCCGCGTCGTCGGTACCGGCATCAACGTCAACCACGTCAACAACCTCGGGTGGACCGCCCTGCTGGAATGCGTCCTCCTCGGCGACGGGACGAAGCCCTACCAGCAGATCGCGGAGATCCTCGTGGCCGCCGGCGCGGACGTCCACCTGCCCGACAAGGACGGCGTCGACGCGCTGCGGCACGCCCGCGACCGCGGGTACGACCAGATCGTCGCCGTCCTGTCACGCTGAGCACCGCGCGGGCGCGGACGGCCGCCACCACGACGACCGCCCGCTGCGGGCCGGCGGCGCATGGGGCACAGTGACACCGGCGGCCGGCGTACGGCCGGAGCCAGAAAGGCGGTGGCCGGTGGAGGGCCCGACCGGGGTGGTGTTCCCCCTGACCGACGGCACCCGCAGCACGACGGCGCTCGGCCGAGCGGTCGTCGCCGACGCGCTGCGCGCGGTCGACCCGGTCGGCGCGCGTTCGGCCGAACACGAGACGAACTGGCGGCACGGCTATCTGGTCCATTTCCGGCGGCTCGTCGAGGCCGGCCTGCTCTCCCGCGACGCCGCGGTAACCATCGCCCGCGACGGCCTGGCCGCCCTGCACGCCCGGATGCGGGTCGTCGCGGAGGGCGGCGCGGAGCTGCCGCTGGACGAGGTGTTCGCCACCGGTGCCGGGCAGCCGCCGCTGGACACCGCCACCGTCACCGGCACCGGCGAGCCCGAGCGGGAACTGTCGCTGCCGTACCGCGGGCAACGGCTGCGCGGCGATCGGCTGCACCACCGGCTCGACGCCTGGGTCGCCGCCGGCGTGATCGAGCCGTCCTGCGCCGAGGCGGTCCGCGCGGTCATCGCCAACCCGGACTGGCTCGACCTGCGCGACCAGCGGATCGTGGTGCTCGGCGCCGGCGCCGAGATGGGCCCCCTGCCGTCGGTGCTGCGTTGGGGCGGCGACGTCGTGGCGGTCGACCTGCCGCGGCCGGACATCTGGCGGCGGCTGCTGCGCACCGCCCACCGGTACGGCGGCCGGCTGCACCTGCCGGTGCGCCCCGGCACCGGCGACGACGACGAGGCCCTCGCCGCGGGCGCCGGCGCGGACCTGCTGCACCGGCTGCCGCAGGCCGCGCAGTGGCTGCTCGGCGTGGACGGCCGGCTCGTGCTCGGCAACTACGTCTACGCCGACGGCGCCACCAACGTGCGGGTCGCCATGGCCGTCGACTCGCTCACCCGGCACCTGCAGCAGCGCCGCGACGACCTGGCGCTGGCCTTCCTCGCCACCCCCACCGACGTGTACGCCGTCCCCGCCGACGCGGTCGCGTACGCCGAGCGGGGGTACGCGGCCCGCGGCCTGGCCCGCCGGTCGCTGCGGCTGCTCTCCGGCGGGCGGCTGCTGCACCGCAACTACCCGCCCGGCGCCGACCCGGGCATCAACGACAGCCTCGTGCCGCAGCAGGGCCCGAACTACGCCCTCGCGAAGCGGCTGCAACGGTGGCGGGCGGCGGTGGCACGCGACGCCGGAGCGACGGTGTCGTTCACGGTGGCGCCGCCGACGCGTACCCGCTCGGTGCTGCGCAACCGGGCGCTCGCCGCCGCGTACGCGGGCGCGCACCGGTTCGGCATCGAGGTGTTCGACCCGGCCACCAGCAACACCCTGATGGCCGCGCTGCTCGTGCACGATCTGCGCACCGGCGGCGGCCCGGCGCAGGACCACCCGTGGCGGGACGAGGCGTACGGGGCGGCGCACGGCGGGCTCTGGCGGGTGCCGTACGCCCCGCGCAGCGCCCTCGGGCTGGCCGTCCTGCTGGGCCTCGGCGCCGCCCGCGGCTGAGCCGGGGCTGGCCGGCGGCTACCTGGCCAGGACGTCGACGGCGAGTTCCTTCACCACCGACTCGTCGACGTCCACGCCGAGCCCCGGCCCGGTCGGCACCTGGGCGACACCGTCGCGCACCTGCACGGTCGTCCCGGTGGCGTACGACGACTCCAGGAACTGCCGCCCGTTGAGGTCCACCGGCGTGTCGATGCCGTACGCCGCGAACAGGTGCACCGAGGCGGCCAGACCCAGGTCGGAGTCGGTGAGCCCGGAGCCCATCAGCCGCACGCCGGAGTCCTCGGCCAGGGCGCACAGCCGCCGCGACAGCGTCAACCCGCCGCTGCGCTGCACCTTGGCGATGGCCACGTCCACCGCGTCGAGCTTCACGAAGGTGGCCAGGTCGCTGGGGTGGCGCAGGCTCTCGTCGAGCGCCACCGGCAGCGGCGAGGCCTCCCGCAGCCGGCGCAGCCCGGCGACGTCGTTGGCCGGCAGCGGCTGCTCGAACGCGGTGACGTCGAGGTCGGCCAGCCGGCGGGCCATCCGCAACGCCGCGTCCACGGTGTACGCCTGATTGGCGTCCACCCACAGCGCGGCCTCGGGCGCGGCCTCGCGGACCGCCCGCACCACCGCGGCGTCCTCGGCCTCGCGGTGCAGGCCGACCTTCACCTTGAACGCCCGGTAGCCGAGGGCGTGTCCCTCCGCCACCGCGTCGGCCACCTCGCCGGCGGTCTGCCCGGAGACGATCCAGCCCAGCTCGATGGTCTCCCGGCGGCGCTGCCCCCACAGCACCCCGACCGACACGCCGAGCGCCCGGCCGAGCAGGTCGTGCAGCGCGACGTCGACGGCGCACTTGGCCAGCGGCGCGCCGATGGTGAAGCCCCGGTTGACGGCCCGGTCGAACGCGGCGGTCACCCCGTCGAGGTCCCAGGCCGGGCGGCCGAGCACCGCCGGGGCGAGGTACCGGTCGATGGTGGTGACGATGGATTCGGCGGTCTCGTACGTCCAGGCCGGGATCGGGGTCGCCTCGCCCCAGCCGGCGACACCGTCGGCGCTGACCTTGACCAGGACGCGGATGCTGGGCGTGCCGGCGACGGCGACCGACCCGCCGGACACTCCGAACGAGCGCACGGTGGGCAGCGCGACGGCGTACGTCTCGACCGAGTCGATGGTCAGTCCGGCCAGGGCAGTGGCAAGAGGGGTCACGGGTGGGCCTTTCGTACGGGTGGGATCAGGTCAGCTTGGCGGTGCTGGCCCGCACGACCACCTCGCCGCCCATCCGCAGGATCCGCCGGCGCCGCCCGGTGTTCTCGGTCAGCGCCACCTCCATCGCCTTCTCCCCGAGCTGCTGCAACGGCAGCGCGACGGTGGTCAGGGGCGGGGTGAGGTCGCGGACGATCGGGATGTCGTCGAAGCCGGCGACGGAGACGTCGTCCGGCACGGACAGGCCGTGGTCGCGCAGCGCCGCGCAGGCGCCGATGGCCATCACGTCGGTCAGCGCGAACACGCAGGTGGCGGTCGACCCGCGGGCCAGCAGTTCGGTCATGGCGCCGTACCCGCCGTCGCGGGTGAACGGGCCTTCCACGATGTCGGCCGGGTCCAGCGACACGCCGGCCTTCTTCAGCTCGTCGCGGAAGCCGCCCAGCCGGTCGGCGACCGTGGTCAGCGCCGGCGGCCCGGCGAGCACCGCGAACCGGCGGTGCCCCAGGTCGAGCAGGGCGCGGGCCATGGCGGACGCACCGGCCCGGTTCTCCGGCAGCACACTGTCGACCTTCAGGCTGCGGTGCCGGCTGACCACGGCGACCCGCCCGCCACCCTCCAGGTAGGGCTTGAGCTCGGCGTCCAGGGCCCGCTCCCAGCGCGGGTCCTCGAACCCGGAACCGATGAGCAGGATGGCCGGCGCCCGCTCGGCGCGCAGCATCGACACGTACGCGATCTCCCGTTCCGGGTCCCGGAACGTGCTGGCCAGCATCACCAGCAGGTCGTTGTTGCCGGCGATGCGCATGACGCCGCCGGCGACCGCGGCGAAGTAGGGGTCGCTGACGTCGTGGCAGATCACGCCGACCGTGCGGTGGGAGGCGCCGGCCAGGGCGCGGGCGTGCGCGTTCGGCGTGTACGCCAACTGCTCCGCCGCCGCCAGCACCCGGTCCCGCAGTTGCGGGGTCACCCGCATGCCGTTGAGTGCCCGGGAGGCCGTGGCCAGCGAGACGTCGGCGGCTCTGGCCACGTCTTCCAGGGTCACGTGCGTCCGTGGCTGCATGGACTTTCCCCCTGCGGAAGTTCTTGACCGGATTATTTCGGCGTGGTTACCGTAGCACCCTGAAAGCGCTTACTGAAAGCGCATTCAGGGCCGAGACCTGGAGTTTCCGGACGTCCTCGGCCCTACCGACGGCACGCGCCTACCCAGCGGCTGAGTACCCGGAACCGCCGGACAGCCAGGGAGAACGGAGGGTCATGGCCGCGCAGAGCACCATCGAGCAACGGGAGCCGACCGCTCCCGCCCGCACCCCCGCGCGGGCCGCACGCCGCCGGGGTCGGGCCGGCGGCGGCCTGCTCCGGTTCGTCCGGAGCACCTGGCGCCCCGCCGCGGTCCTCGCGGCCATCTTCGTCGTCTGGTGGGCGGTCACCGCGGCGGACCTGGTCAAGCCGTACCTGGTTCCCGCGCCGGGCACCACGCTGGACGTCGTCCTCGCCCAGACCGGCTACTTCGCCCACCACACCTGGATCACCGCCTACGAGACGATCCTCGGCTTCGCCATCGCCATCGTGGTCGGCGTGCTCTCCGCCGTCGTGATGGTGTACTCCCCGACGGTCGAGAAGAGCCTCTACCCGCTGCTGCTGTTCGCCCAGGTCATCCCGAAGATCGCGATCGCGCCGCTGTTCGTCGTGTGGCTCGGCTTCGGGCTCACCCCGAAGGTCGTCGTCGCGGTCCTGATGGCCTTCTTCCCGATCGTCATCTCCACGGTCACCGGCCTCAAGTCGATCGACCCGGAGATGCTGCAACTGTCGGCGACCATGGGCGCAGGCCCCGGCCAGACCTTCCGGAAGATCCGCTTCCCGGCCGCCCTGCCGCACCTGTTCTCCGGCCTCAAGGTCGCCGCCACGATGGCCGTCACCGGCGCCGTGGTGGGCGAGTTCGTTGGCGCCAACGAGGGCCTCGGCTACGTGATCCTGCAGGCCAACGGCAACCTCGACACCCCGATGCTGTTCGCCGGGCTGCTCATCATGTCGCTGCTCGGCGTGGTCCTGTTCGTGGTCGTGGAACTGCTCGAGTACTTCGTCCTTCCATGGCACGCCAGCCGCCGTACCGACGCCGCTACGACGTCGCTCTGAATAGGAGACCCGTCCCATGAAGTTGCGCACCCTCGCCGCCGCGCTCGTGCCGGCCCTCATACTGGCCGCCACCGCCGGCTGCGGCTCGTCCTCCGACGAGCAGGCCAAGACCGCCCAGGGCCACGACAAGGTCACCCTGACCCTCAACTGGTACCCGTACGGCGAGCACGCCCCGTTCTACTACGGTCAGAAGCAGGGCATCTTCGCCAAGCACGGCATCGACCTGACCATCCAGGCCGGCCAGGGCTCACAGAAGACCGTCCAGGCCACCGCCGCCGGGCAGACCGACTTCGGCTGGGCCGACACCCCCGCCCTGCTCTCCGCAGTGGGCCAGGGGATGGACGTCAAGAGCGTCGGCGTCTTCCTGCAGACCACCCCGTCGTCGGTGCAGTTCTTCAGCGACAAGAACATCAGCTCCCCCGCCGACCTCAAGGGCAAGACCATCGCCTCCACCGCCGGCGACGCGCTGAGCAAGACCTTCCCGGCCTTCCTCAAGGCCAACGGCCTGGCCGCCTCCGACGTGACCCTGCAGAACACCGACCCGGCCGGCAAGATGGCCGCCGTCATGTCGGGCAAGACCGACGCGCTGCTCGGCTTCGCCACCGACCAGGGCCCGACCATGCAGGAGAAGGCCGGCAAGCCGGTCTCCTACCTCAAGTTCGCCGAGCACGGCCTGACCTTCTACAGCAACGGCCTGATCGCCTCCACCGACACCATCAAGAACAAGCAGGACCTCGTCAAGCGGATGGTCGCGGCCAGCAGCGAGGCCTGGGCCGCCGCCGAGAAGGACGCGGCCGGCGCCGTCACGGCGATGGCCGGCGCCTCCCAGCAGCTGCCGTCGGAGAAGGTGCTCACCGACCAGTTCAACGCCACCCTGCAGCTGCTGCACACCGACGCCACCAAGGGTCAGGCGCCCGGCATCAACGACGAAGCCGACTGGACGAAGACGATCAAGGTGTTCGCCGACGCCGGCGTGATCAACAAGGCCGATTCCCCGGCGACCTACTGGGACGCGAGCTTCGCGCCGAAGGGATGAACCCGAGATGACGGTCGGCAACACCACCACGAAGCGGCCCGCTGACGCCACGGCGACCGGCGCCGCGGTCGAGATCGACCAGGTCGCGGTCCGCTTCCGTACCAAGAAGAAGGACGTCACCGCGCTGCGCGACGTCTCGCTGCGGATCGAGCCCGGCGAGTTCGTCTCGATCGTCGGCGCCTCCGGCTGCGGCAAGTCGACGCTGCTGAAGCTGGTGTCCGGCCTGCTGCGGCCCTCGTCCGGTGAGGTCCGCCTGCACGGCGAGGACGTGCGGGGGCCGCGGCGCGACATCGGGTACGTCTTCCAGCGCGCCGCCCTGCTGGAGTGGCGTACGGCCCGGAAGAACATCCTGCTCCAGGCCGAGATGCGGCGCCTGCCCAAGGCGCAGGTACGCCAGCGCGTCGACGAGCTGATCGCGATGACCGGCCTGACCGGCTTCGAGGACGCGTACCCGAACGAACTGTCCGGCGGGATGCAGCAGCGGGTGGCCCTGTGCCGCGCGCTGCTGCACCGCCCCCCGGTCCTGCTCATGGACGAGCCCTTCGGGGCGCTGGACGCCCTCACCCGCGAGCAGATGAACGTCGAGCTGCGGCGCATCTGGCGGGAGACCGGCACCACCGTCCTGCTCGTCACCCACTCCATCGCCGAGGCGGTCTACCTGGCCAACCGGGTGATCGTCATGACCCCTCGACCCGGCACCGTCGCCGAGGTCATCGACGTCGACCTCCCCGTCGAGCGCGACTACGGCCAGACGATGTCGGAGCCGGAGTTCGCGCGCGCCACGGGACGCATCCGGGACCTCCTGGGTGCGACGACGACCGCCGAATAACCACCGGACCTGGGAAGGAAACACAGTGGAGCGCACGTCTATCGGGATCATCCTCAACGGCGTGACCGGACGGATGGGCTACCGCCAACATCTCGTCCGGTCCCTGCTCGCCATCCGCGAGCAGGGCGGACTGCCGGCCCGCGACGGCAGCCGCATCTGGCCGGAGCTGACCCTGGTGGGCCGCAACGAGGCCAAGCTCGCCGAGATCGCCGCCCGGCACGGGCTGACGTCGTACACGACGGACCTGGACGCCGCGCTCGCCGACGACTCCCACCAGATCTACTTCGACGCGCAGGTCACCGCCCAGCGGGAGAAGGCCATCCGGGCGGCGATCGACGCGGGCAAGCACGTCTACACCGAGAAGCCGCTCGCCGAGGGGCTGACCGGTTCCCTGGAACTGGCCCGGCTCGCCGCCGCCAAGGGCATCAAGAACGGCGTCGTGCAGGACAAGCTGTTCCTGCCCGGCCTGCGCAAGCTCAAGCGGCTCGTCGACGGCGGGTTCTTCGGCCGGATCCTGTCGGTACGCGGCGAGTTCGGCTACTGGGTGTTCGAGGGCGACTGGCAGGACGCCCAGCGGCCGAGCTGGAACTACCGGGCCGAGGACGGCGGCGGCATCGTCGTCGACATGTTCCCGCACTGGCACTACGTGCTGGAGCAGATCTTCGCCCCGGTCACCGCGGTGACCGCGCACATCGCCACCCACATCCCCGAGCGGGTCGACGAGACCGGCCAGACCTACCGGGCCACCGCCGACGACGCCGCGTACGGCATCTTCGAGCTGGCCGGCGGCATCACCGCCCAGATCAACTCCTCCTGGGCCGTGCGGGTCTACCGCGACGAGCTGGTCGAGTTCCAGGTCGACGGCACCCACGGCAGCGCCGTGGCCGGGCTGCGCGAGTGCCGCATCCAGCACCGCGGCGCCACCCCCATGCCGGTGTGGAACCCGGACCTGCCGGTCACCGAGAACTTCCGCGGCCAGTGGCAGACCGTCCCCGACAACGAGGACTTCGACAACGGGTTCAAGGTCCAGTGGGAGGCGTTCCTGCGCCACGTCTGCGACGACGAGCCGTTCCCGTGGGACTTCCTGGCCGGCGCCCGCGGCGTGCAGCTCGCCGAGGCCGGCCTGCTGTCGGCGCGCGAGGGCCGCCGGGTGGAGATCGAGGAGATCACCCTGTGACCGCCCGGATCACCCTGCCCATCCCCGGCGGCGGCACCAAGGCCCTCACCCTGCGCGAGCCGGCCGGCTGGCAGCGGCCGGCCGGCCCGCCGGCCAGCCGGATCGCGTACGCCGCGGCGCACGTGGTCGCCGACCCGTACGCCGACAACGCCCCCGGCCAGCCCGCCCGGCTGGACTGGGACGCCACCCTGGGCGTGCGGCGCAACCTGTGGTCCTGGGGGCTCGGCGTCGCCGAGGCGATGGACACCGCCCAGCGCGGCATGGGGCTGGACTGGGCCGCCACCCAGGAACTGATCCGGCGCAGCGCCGCCGAGGCCGCCGCCTGCGGCGGACGCATCGTCGCCGGCGCGGCCACCGACCAACTGACCGGCTTGCCCGACACCCTCGACGACGTCGTCACCGCGTACGCCGAGCAGGTCGCCTTCGTCCAGGAGTGCGGCGCGACCGCGGTGTTGATGGCCAGCCGGCAGTTGGCCGCGCTGGCCACCGGCCCCGACGACTACCTGCGCGTCTACGACCAGGTGCTGTCCGACACGACGGCGCCGGTCGTGCTGCACTGGCTCGGCGACATGTTCGACCCCGCCCTCGCCGGCTACTGGGGCTCGACCGACCTCGACGAGGCGACCAAGACGTTCGTGTCGCTGGTGCAGGCCCACGCCGACGTCATCGACGGGGTGAAGGTGTCGCTGCTCGACGCCGAACGGGAGGTCCGGCTACGGGAACTGCTGCCGCCGACCGTCCGGGTCTACACCGGCGACGACTACCACTACCCCGAGCTGATCGCCGGCGACGGCCGGCAGTTCAGCCACGCCCTGCTCGGCGCGTTCGCGGCCATCGCCCCCGCCGCGTCGGCGGCGCTGCAGCGCCTCGACACCGGCGACACCGCGGGCTTCCGGGAGATCCTCGACCCGACCGTACCGCTGTCCCGGCACGTCTTCGCCCCGCCCACCCAGTACTACAAGACCGGCATCGCGTTCCTGTCCTGGCTCAACGGCTTCCAGCCCGGCTTCACCATGGTCGGCGGGCTGCACAGCGGGCGCAGCGTGCCGCACCTGGTGCAGGCGTTCCGCCTCGCCGACACCGCCGGCCTGCTGCTCGACCCGGACCTGGCGGTCGAGCGGATGCGCCGGTACCTGTCGGTCGCCGGGGTGAGTGCGTGAGCGCCGTCGACCCGCGCCTGGCGCGGCTGTCGCTCAACCAGCGCACCACCGAGTCGTGGTCGGTCCGCGAGGCCGTCGAGGGCTGCGTCCGAGCCGGCATCCCGGCCATCGGCCTGTGGCGCGAGCCGGTGGCCGAGATCGGCGTGGCCGCCGCCGCGAAACTCGTCGCCGACGCCGGGCTGCGGGTGTCGTCGCTGTGCCGCGGTGGCTTCCTCACCGCCGACGGCGACGCCGGCCGCGCCGCGCTGGCGGACAACCGGCGCGCCATCGACGAGGCCGCCGGCCTGGGCACCGACTGCCTGGTCATGGTGGTCGGCGGCCTGCCGCCCGGCTCCCGCGACCTGCGCGGCGCCCGGCAGCGGGTGGCCGACGCGCTCGCCGAGCTGGCCCCGTACGCGGGCGAACGCGGCGTCCGGCTGGCGCTGGAGCCGCTGCACCCGATGTACTGCGCCGACCGGGCCGTCCTGTCCACCCTCGGGCAGGCGCTCGACCTCGCCGAACCGTTCCCGGTCGAGCAGGTCGGCGTCGTGGTCGACACCTTCCACATCTGGTGGGACCCGGACGTGTGGCGGCAGATCGCCCGGGCCGGCGCGCGCATCGCCAGTTTCCAGGTCTGCGACTTCCTCACCCCGCTTCCGGCCGACGTGCTGCTCGGCCGGGGCATGATGGGCGACGGCCACATCGACTTCCCGCCGTTCCGGCGGGCGGTCGAGCAGGCCGGCTACGCTGGCGACACCGAGGTGGAGATCTTCAACGCCGAGGTGTGGGCGACCGACCCGGACGAGGTCCTCGCGACCATGAAGGACCGCTACCTGCGGCTCGTGCTGGCCGACTGATGCGCGTCGTCGTCGCACCCGACTCGTTCAAGGGCAGCCTGGGCGCCGACGCCGCCGCCCGGGCCCTCGCCAGTGGCTGGCTCGCCCGCCGGCCCGGTGACGAGACACGGCTGCTGCCCCTGGCCGACGGCGGCGAAGGCACCGTGGACGCCTTCGCCGCCGCGCTGCCCGACGCCGAACGCCGCACGGTGACCGTGCCCGGGCCGGACGGCCGGGCGGCGACCGCCGCGTGGCTGCTGCTGCCCGACGGGGCGGCCGTGCTGGAACTCGCCCAGTCCAGCGGGCTGCCGCTGATGGCCGCCCCGGACCCGCTCCACGCACACACGTACGGGCTCGGCGCGGTCGCCCGGGCCGCCCTCGACGCCGGGGCCACCCGCCTCGTCATCGGACTCGGCGGATCCGCGTCCACCGACGGCGGCACCGGCGCGTTGCGCGCCCTGGGGCTGCGGCTGCGCGACGCCCAGGGCCGGGACCTGCCGCTCGGCGGCGCCGCCCTGGCCGACCTGGACCACGTCGACACCACCGAACTGCTGCCCGCGCCGTCCGGCGGGGTGCAGTTGCTGGTGGACGTGACCGCGCCGCTGACCGGCCCGGCCGGCGCCGCCGCCGTGTACGGGCCGCAGAAAGGTGCGGAACCGGCCGACGTGACGCTGCTGGACGCGGCGCTGCGCCGGCTCGCCGAGCAGGCCGGCGGCCACCCCGACGAGCCGGGAGCGGGGGCGGCGGGCGGCACCGCGTACGGCCTCGCGGCGCTGTGGGGGGCCGGGATCGTGCCGGGCGCGACGACGATCGGGGAACTGGTCGGGCTGACGGACGCGCTCGCCGGCGCGGACGTGGTGCTCACCGGTGAGGGACGGTTCGACGAGACCTCGCTGACCGGCAAGGTGGTCGGCTCGCTGCTGGCGGCGGCCACGTCCGCCGCCGTACCCGTGGGGGTGGCCGCGGGGCAGGTCAATGGGCCGGTTCCCGGATCGGTGTCGGCGGCGGTGTCCCTGGTGGAGCTCGCCGGCTCAGTCGACGGGGCCCTGGGTGACCCGACGCGCTGGCTGTTCAAGGCCGGTGGCGTGCTGGCCGACCGGCTCGGCGCACTCTGACGTCGAGACCCGGGAGATGTGCCGGGCGGTGGCGCGGCTATTCCAATCGGGCCCGTCGGTTTCGTCTCCGGCGCCACAGCAGGAACGCGGCGCCGAGGACGACGACGCCTACGACGGCGTTCAGGACCATCGGCCAGGGGCCGCGGTGCGGGCGACCGGCGCGCCGCACCGTCAGGTCGGTCAGCAGTCCGGTGGCCAGGTGCAGGTCGAAGACCTGACATCCCTGGGTGCCGAGTTCACAGGTGCTGCCGGTGTCGAAGCGGGACAGGGTCCGGCGGGTGCCGGCGTCGAGGTGCACCTCGACCAGCGCCACATGGCCCGCGGCGTTGAGGGTCGCGACGACCATGCTGTCCGCCGAGCGCCAACCGAGCAGTTGCACCACGTCCGGGACCGGCGCGGGTGCCGTGCCGCCACCGGAGACGGGCACGAACTCGACCTCACCGGTCTTCCAGAGGAAGGTGCCGTGGCTGGTGTCGCCGCCGGAGGTGCCGTTGAACGGCCCGTCCGTGAGCCACGGCACGGTGGCGAGGAACGTGCCGTCCGGCGACCAGCCGACGTCGGCGGCCAGCTCGCGTCCACGCGGGATCGGGACGCTGGCGTACTCGCGGCCGTCGACGTCGACGAGGTGGGCCGTCTGGCCGACCTGCACGGCGAGCCGGCGGCTGTCCGGCGCGAACGCCGCCGTCCACGCCGGCTTGATCGCCGGCAGCTCGGTGCTGCGTCCGGTCGACAGGTCGAGCAGCCGCAGCGTGCCGGTGCGGGCCACCTGGGCCTCGACGACGTTGACGGTGCCGAACTCGTCCGTGCGGATGACGGGTGCGGCGCTGTACGCGACGTGACGGCCGTCGGGGGACCAGGCCAGCAGCCGCACGCCGACCGGGTCGCCGAGCGGGATCGACCGGCGCTTGCCGGTGGTCAGATCGACGAGGATCAGGTCGGCGGTCGCGCCGCGGTCGTCGCCGAGCAGCACTCGGGTGCCGTCCGGGGCGAGCAGCGCCGACGGGCGGTCCCGCTCCTCCATGGCGTCGACCCGCCGGTAGGTGTCCCCGTCGGCCCCGACGACCAACGACTGGAACATGTTGAACGCCTCGCCGTTGCCGTAGCCGTAAAGGGCGATCGCGCGGCCGGGCGGAGCCGACGCGACGGTGCTGGTCAGCATGGAGTACCCGGCGAAGCGGTCCGGCAGGCTCGGCTTCGTCGACGGGGCTGCCGGCTGGACGGGAAGCGGGACGCCGGGCACCACCAGGACGGCCAGGAGGAGCACGACGACCGCCCAGGCAGCGGCGACGCCGATCCGCTGGCGGCGGACCGAGCGGCGGCCCCGGGCGAGCACGGTGTCCAGGTAGCCGGGCGGCAGCGGCGGCGGATCGTCCGGCAGGGTGGTGAACAGGTCTCTCATGGCGTGTCCGACCCTCCCGGCACGTAGTTCGGCAGCAGGCGGCGCAGCGCCGCGATGGCGTACGAGGTCTGGCTCTTGACGGTCCCGGCCGAGCAGCCCAGCACGGCGGCGGTCTGCGCGACGTCCAGGTCCTCCCAGTACCGCAGGACCAGCACCGCGCGCTGCCCGCGGGACAGCTTGGTGAGCGCGGCCAGCAGGTCGACGCGGTGGTCGGCACCGGCCAGCGGCGCCGTCGACGGGGCGATCACGTCGGCCACCGGCCGGACCCGGCGGGTCCAGGACCGCTCCCGCTCGGCCAGGTACGCGTGGACGAGCATCGCCCGGACGTAGGCGTCGAGCGAGTCCGCCGCCGTCGCCTTCCGCCAGTGCCGGTACAGCGCGACGAGGCACTCCTGCACCAGGTCGTCGGCGGCCGACCACTGCCCGCACAGCCGGTACGCCAGCCGGCGCAGCCACAGCATGCGTGCCTGGACGTACTCGACGTACTCTCGTTCACTCCGCAACCCGGCCTCCCACCACACTAAGAGTGGCCCGGGACCCGTTTCGGTTGTGGCGCCGCTGGACGAGGTTCGGTCCAGGATGACTCGGTGCCTGTCACGATTGCCGCCCGACCGGACATGGGGTGAAGGTGAGCTCCGGGACCGAGCACGAGGACCACTTCCGACTCGTCGACGCGGCCAACTTCGCGCCTCTGCTGCGCCCGGTGTCTTCGTCGAGCTCCGTACCGGAGGCCACTGGACCCGGGACGATTCGACCCAGGTCCTCACCGCTGTGGTGCGCGTCGACGTGCGCACCTGGCTGGCTGCGCTTCCGTCGGAGATCGTCACGCCGGCCCGCGTGGAAGCCCAGGCGGCCAATGTGCTCGCCGACGTGCCGCTGCCGCCGAACTTCGACGTCGCTGCGCTCAAGGACGTCGGCACCAACCCTGAGACGCGGTGGGGGGGGGGGGGGGGGGCGCCCCCCCCCCCCCCGGGGGGGGGGGGGGGGGGGCGGCGGGGGGGGGGGGGCGGGCGGCCGGGGGGGGGGGGGGGTTTGTGGGGGGGGGGGGGGCC